>DJYX01000277.1:0-4259 GCA_002450295.1 Deltaproteobacteria bacterium UBA6967
CAATTTCCAATTTTTGGTAGGCTTCAGAAAGAATTTTGGTATTTGCTTTAGCATGTGCATAGGGGCCCGTATGCAACTCAATATCTGTTGCTCCAAATTTGGCACTGCTTTGAATTTGCTCCATGTCAGGATCTATGAACAAGCTCACCCTCATCCCATTATCTCGTAGCTGTCCAATCGCTTTCCTCAAATCATCTCCTCCACCAACGACATCCAAACCACCTTCAGTTGTTACTTCCTCTCGCTTTTCAGGTACAAGAGTTACTACTTCAGGCTGAATCTCGATTGCGAACTTCAGCATTTCTGCAGTTGTTGCCATTTCCAAATTTAAAACGGTTTGAATAGTTTCCCTCAAAACACGAACATCCCGATCCTGAATGTGACGCCGATCTTCGCGTAAATGTACGGTAATGCCGTTTGCACCCGCAACTTCAGCCAAAGCAGCCGCTGTGACGGGGTCTGGCTCAGAGGCACGTCGTGCCTGCCTCACTGTGGCAACATGATCCACATTCACATGCAGAGCGATCATTAAAACCTTTCAGGGTTCAGTAGAGGATGGATTTTCAGTTGTCAGTCCTTCAACCAAGCGTTCATTTTCCTGTTTTTCCGAGTCAGAGAGTGGAGTCGACTTGACCCACAGGGAGATGATTGGCCACTGCTGTAACACGCTAACTTGCCTTGGAACAACTGGTTTAGGCGTGATTTGATAGCTGCCCGGAGCGTACTCAAGTAAGTCTAATGTCCCGTATACGTCACTGCTATTGAGCGAATTCACTACTTCAGGTGGACCTTCGAGAAACAAGTTGAAGGTACTCGGATTCATCAGTGAAACATATTCGGAGTTTCTAAAGTATATAGGTACATTGTCAAAGCGTTTCTTGACGGGTAAAGCTCCCAAAGTGATCTTTGCGCTATAATAATCAATCCCCTTATTCACGATCTGGAATTCTTGAGAAGGCAAATCAATTTTGACCAGCATGTCGATGGAATTGTCTAGATCATTCAGATCAATCTCTCTCGTCATCAACTGAGAAAGGGGATCCAGCAGGCGTTTCGGGCCACGAATTTTAGCAGTTGGGGGAACAATCTCAATCTGCTCCAAAAGATAGCCCGCACCCAGTTGTCCGCTGTAGCGTGCCTGAAGTGGAAGCTCTTTTTCGATCAGCTCTTCAATCACTAATTCTACCTGATTGGGTGAAATTCTCTCTATATTCAGTAGGAATGGGGATTGTAGATTATCTCCTTCAACAGGAAATGTATAAGTTCCAGGACGTGCTGTTTCCAGGTCAAGTAACATCCGGATTTCTGCAGGATTCAGAGAACTACTTCGGCGCTGACTTACCGTGGCAGAGACATTGACTTGGGTGGGATTCACTGACACCTGTAACATTGGTGGCAGATTAGTGAAGATGATTGGAGCGAAAAAGCTGACCTGAACCGGCTTCTCCTCTTGTTTAGCGAGGAACCAAACAGTTAAGGCCAGTACAATCGCGAGGACCTTGAATGGCAGATTATTCCGCATGCCAGCTTAGAATCGAACTTGGTTATGAAGAAGCTGCGGAATTCGGTGATGATTCTTCTGTACGACCAATGGAGAGACTGTCGTCAAGAATAAAATCTTCTTCAGCAGGTGATTTCTTTGTTTTCATTGAGGATGTCTTGCCACTGAGCAAGCTAAATAACATTTGCTTTAGGTCTACCTCACTTTCTCTCATAAGCTGACCTTGAAAACCTAAGCTGATCTCCTTCCGTTCCTCTGAGACAATCAAGACCACAGCGTCAGTTTCTTCAGTCAAACCCAAAGCTGCCCTATGCCGCGTACCCAACATTGTTGAGAGATTTTGATTCATTGAGACTGGCAAGATGCACTTAGCTGCAGCCAGGTCACCCTTGCGACCCAGTATCACGGCACCGTCATGCAATGGCGACGTTGGATGAAAGATACTTAGTAAAAGGCTTTCGCTGACAATACTATTAATCGGAGTCCCACGGTCAGTAAAATTTCTGAGCCCCACTTCCTTCTCAAAAACAACCAAAGCACCAATCTTTCGTCTGGCCATAGTCCTACAGGCCGCAAGAACTCTCTCCGCAACATCTTGTTGTTGTACTCGATTATCGCGAAAGAGGGTAATTAACCCAAATTGGGCCAGTGCGTTCCGGATATCAGCTTGAAACAAAACAACCAGCACCAAGACCAATGAATTTGCCAAGTTATCCATCAGCAAACCAGTAGCATCGAGCTGGAGAAACCTAGCCACCAAATAGAGCACCAGCAGGATGATCATCCCCATCAACATCGGGATAGTCCTGGTGCCTTTTATCAAAAGTAGAATGCGATAGAAAAGGAAAGAAAGCAGAAGGATATCAATCAGATCCTGCCAACGAAGTGGTACCAGACTCCAAAAGTCCATTTGGTAAGCTTTCCCCGGTCAGTTGATGGCAGGTGGATTTTTTAGAGTTTCGCGAACAAGATTCCCATCGATCGTTTCGGCCTCAATTAGTTGTTCAGCCAAGTAGTCTAGCACTCGTCGATTTGTTTCCAACAGGCTGAATGCTCTTTGATAGGAATCATGCAGTAGGCCCCGTATTTCTGTGTCGATCATCTTGACAGACGCATTGCTAAACCACTTGTGCTGGAGCATATCCCGCCCGAGATAAGCGTTGCGCTCCTCGGAATAAGTCAGCGGTCCGAGTTCCTCACTCATTCCCCATTGGCAAACCATCTTTCGGGCAATCTCAGTAGCTTTTTTTAAATCGTCAGAAGCGCCAGTTGTGAATCGATTAAAGACTAGATGTTCCGCCGCTCTGCCTCCCATGATCATAGCTAGTTGTCCAACCAGTTTTTTCTTTGAATAACTATGATGATCTTCGGATGGTAAGAGTTGGGTCAGCCCCAGCGCTCGTCCTCTTGGGATAATAGTGACCTTGTGAACCGGATCCACTTCAGGAATGGCAGCAGCCACAATTGCATGGCCAGCTTCATGATAGGCTGTCGTACGCTTTTCATCATCAGTAATTAACAGGCTACGCCGTTCAGCGCCCATCAAAACCTTATCTTTGGCATATTCGAAATCGCCTGTATCAACTTGAGGTTTGTCATTACGGGCTGCCCACAAAGCTGCTTCGTTTGCGAGATTTGCCAGATCTGCTCCAGTGAATCCTGGTGTTCCACGCGCAATAGATTGCAGATCAGTGTCCGAAGATAGGGGTATTTGCTTTGTGTGAACTTTAAGAATGCTCTCACGACCACGCAAATCTGGAGTTGGAACAACCACATGTCTATCGAAACGACCAGGCCTCATGAGTGCTGGGTCTAGTACATCCGGTCGGTTTGTTGCAGCAATTACAATAATTCCCTCGTTTGGAGCGAAGCCATCCATTTCAACAAGGAGCTGGTTGAGAGTTTGCTCTCTCTCATCATTACCACCTCCGAGACCTGCTCCTCGAGCTCTTCCTACTGCGTCGATCTCATCTATGAAAATGATGCATGGAGCATTCTTTTTCCCCTGCTCGAAGAGATCACGAACACGACTCGCCCCAACACCGACAAACATTTCCACAAAATCGGAGCCACTGATGCTGAAGAAGGGGACCCCGGCTTCGCCAGCGATAGCTTTTGCCAATAACGTTTTTCCAGTCCCGGGATCTCCCATCAAAAGTACACCTCGTGGAATTTCCCCACCAAGGTCCCGAAACTTATCTGGATCTGAGAGGAAATCAACGATTTCTCCCAACTCATCCCGGGCTTCATCAATTCCCTGAACATCCGAAAAAGTAATCGGATTATCCTTCTTCTCCGTTACTTGAGTTCGGATCTTTCCAAAACTCATTGCGCGATTGCCTCCACCTTGCATCTGTCTCATGAAAAAGATCCAAATCCCAATAATCAGCAGCATTGGGAACCAACTATTCAGAATTGCCAGAAACACGTTACCACGCTCTGGAGGACTCACTCGAATTCTAACATTGTTCTCGCGAAGATTTTGGTACAAGCCAGGATAATCGGGCACCTGTGTTTGGAAGCGTTGATTTCCGTCTGTGATGCCGATTACATTGTTGCCTTGAGCAACGACTTCCAAGACAGACCCCGTCTCTACTTTATCCATGAATTCCGTAAAGGAAATTCGCTGTTCGTTTCCAGTGCGAGAACCCATCATGTTGAAAAGAACCAACATCACCAGACCGATGATCAGCCATATTCCCAAACTACGAATCATTGAATTCACAGTTTCCTCTCCATTCACATTTGGAATTGTAAA
>DJYX01000277.1:4658-7239 GCA_002450295.1 Deltaproteobacteria bacterium UBA6967
ATTTATATTAACAGATAAATTAATTATTCCAGCGTTTTTTTAATAATTTGATGCTTTCATACTTGTCACTGAAGTGCAAGGTGGGACACCCCGCAATGCAAGGCCCAGACATCGGATCTCAATTAGCCGAAAGAATAGCCTCAGCATGAAACACTTCCCGCAATCTTATCCTCTTGATCTTGGAAACGTTGGTGTCCTGTTGAGCGACCCTATCCAACAAGAAGAGATTGGTCTGCAGATCTGCAAAATCCTGAATGAAAACGATATTCAAGCCCATTTACTGAGGTGGGATTCAGATGCACCCATACCACTGGATATGCTAGTCACGGTTGGTGGGGACGGGACAGTACTCTATGCACTCAGTCATTTTCCAAATTGTCCTGTTTTAGCCATCAATTTTGGCAATGTTGGGTTTCTCACTGCGAGCAATCGTGAGGACTTGGGGACTGCCCTGCAGCAGGTGCTGAGTGGCCAATATGTAATCAGCCATCGATCTATGATTTGTTGTGAGCATCCTAATGGTCAACTGCATGCCGTCAATGAGATTGTCCTGAAAGGTACAACTCGAATGCTAACCGTAGATCTGTCAATCAATCAAAAAGACATCAGAAGAATCCGTGGGGATGGAGTCATCGTCGGGACAGCAACTGGGAGTACTGCATATTTAATGGCTGCTGGTTCTCCGATCGTCATGCCAGAATTGCGCTGTATGATCATAACTGGTTTGAATGAATATGATTTCCGTTCGCGCCCTCTGGTTGTGACTCATGATTCCCTAGTATGCCTGGAAGTCAGCAAGGAAACTCGTGAGACGGATATTTTCCTAGCCGCGGACGGTGGTGAAAAAATCCCTTTGAAATTGGGTGACGAAATTACCATTAGAGAATCCGACCGTCAGGCCAAATTGATTTTTACTGATCCCAACTACTTTTTTCATAATTTATCTTCTCGCCTATCTTGGTAATGCTTGAATGAAGGCAAAAGTATTCTAGAACATGCGATCTTTACGCTGGTTACGACCATATCGTTGGCCATTATTAGTATCCATCTTACTTCATGTTGGATTCTTACTATTGCTCATAGGGACTCAACCAGCTTCTGGCAGTAATCGCAGAACCACCGTTCCTCTCTTGTCACTTAATTCAATCCCCGAACTCGGGAAAAGTCAGCCCAAGCGTCCCCCGTCCAAGGAACAACCTAAGGAAAAAACAAAGGCTAAGGAATCCAAGAAAAGCACGGTCAAGGAAACTAAAGAAGTTAAAAAACACCCAAAGCCAACACACCCCAATCCACAAGATAACAGCTTGGCAAAGGCTAACAAACAAATGGAAGAGATCTTGGATAAACCTCAGAATTCTGAGCCCCAGCCAGCTATTGAGCGATTATCCGAAGAAAAACCTGACACAACTAAACCCTCCATTCAGCCTTCACTCACTGAACTTCCTGTACAAAAACAGAGCAAAAAAAGTTCATCTCCAGCCACAACAAAGAAATCACCCAAAATCGTTGCGAGGAGTGGTTCCAACTTATTGGAAAATAATAAAAAATTAGCTGCAATCATTTCATCCGCCTCCCAACTTCCAGCCAAAGCACCTCCTGTTACCTCTCTACCCAAGCGAATTGAAACCAATCTCTTTGAATTACTTGCTGGTACAGAGTTAGTTCCTATCGGTGCTCCAACCCTAATGTCAGCCATGCAGGCCGCTCCAACAAGCGAGCAGCTGAGTGATCAAGAGGCTTTGGCCTACTCTGAGCAAATCAACAATGTTATTCTGGCCCTGTGGGATGTCCCCTTTCACTTGGTTGACAGCAATTTGACGGTAGTTGTACGCTTTACTGTGCAGCCCAACGGAAAAGTCATGAAATATCGAGTGGAAGATCTCTCTGGAAACAAAGCTCTTGATAATTCAGTACTGACTCTGATTCGTGACTTGCGTATGTTTCCCCCTCTTCCAGATTCATACACGCTGCCCATTTACGAATTCGGCGTTCGCTTCAGTCCAAAGCAGTTTCAATTCTGATCATGAAGATCTTTCGCATTATCCTGCTTTTCCTAGTTTTATCTGGTGTCTCAGGGAATTCACATGGAGTGGACTACTTTGAAGTGAATAGCCCTAGGTTCCGACCATTACAGGTTGTCTTGGTAACCAATCCTCCCGGAGTAAGCAGCAAAAAACTCTATAATGCGATTAGAGAGAATCTTGAGCGGACTCTATTCTTCAGCGTAGTGGATCCTGTATTTGCAGCTGCCAGCGAGCTTGCCTTCGTTTGGGATTTGCAACTGAGTAATCAGCGCCAAACTGTGCAGGGAATTCTGAAAGATCTAAAAGAACAACGCATTCGCAGAAATTTTGAGATCAAAATCAGGAATAGTGATCTGCAGCAAGCGGCTCGCGAACTCTCTGACCAAATGATTCAGGAAGTTCTTAATGTTCCTGGTTTAGGTCAAAGTCGGATTGCCTACACTGCAAAGCCACCAGGAAGCAATAAGCAAATTCGCCTTATCGACTTTGATGGTAAAGTGGACGAACGATTTTCTTACGAATTAGGAGCTTCAAACCTCGCACATTGGTCACCAGAT
>DJYX01000131.1 GCA_002450295.1 Deltaproteobacteria bacterium UBA6967
TTCAGGTTTGATGGCGGCAACTTACCTAGCCGAAAAAGGCAAAAACTCGGTTCTTTTCGATAAAGGAAGAGGACCTGGTGGTAGAATGAGTACCAGGCGTTTTAGCGAATTCAGACTGGATCACGGTGCCCAATTTTTTACAGTTCGCGATCCTCGTTTCGAGAAGTATGTCCAGAGTTGGGAGAAAGCTGGGGTAGCAAAAATTTGGTGCAAGGGGTTTTCTGGTACAGGTGATGGCCATCCAAGATTTCGCGGCACTGAAGGAATGAACTCCATACCAAAATGGCTGGCTGGTCAACTTGATGTCAGAACAGGCCACAAAGTGAAATCTGTCCGATTCGTCAATCAATCCTGGCATTTAGATTTTGAAGAATCCCCCAGTGTGTCTGCAGATCAACTCTTGATGACTTCTCCAGTGCCCCAAACGATTGCTCTTCTGGAAGCTGGGAGGATAGAACTTTCAACTTCTACCAAGAACTACCTTAGTTTGATTTCTTATGATCCATGCATTGCGATGATGGTTCTCCCCAAAGATCCTTTATCTATGCCGGAACATGGAGGATGGCAAATCAATGAAGAGCCACTGCAATTTGTTGCGGACAATCAGCTCAAGGGGCTTCCAAATCCAGGGCAAGCCTTAACTTTTCACTTAGGCCCCCAAGCAAGTACTGAACATTGGGAAAGTGAGCCAGAAAAGCTGATTGAGTTAGTTAGAGGAGAGCTGAGAGAAAGAGGTAAAGAGCTTGATATCAAGGACATTCAAATACACCGCTGGCGCTACAGCCAGCCAGCTAGACTTCACGATGAGTCGTTTCTAGTGGCCGAGGGTGTCCCGAATTTAGTTTTTGCAGGAGACGCTTTTGCGGGACCAAAGATTGAAGGAGCCGCTCTATCTGGCTTATCAGCTGCTCAGGCTATGATCGCCTGAGCAATTCTAGCTCATCAGAACCGATTAAAAACTGATAATACAATTCAATTGTTCTGTGCCGGGGCTGACTCGGTAGGAGCAGCATTTTGAGGATTATCCACCTTCTGCGGAGGACCCGTTGAAGGTGCTAGGGCTGGGGCTGCCGTTTGCTCTAGATCTTGAGATGGAAATTCCTGTTCATTTGGAGGAATAACTACTCCATCAGCTGGGATTTGTATTTCAGTAGCAGGAGAAAGAGGTTCCTCAACTCCCGGAACGATTGGAACTGCTTTAATATCCCGAACAACGGATTCTCTAGCTTTCTCGGAAGAGAGTAACGCCAAAACTAGAGAAGTTAGCATGAACAGAACAGCAACCACTGTAGTTGCTTTGCCAATTCCACTCATTTCTGATCTAGTTGATTGCGATTGCCCTACCCCTCCAAATGCTGCGCCTAACTCAGCACCCCGCCCAGACTGCATTAGTACGAAGAAAATAATGAGCAAACAAACGAAGACATGAAGAATTAAAACCAAAGAAAACATGGGTATGAATCCTGATCAGTTTTGAGCAGAGAGGATAATGCTTTTGAAGTCTTCCAGTAGAAGGCTAGCACCCCCTACTAAAGCTCCATCTATATCAGATTTAGCGAGAAGTTCAGGGGCATTACTGCCCTTGACACTACCTCCATAGAGGATTGGAATTTCTGCGGCTACAGCAGCGTTTGTAAGGCCAATTAGTTGTCCCCTGATGAATTGATGCATCTCATTAGCTTGATCAGGGGTAGCTGTTTTACCCGTCCCGATTGCCCAAACTGGCTCATAAGCAACGATGCATCTGCGGAGGTCATCAAGAGCAATATCTTTCAATCCTTCAGCAAGTTGATTACCGACAACGGATTGTTCCTCCCCAGCTTCTCGCTCTTCCAAAGTTTCTCCAATGCAAAGAATTGGATGTATTGCTGACTGGAGCAGTCTTTTGACCTTCTTGCTGATGAGTTCGTTATCTTCCTGAAAATATTGACGTCGTTCAGAGTGACCCACCAGGCAATACTGTACGCTACATTCCCGCAACTGCTCCACAGAGATCTCACCCGTAAAAGCTCCCGAGACTTCGTGGTGGACATTTTGAGAACCGATTCCAATGTTTGAATTTTGGGCGGATTCTTCCAATGCTTGGAGAAGAGTATAGGGAACACAAAGTACCACCTTTGCCGAAGAGCTAATTTTCGACAAATCAGCGACCATCTCGGTCAACAATCCCTTACTTCCATTCATTTTCCAGTTGCCAGCAATCATTGGCTTTGGCAAGCGCACCTCATTAAACAATTTTCTTAAGTAGATGTCTTTTTAGGTAAAGCCCAAAATTTTAATTCATAAATCCTGATTTCTCAAGTCTTTTCAGATTCATCACTGCTTCCATACCAAGTGTTACCAAGCTATTTCTTCCCCATCCCAGGCATAGAAACCGCCTCTGGGCTTCTTTTTGGTATTTTTGATTACCTCCAAGAGGCAATTGACACTGTAGTCAATGCTAAAAAGTTTTTCAGGTGCCAAATTTTTGCTGAAAGGTTCACTAAGCCTAGTACTGACCGTCCCAGGGTGTAGAGCCAGGACTTTTGTATTGGGATTTGTCCGATGAAACTCGATTGCAATGTTGCTAATCATCATGTTTAACATTGCCTTCGATCCCCTGTAAAAGTACCAACCTCCCATGCGGTTATCTTCAATACTGCCTACTCATGCTGAAATTGCTGAAAAAACTGATGGTTGGTCATGCTTGAGAAGCTTCTGGAAATATTTTGCAAGCAGCAATGTTGGTAAGGCATTCATTTTAGCTGATTCAAGTAACTGGTTGGCATTAATTTGGCGCAAACTTTTTTCAGGACCATGTTCAGCGTTGTGAAGATAGCCAACGCAATTGATGACTAGATCTAATTTATTCGTCTCCTGGCTGACCATTTTTGCGACATTGCTAACATCTTCCTCACAGGTACTGTCTGCCAGAATAGGAATCAACACTCGGGGATTATTTGTAGCTAACTCCAGGAGTTCTTTGGCGGTTTCGGCACTTCGATAGGTAGCAAAAATTTTTTGAGGAGCCTGACTCAGCAATTGCTTCACAAAACCAAGCCCCAAGCCTCGATTTCCACCATTGATCAAAATCTCACCGAAGTCTTCGTACATCTTTAGCACCTTATGATTAGTCCTGATTACTACTCACAATTGAAATTGGTTAGTTTTCAAGAGAGTTGTACAGAGCCAAATAACTGTTGTAGCGCAAGGGATGAATTTGTCCTGCTTCCAAAGACGCTAAAACAGCGCAGTTGGGTTCATGACGATGCGAGCAACTACTGAAGTGACAATTTTCGCGAACTTCGAATTCGACAAAATACTGATCCAACTCAGCTTGTTCTACATCCCAGGGTCTCAACTCACGAACTCCCGGTGTATCAACAAGAAAACCACCTTCGGGCAAGGGGAACATCTCCGCCAAAGTCGTCGTATGACGCCCCTTTCCAACTTTTTGATTAACAGCACCAATTCGGATTTCCCAATCTGGATAGAGAGCTTTGACCAAGGAAGATTTTCCTACCCCAGAGTGTCCAGCCAAAACTGAGATTTTGTTTTTCAACGAATCTCTGACCTCTTCAATACCAATCCCTTGCTTTGCGCTGATTCCCAAAACTCGGTAGCCCAAATCATTGTAAAGGTCTCGAATTATTAAAAACTCAGCTTCAGAACCCAGATCAGTTTTATTCAGTATCAGGATTGGTTCTAAGTCTCCTCTAAGGCCTGCAACTAAAAGCCGATCAACAACGCCATTTCGAAAATCTGGTTTTTTCAAGGAAGCTACGATCAGGATTTGGTCAGCATTCGCTACGATTACCTGTTCCAGTTGTCGTTCAGGAATATGCCTTGAAAGCCGACTTTTTCTGGGAAGGATCTTGTGGATCCAACCAGCATCTTCGGAAGCATCCAAATCAATCTCAACCAAGTCCCCCACTGCAATCTTCTCGTCATAGCGACTTTCTTGGAACAAGTTCCCCTTCACACGACAGAGCCTGGTCTCCCCTTCACAATCGACGTAATAGAAACTTCTGGTTCGTTTACGAACAATTCCTTTTTGGAACATTGATCAAATCATCATTGAATTAGCAACCACAGAAAAACCCTAGAAAATTAGCACCAGCACCTTATTAACCAACTGAACTTTTTTTAGAAATTCTTGTGGAGTTGCAGAAAAAAGATCATTAGAACAGGCGACTCTCACTCTGAAATTGGGAAGCATAATCACCAGGGGGGATGCGTTGGCGAATTGATCCAAATTCATCATGAACTAGTCTTAATTCACTCGTTGAATTTTCCAAACTTGATGAATCTTGGGGTTGCGGGCGAAATCAGGTGGTAGAAGCGCTCTACTCAAGTCTTGAAAATGAAGATTCGGCAAACTGCCCTGATCCAGCTTGAACTTCCGATTGTTGGTGGAGAATAACAAG
>DJYX01000200.1 GCA_002450295.1 Deltaproteobacteria bacterium UBA6967
AAGATAAAGCCGGTTCAAATCGGTGATTTCCAATTCTCCTCGGGCTGAAGGTTGAAGCTCTGTTGCAAAATCGCATACCTGCTCATCATAGAAGTACAATCCAGTTACCGCATAGGAACTCCGAGGCCGCTTGGGTTTTTCCTCCAAGCTCATGACTTGCCTATGTTCGTTGAACTCAACTACACCATAGCGTTCGGGATCTTGGACTTGGTACGCAAAGATTGTTGCTCCGACTGCTTGAGAATCAGCACTTTGGAGTTGCTTGACGAGGTCATGTCCATAAAACAGATTATCCCCAAGAATCAATGTACTAGGGTGCTTGTTGATGAAGGATTTCCCCAAAAGAAAGGCCTGAGCTAATCCATCTGGTGAAGGCTGAACAGTGTATTGAATCGAAATTCCCCACTGGGAACCATCTCCAAGCAACTCTTGAAATAACGGAGTGTGTTGTGGAGTAGAAATAAGCAATATTTCTCGGATTCCAGTCAGCATCAATGTGCTCAACGGATAATAGATCATAGGTTTGTCGTAGACTGGCAGCAACTGTTTGGAGACAGCTTGAGTCATCGGATAGAGCCGGGTCCCACTTCCTCCCGAGAGGATTAGTCCCTTTCTTTGACTTTTCATGATGTATTTTCGTTTTGAATTAAAAATGGCTTGGGGAACGAGGCCATCTCTCAAAATTCTACCTACTGTCTAGCAGGCCCTGATTAGGGCAGGGGAATACGATTACTGCGGGAAGTATCCCAGTTTGAAATGGGGGTCTCTCGGAGTCCACCTTCCATCGAGGGTTCACCAAACAGAAAGGGATCATTCATTCGATATGGATACAGATCTACATCCGGACAAGTACTGTCTGCCAGATCACCATTGATTGTACAAGTTGGCAACAACACATGTTCTGGATCATCGGGAGGTCTAAAGCTCTCAAATTTCTTCCAGGCAGTTTTCATATAATCCTGCCATAAACGTGCGGGAACGCTCCCGCCGGTAACTTTCAACATGGGTCGGTTGCCATCATACCCCATCCAGACCCCTGTCACGAGTCCAGGAACAAAGCCTATAAACCAAGCGTCTCTGTATTCAGAAGTTGTTCCCGTTTTTCCTCCAATATCACTTGGAGATTCAGACCAGTTCGCATTGCGCCCCGTTCCGTAGAGGACAACACCGTTGAGCATGCTTCGCATTTGAAATGCCGTCCAATCACTCATTACCTGAGTAGACGCTGGGGTAGATCTTGTGTAGAGAACTCGGCCCTCATTGTCTTCAATCTTTGTTATGAAGCTGGGCTCCCAAAAACGCCCCTCATCCAGAAAAGGTTGATAGGCAGCAACGAGTTGCAAAAGACTGGTTTCTGCACATCCCAAAGCTGCACAAAGCCCAACCGTTGGATTGATCTCAATCTGGAGTTTTCTAGCAAATTCTTTGAAATTCTTGTGATCAATCTGCTGAAGAACCTGCACCGCAACCGTGTTGATGGACATCTCCAATGCTTTGGCCAAAGTCATCGTATCTGCTGTGTAAAGGACCCCAGTGGAACCAGTCAGTTCGCGCTCCAGGCCGAATTTCCCATCGTAATTGCCGGGAGCATAAAGGTTCATGAATCCTTCTTCATCCTCCCACTCCAAGTTCAAAGGTTCATCGCGCCAGACGGACGCTGGACTCAATCCATCTTCTAAAGCTAGCGCGTACACTAAGGGTTTGATCGCAGAGCCCGGCTGACGCACAGCTTGCACTGCTCGATTAAACTGGGATTTGCGAAAATCTCTTCCTCCCACCAAGGCTCTAACCTCTCCACTGGTAGGATCAATACTGAGCAAGGCTACCTGTTCCTTGCGCTTCTGAGAAAAGTTATTAGCTACTGTCGATTCTGCTTGCCGCTGTAATTCTGTATCCAGCGTCGTGTAAACCCGATAGCCTCCTCCATATACAAACGGCAACTGATGAGTGTTCTGCATCTCTGAGACGACTTGTTGCGCAAAATAAGCCCCAGTCCCCTGAGATTTGGGAAGACGAACACTCAGAGGTGCTTGGCGGGCTTCTTCAATCTGCTCATCAGGCAGCCAGTTCAAGCGCTCCAACTGCCGTAACACTTGCAGTTGACGGTCACGTGCGGATTCCAACCACTCAAAAGGATAGAATTCTCCTTCGGCAGAAGCATTGGTAGGAATT
Source organism: Deltaproteobacteria bacterium UBA6967 (assembly GCA_002450295.1). Lineage (GTDB taxonomy): Bacteria > SAR324 > SAR324 > SAR324 > NAC60-12 > JCVI-SCAAA005. The sequence goes on from DJYX01000200.1 coordinate 2,173, forward strand.
TTTAGATAAAACTCTGGACGACGTATGATCCCTGCCAACAATGAAGATTCAGAGAGGGTCAATTCTGAAGAGGACTTGTTGAAGTAAACTTGGGAGGCCTGCTCCACTCCATAGTTTCCATGTCCCAAGTAGATCGTATTCAGATAGTTTTCAAGAATTTGAGCTTTTGTCAGCCTTTGCTCCAAAGCCAGTGCTAGCAGGGCCTCTCGAATTTTTCTTTCCAAGGTTTTTTCGGGAGTCAGCAGCATCAATTTGATCATCTGCTGCGTCAAGGTACTTGCCCCCTGTCGGTAGTCGCCACTCCGTAGATTGACCCACAGCGCTCCAAGGATGCGGACTGGATCGATTCCAAGATGTTGAAAAAAACGAGAGTCTTCAGCTGCAAGAATACTTAGCCGAAGGGCATGTGCAGGATGATTGCCGGGCACTTGAATTCGATTTTCAAGACCGCGGAGTGTATAGAA
>DJYX01000220.1 GCA_002450295.1 Deltaproteobacteria bacterium UBA6967
GGCGCGGGGAATCCTCTGCTGTGATTCAACAACGGGTAACGGAAGCACGGCGAGTCCAGGAACATCGCTTCCTCGATAGTTCTACCCGATCAAATGCAGGGATGAGTCGTCGTGAACTGGAGAATTTTGCGACACCGTCGCCGGCAGCCTTGAAATTACTGGAGCAAGCCATGCAGCGAATGCAACTCAGCGCCAGGGCCTATGATCGAATCCTCAAGGTAGCCCGCACGATTGCTGATCTCGCTGGAGTGGATACAATTGATACACCTCATCTGGCGGAAGCTGTTCAGTACCGGGGATTGGATCGGCCTCTCCCTGTGTGAAGATCGTCTGCTATAGTCTTCACAAAATCTTCATATTCTCTCCCCAATTTCCCCACAATTTTCCTCTAAGCTTTAAGGCAAGTCATCGGGAAATGGATTCCCGGAGCTCCTCAGAGGCATTCCTGTCTTCTTGAAAAAATGTCGGCAGGAGTGTCTCTTTGGCAAAATTACTACTTTATTTACAATTCCGCATTATTTTTTCATGAATTATGCAGCTTATTGTTCAGCAAAAGAGGCAGGTTCTTTCCCATCCTGAAGAAAGTAGTTCTTCAGTCATCGCCTGAAAAAGATCGCAAGACCTGCACAATAGTAGTTGACAAATTTGTTAGCACTTGCTCTCATAGAGTGCTAATAATAAATCTTTTCCCAAAAGAGGTAATGATGAAAAAAAACAAGGACTCAGCATGGAGTGAGTTTGTGTTTGAAGATGAGACTTGGAAGGAAGACAGTGTGAAGGAGCGCCAACATGCACAAATTCAGGCAGCTGTGCAGAATTTTTTGAACAGAGGGAGAAAGATTGAGATCCTTCCTCCACAGCCAGATCGGGAATCACGCAACGTGCGAGCCGACCACTGGGGTGGGGCATATGAAGAATTTGATGACGTACTCACCAGTCTGAACTAGGCAACGAACTTGCTGAATCATCAAGGATCTTGATGATTCAGCGGCCCAGTCAAGCGGACAGTGAACGCCTGCCTACACTTTCAGAACCCCATGTAGAAACCGAAGAAAGTTCCAACGCCTCCGAGTTCCAGGGTCTTGCTACGCGATTCGACGGTAAGTGGGGCGCGGATATAGTACTGTGAAAGCATGACCCCGTATTCTCCTGAAGGAAAGCGAATCCCCCATTTGTAGTAGTAGGGTTCTAGCACTTCACCAAAAACCACTGAGTAGTTGTTGGTCCCGTCGCTCTCAACAAGATTTTCCTCAACCTTAATCAAGTAATTTCCAGTACCGACTCCAATAAATGGATAGAAGAAGCCGAAGCGGCCATAGAGGCTGAGCCCGTAGAGCAGGCCAATGGTTTCTGTAGTGACACGGCTTCCACCGCTAAATTGGTATTCTTGATTGTAATTCGGGAGTAAGAACACCCCGCTCGGTGGGTCATTCTGAGCAATGCCTGAGAGCAGATCAATGCTGAACCCGATACCCACGTAGCCATCAACTCGGTAGTATTCGAAGGAGATCACCGTGGGTTCTACCTTAGGGTCGTAGGAAACTGACCCATAAGTCTCCTCCATCGCAATCAGGTAATCATTGTCAACAGCAAATGGAGGCGCATTGCGCTTGGTGTCGATGCTACCGTACTGAAGCGAAGCGAAGTAGAAAGTCTGCTCGACCGCTTGAGCTGTGCTAATCATGACGGACCAAAGCAGCAAAAGCAGGCCCCAAGGAATGACTTGCCTCACCATCTCAACCCCGCATCAAAGAAGACAACAAAGTCGGTCTCGTTGCCACGATTGCTGTAATCCTGCACAAAGCCAGTGTCGAACTGAAGATTGTAAATTTGAATCTTGTAACCGACCATGATCAATGCGGTAGATGCCTGTAAGTTGTAGTTGCGAACCTCCTCGGGAATCGATGAAGATGGATCTCCTTCCGCTGGAAACATACTGGTTTGAATCACATTCTGAATGACCAGAGACTGATTGGAGAACATCATCCACTCGAGGCTGATGAAACGATGGAAAACCGAATCAGAAACCCAGGATGGATTTTTGCCAAAACTTGTCATTCCCTGCCCAAAATAGACAAACCAAGGGTCGAAGCCTTTGGAAAAGGTGAACATGTAGCCTCGGTCATCACTTCCAGAACTGACCTGGCCTCCATCGGTCTTATCGCCATTGGCGACCTTGTAGTTGAGCTTGAGTGTGAAGGCTGGCATGATCCGGCCACCCTCCCAGAGATTCCACTTGATTCCTAAGCTGGTATCGCCACGCATCCCAAGGAAAGTGTCACCGTGGATTGGAGAATCATCGGCGACAAGCAGTTCTCCGTTGCGAGCTATATAATAACCAAATTTATTCCGATCTGAATATTCCCGATAGGCACCCTCTTGCTCTGCATCTGAAACACCAACCATTGCGTGAAAAGCTTCCACATATTCATCCATAATGCCCCCGGTCAGGGTCAGGAAGGGCACCTCGACTGACAATTCAACAGATGGAGTAAATCCGTACTTGAAACGGAAGTTTTGGCGGTAGCTTTCAACGTCCATATACAGGCCCAAATTTGGCACGGCTTGGCCTGTATCTGCGCTGTTGAAATCACTGGCAACAATTCCCCGATCATATTCAGTTTTGGTGATTTTTTGAGTACTGCCCTGGGTATTGACAAAGGTGTTCGCCATCGAGAAGCTATAACTGGTCAGTGCTTCCCCATCCGGTAAGGTCGCTGTGTTTTCTGGATACATCCACAAGTAGGCGTGGGTCACCGGGTAGTGGTTCCTGACTTCCAAAGGGCCCAGACCTGCGTTACGAGTCCGAGCTGGCAGCGTAGATGCTGCGAGGAAAAAGATCAGCAGTAGACAGGGGAAGGCAAGTCGATTCATGTGTGGAGATGCCGTCAGCGAGAAAGTAGTGAATTCCGGCAGAAAAGATCTTGTCGGGCAATCAAGACCTGTACCAATTCCTGGGAACAAAAGAGGTTCGTGGCCAAGCTCAATGAAATGATCAAAGAATTCCGACTCTCCATTGACCAGAGTGTGGAAGCTATCGCTCTATTGATGCAGATGGATCCGGAAGATTACGTACGCCTAGAGGAAGATTGGATTCCACCTGCTGATATTCTTCAGCGTTTGTGTGCTCTGTTTGAGTGGAATTACCAGGACATTAGCCGACTGGCGCTAAATACTCCGCAGGCCCGCCAGACATCCGCAATCGAAGGAAGCCGAGCACGAGCCACTTTTGGTGAACAGCTGCAAGCAGAGCGCTTGGCCGTTGGGCAAACTCTGGAAGGACTATCCACGCTGCTTGGAATTCCTGTTGACTACTATCAGGCTTTGGAAGAAGGGGTAATTCCCGCGGATGAGTTGTTGCGCAAGATCTGCTCCATGTTTGAGTGGAACTACCGCCAGGTGCGACAGCGCCTGATCACCTCAACAAATCCAAGTTTTGGTGGCTACCAACCGCCCCTATCTGCAAGAGACATCCGCAATCGTTTCCCTAACAAACCAGAGACTCCTGAGTGGAATGAACCACCTCCAGAAAATCGATTCTCCCTGGGGGAAAGGCTTCGTGAAGCACGAGAAGAGTTTGACCAATCCTCAGAAGCATTGGCCTTGCTGCTGCAGATTTCTCCAGAATTGTACGAAGAGATCGAGCAGGATCTCAGCAGGCCAAGTCAGGAACTCCTGCGTCAAATCTGTGCATTATTTGAGTGGAACTACAATGAAGTGGTTCACCAATTTCGACACCAAAATCGTCAACTCTGGCAGCCTGCCATTACTCGTCTGAACAACCTGGAACCTCATCGTGTCCAGAAATTGCAAGGGCTCCAAGACGAAATTGCCATTGGTTGGAGGGATTTGAACCAGGAGCAACAGGATGCCTTGCTCTCCCAGCTAGAACTGGTTCGGGACACCGTCGACCGTTGGAAACTCAAGAACTCTCTCTGATGCGTCCCTACATGCGCGCAATTGTTTGCTGTTTTCTGTTATTAATTGTGGGTTTCTCGGCCCAGGCACAGTGGTTTCAGGTCCGCTCCTCCGCACCATCGACGGCTCTTCGCTTGTTCAGCTATCAGCAAGTTGATTTTGGAGAGAGTGGAGTGAGCGCTGACAATGGTACACAACTCGAGGGGGCTCAGTTTGGACTACAGAGCCAGTACAGGGTGCTCAATCTCTACCTCCTATCTCTTTTCCGAGAAGATCTCCAACTGAGCTACACCCAACCGAATCTGCTGGCTAGTGAACTGGACCAGAGCAGCCAACTGGGTCTCAGTGGAGATGATCTGCCCACCGAACTGCATAGTGAGGGTTGGCGAGGATTTCTACCGCTGCCGTTGGGTGAAAGTGCTCTCATCATCCGCGGAGGCTATCGAATTGCCAGCGACCGTCGTGATTTGAGCAACGAGGATTACCACTCTCATGTCTCCATGCTTTTCTACCCTCAGGCTGGAGCCTCCGATCGTTGGGCGTTTGGAGCCTTTCAACAGGTCTATCTGGGAGAAATCAGCGACATCACTCCCCTTGCCCAGTATGAGAGCAATTCAGGCTCTCTGGCCTGGTCTGTTGGTTTTTTGCATCTGCCAGGCTCTTATGACCCACCTGTGCTACCTTACTTTGGTGTGTCCACCAGTTGGATCGCCAACTTTGAACTTGAGTTAGTCTATCCGAGGCGATTAGCGATTGGTTTGAAACCATTTGCTGGGGTGGGGCTTCGTTTAGAGTTTGATGATTCCACGACTCGCTATCGACTGGCCCGAATAGATCCTTGGGAGGGCAATGTCCTGACCCTGGATCAGTTTCGCCAGCAGCTAACCCTGGATCTACACCTGCTGACCAATATTGAATTACAGCTTGGGGTCGGTAAAGTCACTCGTCGAGAGATCATCTTGAATGATGCAGCTCTGGAAAATGAGTTGGGCAAGGTAGAAGTGGATGACAGCGACCTCAACCAACTGGGAGCCAGTTTGATCATCAATTTCTGAGGATTTCCCACCTGATCGACTTGCCAAGCAACCCACAAAGAAGATAAGTTGTGGGAGTTTTCTGAATCTCTTCCATAATCCCCCATCCAGCCAAAAAAAGAGAGACATCATGGGAATGTTCGACAACCTCGACAACCAACCCTCAAAACCAGCCTCTACTTCCAAGAAAAAAAGTGGTGGAGACATTGATTGGAAAGCGGAACTACTCTCCTGGAAGGGAGCAGTAGGTGTTGTGGTGATACTGGGAGTAGGTTGGCTGATCTTTGGAGGGAGCGAACCAGATCGTAATGAAGTCGTCAACTACAGCAACAGCAATGTACCGATTGGCGTGAGCGATACACTGAACGAAGAAGCGGTGAATCGACTCGGAGTGGATTTAACCGATAATCTTGATCCACAGTTGGTACCGGTGGTTGTGGCCGAAGCGATGAAAGAAGCAACCGAAGCCGGAGTCAGCGAAGCAGACTTTATCCCTTCCCTAGTCAGCAAGATTTCCAACAAGATTCGTGACATCAGCACGATTGATTTGAATGCCGATGGCCTGGCCGACCCGATCCTTGTGATGCCCGCAAGCGCTTCATCTGATCAGGAATTTATCCAGTTTTCAATCAAAGTGCCTGATCCTGCCGAAGTTAGCGAGCTACCCCCTGGGAGTGATCAGGAGGCCTGGCGAGATATTGCGGAGAACAAGTCCATTGAGATCATGACCGCCTCAGCAACGAAGAATGCTCAGGATGAACTCTCCATGCAGTCGGCACCCAACCCACAGATGTACAATTCCAGCCCAGCACCATACTACCACTATGCTTCTCCAGGACTGGGGACGATTTTGTTGACTTCAATGATGATGAGTGCGCTATTCTCCCCCCCCATGGGATATGGGGGATACTATGGCGGTCCCCCAAGAAACGTATCGACGGTTCAAAGTCAGCGCTCTGGTGTTACTTCTTCGATGGCCTCTTCTAACCCCTCACAAAGTGCTGTGAAAAACAGCAAGGGGCAGTCGGTTGGTCAATCAAATTTCAAGAAAGTTCCACCTAAGTCACTGAATCAGGTCAAAACTGCTCAATTCCGTTCTAAGAACAGTGCGGCAACAACAAATCGATCTGGTGGGTTTGGTGGTGCCAAAAATTCTGCGGTCCAGAAGCCCAGAGTTTCCGCACCCCGAAGAACCATGCCCACACGGAGATCTGGTGGGTTTGGCAGGAGAAAACGCTAACCATCAGTTGATGGGTTCCTGTGCATCAGGAGGATTTTCTAAAGCCTTTGCCTGGCGTTCCTGCACACTTCGGGTCAGGACTTCGGCCAGGCGCAGAGCCTCTCGCTCTGTCATTTCGATTGAGGTAACCTTCAAGACTCTCCCCATTCTCGACTTGATTGAGAGTTGAACGCCCTCCTTACTTGGACCAACCTCAAATTCGAAGTCAACTTCCATAACTTTCCTTCCAGGAAACTGATTGCAGTAGCACGACAGCCTCTGCTGCAATACCTTCTTCACGCCCCACAAAACCCAAGCGCTCGGTAGTGGTTGCCTTGACTGAGATTTGACCTACAGAGACCTGCAGATCTTCCGATAAATTTTTTCGCATCTCCTCAATATAGGGGCGCAGCTTGGGACGCTGGGCCTGCACTGTACAGTCCAAATTGCCTACAGCGAAGCCAAGTTCTCGGACCTTTTCGTGGACGTGACGTAACAATTGGCGACTATCTGCCCCTCGGTAGTCCTCATCAGAATCCGGAAAATGCTGACCAATATCTCCCAAGGCCAGAGCACCAAGAAGCGCATCCATTACGGCATGGAGCAAAACATCTGCGTCAGAGTGCCCCTGTAGTCCTTTCTCATGCGGAATTTCGAGCCCTCCAAGGATGAGCGGGCGTCCTTCTACCAGGGCATGAACATCAAAGCCAGTTCCAATTCGCCACATTCTCTGACTCAATATTTTGGAGGTTCCTGGGCACTAAGCCACCCAAGCGCCAAAGCCACAATCATTGCCAAAGAACTGAGCAAATCCCCTGTTGCCAAATACCAGATCACCAGAAAAGCGGCAGGAGCACCATATCTGAGGGGGGGACTCCGGCGAAAGAGTCGGACAACTTGACCAAAAGTTCGATTGGCATCACTGAAAAGGTTTTCCATGCGTCTCCTATTACCAGTGCTTGAGGACACACTGGAGGTCCTGTTGCACCAATTGATGGAAAAGGGCGTTGTGCCCTAGAGCGGGACTGACCCGGTGTCGTGCTTCGTGGACAAGCGTTTCTAGTAAAATGGCGCGTTTGGGAATCGTACCAAGCCAGAAGTTGGAACGATGCACCCGAATTTGTTCTTCCCCCCAGTACACCCCTGCTTCTCCATACTGGACCAAGTTCCCATGCACCGCCGGTTCGAGGGTGTAGTGAATTTCAACAGTTCTCAGTTTCTCCCTCATAGCATCTGGTAGACAACCGATGCCCTGTAGTCTATCAACGTATTCATTGACCACAGCTTGTCGGGCCGGAACATCCTCACGCCAAACCCCAGCAACCTGCCAGACATCGCTGAGGGCCCAGACCAGCAGCAGAAGAAGAATACCTACCATCCACCAGGAGGAAATTCGGCGTGGAGGTGTGGGCCAATGCCTTGGATAAGCATAGCGCCGTTTCCAGGCGAGCCACTGGCCCCATTCTTCTTGAAGGCGCTCACGTATATCTGGCCGGGAATCAAGACAGGCTGCCAAGTCTTCGGTCTGATCGTCATTCAGTTCATCGCATTGGACCAGCCCTTCTTCCCGGCAGGTGTGGCAGCGCAGATGTAAGAAGCGTTCCCGGTCTTGTCCTCTCAGCAAGAGAAGACGCAAATCTGTTCCACCACAAGCGACACAACAAAGTGGACCTGACGTTGTTGCCAAATTCCCAGGCTGCTCCGAACCAGCGGAAGAGATTCTATCAACAACTTGTAATCGCATTGCACTTGTCACGGGCAGGACCATATGATTTTCTGTTTTGACTCAGAATCTGAATCTTCCCTCTTGAGACTCATCACTATGCAAGCTGTGGCACGCAATCCTTGGTTGAACAAACAAAACCTGACAAATGGTATCGCGCTGGCGTTGGTCATTCTTGGACTATCCTTACCTCATGAAGATGGCAACCCCTGGTTGAGTATGGGCCTCTTCGCTTTTTCAGGTGCGGTGACCAACTGGCTCGCGGTCTACATGCTCTTCGAGAAAGTGCCAGGCCTCTACGGTTCCGGAGTTATCCCAGAGCGATTTGAAGACTTCAAGGCTGGAATCCACCAACTCATGATGAAGCAGTTTTTCACACCTGAGCGCATTGAACAATTTCTGCGTGAATCCAATGTGGAAGGTTCACTGTTGGCATCAGGGGCAGATTCCCTGATGGAACAACTGGATACGGAGCGGGCCTTTCAGACGATGGTGAGTGTAATCGAGGAATCGTCCTTTGCTCCCATGTTGGCGATGGTGGGTGGTCCAACTGCGCTTGCTCCACTGAAAGAACCCTTTATAGAAAAATTTCGTGAGTTGATTCACGAGATTCTGGCAGATCCTCGGGTTCAACAAACTGTGGAAGAGCATTTTCACAAGGCAAACGCTGCAGAGACAATGACGGAACGGATCGAAGGGATTGTCCGGCAACGTCTGGATGAGTTGACCCCAGAGCGAGTCAAGGAGATTGTTGAAGATATGATCCGCCAACACCTGGATTGGCTGGTGGTCTGGGGCGGAGTTTTTGGTGGTTTGATTGGCCTGCTGACTCATTTCTTCATCTGAAAAATTCTTGCAATTCCTGCTCAAATGACTATTCTAATTTGTTTTTCAAGAATTAAGTCTAACTCCTTAGCAGGGCTTGCCGGCAGGCAGGCTCCTTCTTTTCGAACCAAGAAAGGTTGCCATGATCAGTGGAATGCTGGCCCGTAAAATTGGCATGTCGCAGGTTTTTCAGGATGACGGGACTATGGTTCCCGTGACTGTCCTGCAAGTCGGCCCGATGACCGTCACCCAGAAAAAAAGCAAAGACCGTGATGGTTATGATGGAGTTCAGTTGGGCTTTGAAGAAATCGCTGAACGCAAGCTGAATCGCCCTACCAAGGGACACCTGAAGGGACAAACCTCCGTTCGGATTCTTCGAGAATTCCGGGCAGAAGACCACGATGCCGTCACAGTTGGTCAAAAGTTCGATCACAATATCTTCAGCGAAGGCGAACTCGTATCTGTTGTAGGCACTTCCAAGGGTCGCGGTTTCGCTGGAGTAATGAAGCGTCACGGTTTCGGTGGACAGCCTGCCAGTCATGGGCACCGAGGCAAAAGACTCCCTGGTTCCATTGGTCAGTGCGCATTCCCAGCCCGTGTCTTCAAAGGTAGAAAGATGGGTGGCCAATATGGTAACACCCAAGTCACCACACAAGGTTTGGCGATCGTCAAGATCATTGACAACGAGCGACTCGTCTTGATTAAGGGCGCGGTTCCAGGTCCCAACGGTGGCTTGGTTACGATTCGCAAGTCCTGATACGATCCCAGCACATTTTGAAGCGCTTGGCATTTCAGGCGCTTCCCTCCAAAAGCTTCCTCCTTCTGATCTCCTGCAAATCCTGTTAAAGTAAGGTTTCTTGCGGATTCAACTATCCTGATTTCGCAGCATCACCGTCTTTATCGGCAACAATCCCCATGTTACAAAACTCCAAGCAGTCCCCCTTGCTTCCTGAATGGAAAGAGGAAGACTACCGACAAATGAATGAGTGGCTCCAGCGCCACCGGATCACTGAGGTCGAATGTCTGATTCCTGATCTAACCGGAATTGCCCGCGGAAAGATCATGCCGGCTGACAAGTTCTTGCGTAAGGAAGGTCTTCGTCTGCCGGAGAACCTTTTTCTGCAGACGGTCACGGGTGACTGGGTGGATGAGAAGAAGATTGAAGCGCTGAATCCTGCAGATGGAGACATGAATCTGCAGCCAGACCCCAGCACGATCTGTCTCGTACCTTGGGCCCAAGAACCTACCGCTCAGGTGATTCATGATTGTTTGCACATGGACCGTAGCGCCATTGAAATTTCCCCGCGCAATGTGCTGCGCAGAGTTTTGTCACTCTATGAGAAAGAAGGCTGGGGGATCGCAATTGCACCAGAGTTGGAATTCTACCTAACAAAAATCAACAAGGACCCTGATTATCCACTAGCACCTCCAGTAGGGAGATCCGGTCGGCCAGAAGCAACCGGTCAATTTTATGGGATTGATGCGCTCAACGAATTCGACCCGCTCTTCGAGGACATGTATGACTACTGCGAAGCCCAGCAGCTAGACATTGATGCGTTGACTCACGAGATGGGCCCTTCGCAAATGGAAATTAATTTTATCCATGGTGATCCCTTACGCCTGGCAGACCATGTCTATCTCTTTAAGAGAACAATGCGCGAGACCGCGTTCCGGCATAAGGTCTATGCGACATTTATGGCTAAGCCAATGGCGAACCTTCCGGGTAGCGCTTTACATCTGCACCAAAGCTTGTTCGACCTGCAAAGCAAACGCAATCTCTTCGCTGATGAGGTAGGAAAACACACTCCGCTTTTTCTATCCTTCATTGCTGGGCTGCAAACCTATCTTCCCGAAATGATGCTGATGATTGGTCCAAACGTGAATTCCTACCGGCGGATCATCCCGAATACGGCTGCACCCATCAACGTACACTGGGGTGTGGACAATCGTACGGTGGGGCTGAGAGTTCCCTTTGCAGAACAAGCGGACATGCGCGTTGAGAATCGACTGCCTGGTGCTGATGCTAATCCGTACCTGGCGATGGCAGCCTCACTGGGTTGCGGCTATCTTGGAATTCGGCAGGGTCTTCAGCCTGATGAACCTCTCACGGACAGTGCCTACTATCGGGATTACAGTCTCCCACGTAGCCTCTCGGAGGCCGTAGCTCTCTTTGAAGACAATCCAGTTGCAAAGGAATTGTTTGGCGATAAATTCGTCCAGATTTATTCTGCTGTCAAACGTACAGAGTATGAAGCTTTCTTCCAGGTGATCAGTACTTGGGAGCGGGAGTTTCTGCTGTTGAATGTATGAGAAAGCGACGGAATGATTTCTCAATCAACCCTTCTAGAACAACCTGATTCAAAAGGGATCTAACTGTGTCATCTAATTCTTCACCTAAACTTCCCTATGCCTTGGATCAACAATACCTGGAGCGAGTCTATGCAGGTGTATTAGGAAAAATCATTGGTGTCTATTTAGGAAGACCCTTTGAAGGTTGGGAATACGAGCAGATTTCTAATCAATTAGGAGATATCAACTACTATGTTCATGAGAAGTTAAACGTTCCCTTGATTGTCACGGACGATGATATTTCTGGAACCTTTACCTTCATCAGAGCTTTGGAAGATTACGGTTACTCCAAGGAAATTACCCCGGCTCAGATTGGTCATACCTGGCTGAATTACATCATTGACCGCAAGGCGATTCTCTGGTGGGGAGGAATGGGCAACTCCACCGAACATACAGCGTTTCTGAGACTTAAGCAGGGAATTGAAGCACCTCAAAGTGGTTCCATGGAACTCAACAGCAAGGTGGTGGCAGAACAGATTGGAGCCCAAATTTTTATTGATGGTTGGGCGATGGTTGCTCCTGGCGATCCTGAACTCGCTGCAGATTTAGCGAAACGAGCTGGTAGTGTGAGTCATGATGGAGAGGCAATTTATGGTGCACAGGTCATCGCGGCACTGGAAGCTCAGGCCTTTGTGGAGAAAGATCGACAAGCCCTAATTGATGTTGCAGTGTCATTGATCCCAAAAGACAGTTTGATCCAGCGGATGATTGCAGATTTGCGGGAACTTCATTCTCGAGAACCTGATTGGCGGAAGGCGTTTGATTTTCTTTCTAAGCACTATGGCTATAATACGTATGGGGGCAACTGCCACATGATCCCCAATCATGGTTTGATCATCTTCTCGTTCCTCTATGGCGATGATGATTTTCAAAAGACTATGATGATCGTCAACACACTGGGCTGGGACACGGACTGCAATGCTGGAAATCTGGGGTGCCTGATGGGAATCAAGAATGGCTTGGAGGGTATCAATCGGGGACCAGATTGGCGAGGTCCAGTTGCCGACAAACTGTACTTGCCCACGGCGGATGGTGGTCGTTCAATCAGCGATGCAGCAGCTGAAGCGGTTTATCTAGCGAATGCTGGAAGGCAACTGCATGGTCTTTCACCAACCTATCCCAAGGATGGAGCCCGTTTCCATTTTGAATTGCCGGGTTCGGTTCAGGGTTTTGCCTGTGAAGAATCGATCATTTCAACTGGCACTGCGACCGTTGCCAACTCCGAGGGTCATAGCGTTAACGGGGCACGCTCCCTGGCGATTCATTTCAAAGCGCTGGCAAGAGGACGTACTGCCCGGGTCGAGACGCCAACCTTTTCGCCTTCTGCAGAGATCTCCACTTATTTCACCAAGAGGGGCTACTCTCTGCTTGCCAGTCCTACCCTTTACAGTGGTCAAACGATCCGGGCTCGTATTGTTGCCGACGAGAACAATCCGACTCCCGTGAAGTGCTCTTTGTACATCAAGCACTATAACGAACTTGATGAATTCACCCTGGTTTCTAGTGAAGTAGTTGAGCTTCAAGCCAGTAAGGTTCATGTACTCGAATGGAAAGTACCTGACACGCGTTGCTATCCAATTGCCTTCGTGGGCATTCAATTGGAGGGCAAACATGGTGAAACTGGTACGGTCTACCTAGATTTTCTGGACTGGACGGGTGAACCGGAGATTCAACTGAATCGACCCTCTGAACGCGTGGTGTCCAGGCTAAATCGAGACAAAGGACCTATCATGTGGAAATCGGCTTGGGTAGACGGTTTGGATGGCAACGAACGCTTAACGCAAATGGACTTCTGGCCGGAGCCATATCGCCTGATTCAAAACGTTGGTCGTGGACTACTGATGCAAGGAACCCGAGAATGGAAAAATTATAGAGTGACCGCTCGAATGACTCCGCATATGTGTGAAGCTGGAGGTCTTGGAATTCGAGTCCAAGGAATGACACGCTATTATGCGCTGCTGATCTCACAAGATGGGGCTCGTCTTGTAAGAAGTCATGAAGGCAAGGACACGATCCTAGCTTCCTGTGACCAGGGCTGGAAATTGGGTCATCAGTACGAACTCACGCTGCAGGCTTTTGAAAACAAACTCACAGCTTGGATCAACCAGGAAAAGATTCTAGAAGAGGAAGATGCCGAGTGCTACTATTCTTCTGGTGCAATGGCTTTGATCTCTCAAGTGGGTCGAATCGGTTGTGATTTTGTCGAGGTGCAACCTGCATTCTAAAATAATCTTTCATGACGATACTAATTATTAAAACAAGCTCAATCAGCTTCAAAGAGAAAAGCTATTACAGTAGGAGCTATCATCAAATTCATTCGTTAAGAATGTGAAGTTCTCAAGGCTGGAAGTTATTCGGAAGGCAAAGCCAATAAACGGCGTTGGAGCTTAAGGGTTGTTTAATTTATGGATGAGCAGTTTCAAAGA
>DJYX01000260.1 GCA_002450295.1 Deltaproteobacteria bacterium UBA6967
GGTGGTGATCGGCTACTGGTTGGCTTCTTTGGCTCCTGGCTTTTGGCTCCTGGCTTTACTGCTCGCTTTTGGTGGAAGTGGTGATGCTGCCTGGCATCCCTTAGCTACTTCCATTCTTGTACAGCAAACTCCTTCACGCAGAGCCGAAGCACTGGGAATCCATGCGATTGGGGGGACACTCTCAGCAGTGGTTGGTCCGCTGATTGTTGGCTTCCTGCTGACCATGATTGACTGGAGAAACACTTTACAACTGATCACACTTCCTGCTGCGCTGATGGGAATCTGGTTCATCATTCAAATGAAACACATCCCCCTTCAAACTAGTCGTATGAGATGGAATCGTCAGGAATTTGGAGCGATTGTCAAAACCTGGTCTGGTTCCAAAGGCCGCCGGATTGTTCTTATGATGAGTACCTATCATATGGCGATGGTGGCCTTGATCAGTATGATTCCGCTTTATTTGCAGCAGGACAAAGGTTTGTCTTCATCTGAAACTGGACTGATCTATGCGGTGATGGTTCTTGTAGGTGCGTTGGCTCAGCCTTATGTGGGCAAACTTTCAGATCTGGTAGGACGTCGAAAGGTGATTTTAAGTTTCAACGGTGGTGCAGCTCTGGCTGCGTTTGCTGCTTATACATTAGACGCAACCTCTTATTTGTTTGCTGTACTTGCGATGCTCTTACTGGCAGTGGCGTTGCTGCAAGGTGTCCGGGCTGCGATTCTGGCTGCAGCTGTTGAATTTGCTGGCTCACGAGAAGGGGCTGCTCTTGGATTTTCCTTCTCTTTGATGGATGGAATCGGAGCCTTGGGTGCACTTCTAGCCGGTTGGGTCGCTGGGTACGCCTTCAGTAATGCCTTCCTCTTGTCTGGTGCCTTAGCACTTTGTGCCCTGTTTGCTTGTCTTAGTGTGGCGATGCCCGCTTCCGCACCTTCTTTAGAAAATCCTGAAAATCAGCCGACCTGAGTTCTAGTAATTGAATTGGGGATAGCTAAAAACAGTCAGAAAATTTATTGACTGATTAGTCAGTTTAATTTAGTAAATTTTTCTGGGCACACGATGCGCAATCTACCCTCTTTAATTTTGATGACCTTTGATTTGGCAGTTTTATTAGGTTCCTGTTCAATCTGGGAGCAGTTGGGCAAGGGTCCCTCTCAGCAGGAACTATCTGACTTCGGGAGATCCCCACATTTCAACAAAGAGCAGCAGGTATTTGAGAATAGGCGCCCCAAGATTCTGTAAGAAATGAACGAACGGATTGATTGGCGACTGACTCTCGAGTATTTTACAAGCAATTCATCTCGCCGAACACCGGACAAGCCACTGCCTGAAGTCAATCCTCCCGATCTCCAAGCTTTTTTAGAAACAACAGATTCTCTACGGTTTATCTGGCTGGGACATTCCACAGTATTAGTAAATGTCCAAAACAAACTGATCCTGTTTGATCCTGTTTTTTCGAATTCAGCGGCCCCAGTTAATTTCTTGGTACAACGCTTTCAGCCAGCTGTCCTAAGTTTGGAAGAGTTGCCTCCGATTGACTACATCGTGATCTCACATGACCACTACGATCATCTCGATATGCGTTCCGTCCAGTTCTTTCGTGATAAAGAGTCAACATTTCTGGTTCCCCTGGGAATCAAATCTCACCTGGAATATTGGGGAGTCGCCACCAAGAAGATCATTGAGTTGGATTGGTGGGCAGAGCATGAATTTGAAGGAATTCGCTTTGTATGCACACCAGCCCAACACTTCTCTGGACGGACGGGGACCAATCAAACAACCCTTTGGGCATCGTGGGTAGTAGATTCCCCCAACAGTAAAATCTATTTCAGTGGTGACTCAGGGTATGATGAACATTATCAAAAAATTGGCGATCAACTTGGCCCTTTCGATGCGGCCTTTATCGATAGTGGCCAATACAATGAGCGTTGGCGAGAAGTCCACAATCTGCCTGAAGAAGCTGTCCAGGCTGCCATTGATTTGAGAGCAAAACAGATGATCCCGATCCACTGGGCGATGTTTGAGCTTTCCTTACATGACTGGGATGAGCCGATTAAGCGTTCCCAACAAGCTGCTGAAGAGCTTGGGATGGAGTTGATGACTCCAAAACTGGGTCAAGTTGTCGACCTCGCAGTGAAAAATCAATTTTCTCATTGGTGGGAACAGGTACAATAAGTTTTTCTGGAGTTGCTGGACTTGATCAGGAACGACCATCTTGATAGGAAGCGACTATTGAGTAAGACCAATGAACCCTTCACCTAAAAAGCAAGCGTTGCTAGAAGCCGCCATTGAACTTTTTGCAAAAGATGGCTTCTGGAATACCACAACAGCGAATATTGCAAAACATGCTGGGGTGGCCACTGGTACCTTGTTCACCTATTTTCCAACAAAAAATGATTTGCTGGACGAGGTGTACCTAATGATCAAGCGTGAGGCACTAGCTGAAGTTCAACGGGAACCGAAGCCCCAGGGGGCTTTTGAAGCTGTATTTAAAGAGATCCACACACGACTGCTGAAATGGGGTTCAGCAAATCCGAAGAAGTTCCAACTGATGCTACAACTGCGGCAGGGTAATCAAGTCAGTCAGCGTATTCACGAAACCATCGAGGATGATTTGAAAGAATCTTATGATTGGATCAAGTTGGGTCAACAGGAGGGCAAGTTAGCAAGTTTCCCAACCAATCTATTGCTTTCCATCATCCATGGACATCTGGAGGCAGTGATTCAACATAATATCCAGCACAATCTCTCCGAAAAAGAAGTAGCTGAAGTCGCTACAATTTCCT
>DJYX01000153.1 GCA_002450295.1 Deltaproteobacteria bacterium UBA6967
AGCAGGATTACCTCCAACCCTTGTTCCTGCACCTGCCGACGTTCTCGCAGAATCTCCTTGCGGCGTTTGCTTCTGAGTCGACTGAGGAAGTCTTCAAAGCTGTCATAACCCTGATTCTGCCAATGAAATTGGAAGCTATGTCGCAATAGTAGACCAGCTGCTTCATAGATTTCACACTCCTCTGCAGGAATAAAAAGAAAGTGCAGAGACGAACAGCCTTCTTGCTGGACTAACTCCAGGGCACTGGCGAGCAACTGCTGCTGAAATTCTCTGGGATTGGATGCATCTGCCGAAACCAGTAGCTTGGGACCCGTCGCTGGAGTAAAGGGGACGGCTGAGGTGAGTTTGGGGAAATAGCGTTGACTATAACGTTGGTAGGCGTTCGCCCAATCCCAGTCAAAGATGTATTCCCCATTGCTGTTGGTTTTCCGGTAAAGGTAGCAGGCGGCCTGCAGCTGTTTCCCTTCCCAGAGTGTCAGGTAGCGAGGTTCCCAGCCAGGTTCAATTCCGACGCAGTGTCCTTCTTCCAGCGCAAGTAAATAGTCGTATTCAGCGAAGGGGAAAGCATCTCCAATCAGTCGATTCCAGGACTCTGGGGCGACCTCACGAAGGCTGTGAAAAACCTGTTGGTGCAAATTGCTATCGGTTTGAAGGGCAGTGCTGCTCACGTCAGTCTTCGACCTGAACCACATGGATCTTGTCGGCAACGTGGAAGGGAAGAATGGCCTGTTGTTCTTCCTGCTGGAGTGCCATTGAACTCATCACGTCGGCACGGGAAATCACTTGATGCTTCTGACCTGGAATCACCTGCTGGGTGTGCAGGATCTTGAGCAATTCCTCGGAATCTTCCAATTCTTCGGCAATCATTATGATCTCCACCATCATGCCTTCTTCTGCCTGATCCAGGGTGAAGCAGTCCTCTGGTAGGGAATGGCCGGGCATCGGCGTCCCGTGAGGGCAGGTCTCTGGATAGTTAAGAAAGGCGGCCAGCTTATCGACAACCGTGGGAGTCATCGCATGTTCGAGTTGATGAGCGTGCTTGTGTACTTCATACCAGGGGATTCCCAGAGTATTGCAGAGAAAATATTCGGCAAGATTGTGGCGGAAGGCAATGTCGCAGGCGAGACGCTCTCCTTCCCTGGTCAGGTTGATCTCTTTCTTGTCATCCATCTGGATCAACTCATCTCGCTGCATGCGCTGCAGGGTAGCGTGTACCGTTGGGGCACTGCTCTTGAGACGCTGTGCTAGGGTGACGGCCTTGAGGCGCTCTCCAGCACCTCGCAACTGGTATAGCAGCAAGAGGTACTCTTCAATGACAATCGAGTGTTTCTCAGACATTGGGAGTTCCTGACAGAGATGAGCAAAGATTTAGACTGTTAGCCTAGCAAGGCTCTGCCAGAAAAACAAACAGGATTCAGCTTTTATAGTGGTGGTTGGTCTGCTAAGTCCATTCTATTTCTGGCAGACACCTACGGCTAGACGGAGGAAATATCACGGAAGACGCTGCAAACGTTGCTGCAACGGAAGGATATGGGCGTGAGTGAGGGAAACAGCCAACGCATCGGCTTCGTCTTCTTGGAGTGGACGAGATCGGAGATTCAGCAGCATACGGACCATGTGCTGAATCTGCTCTTTCTGGGCACCACCTGTTCCTACCAGAGATTGCTTGACCTGTCTCGGCGCATACTCGTGTAGACGAACCTGCCGACGTCCCAGTTCTAGTAGCACGACCCCTCGCACATGTCCCAGCACCAAGGCAGAGCGTGGGTGCTTTGCAAAGAAGACTTCTTCGACAACTCCACAATCTGGTTGCCACTGCTGAATCAAGTCTCCAAGAGCATCACCTAGAAGAACCAAACGTTCTGCTAATGATTTCGATTCCGGCAGGCGGATACAACCACTGGAGAGATAGCGATTGTGCTGAGGAGTCGCTTCAATTAGACCATAACCCGTACGACGACTACCTGGATCAATCCCTAGAATTCTCATGCTTCAGGACGCTAACTGAGTGGCCACTTCCTCACTAATATCGAAATTGGAATAGACCTGCTGGACATCATCATCATCTTCCAGCATCTCAATCAGACGAATGACCTGCTCTGCCTTCTGAGCATCTTCAATAGCAATCCGGTTTTGTGGATTCCAAATAATACCAGAGTGTTGCATCGGTACAGAATTCTCTTCCAAGAAACTACGCACCTGCTCCAGATCCGCAATGCTTGTGTAGACCTCGTAGTTTTCTGGGTCTTCCGTATTCAGATCCTCTGCGCCTGCTTCCAGAATAAATTCTGTCAGTGCATCTTCGCTGATCTTGTCTTTCTCAATCGTGATTTGTCCAAGTCGATCAAACATGTATTGCACAGAGTTAGTGGAACCCAAACTACCACCCGATTTGTTGAAAGCGTAGCGAATGGACGCAATCGTACGGTTGCGATTATCGGTCATCGCCTCAACAATGATTGCCACATTGTGTGGGCCGTACCCTTCGTAAACAATCTCCTCGTAGTTATCACCTTCACCTTCTCCAATTGCCTTCTTGATTGCCCGCATGATATTGTCCATCGGCATTGACTGACCCCGCGCATTTGCTACCGCAGTGCGTAACCGAGGATTGGCATCAATGTCTCCACCCCCCACTCGGGCCGCCACTGTAACCTCCTTGATCAATTTGGTGAAGAGCTTGCCTCGCTTGGCATCCTGGGCAGCCTTCTTGTGCTTGATCGTGCTCCACTTACTGTGTCCTGACATGATTCCCTATTCGATGATTTTACCGACCAGATCATAGTCATGCGCTTCGGTGATCTCCACAGAGTGGAAAGTTCCCGGACGCGCGTTACCCTCATTGATATAGACCAACCCATCTACTTCTGGTCCCTGAAACGCAGCTCTGCCCTGTAACAATAGCTCTGTCTCTTCTGCATAACCATCCACCAAGACGGGCAAGACATGTCCTACTCTAGCTTGATTACGTTGCTGGCTAACCTGGCGCTGTACCTCCATCAGGCGTTGCTTTCGTTCGTGCTTAACCGCATTAGGAACAGGATCACCCAAGCGCGCTGAACGAATATTATCTTCTGGAGAGTAGGTGAACACACCCACATGAGTGAAATGTCCTGCTGCCACAAATTCCAAGAGTTCTTCAAAGGCCTCTTCTGTCTCTGTCGGGAAGCCAACAATGAAGGTTGTTCGCCAAGCCACCTCTGGGAGGACTCTTTTTACTTCCTGCATCTTCTGCTCAATCTGTGACCGAGTGATCTTGCGGTTCATCTTGCGTAGGACACTGTCTTCGATGTGTTGAAAAGGCATGTCCAGATAAGCACAAAATCGCTTGTCCGCAGCAAAAGCTGCCAACGCCTCATCTGTAAAGGTGTTGGGATAGCAGTAGAAGAGACGAACCCAAAAATCACCTTCCAAGGCACTGATGGCACGCAGCAACTCCGCAAGCTCCAACTGGCCTCGATCTCTACCGAAGGAAGAAGTGTCCTGTGAGATCAGGTTGATTTCCTTAACCCCTCTGCTCACTAACTGTTGGATCTCGTTCACGATGGATGGGACACTGCGGCTGCTCAGCAATCCCCGCAACATCGGAATGTTGCAGAAAGAGCACATATTCGAGCAACCTTCCGCAATCTTAACATAAGCAAAATGACGAGGAGTGGACTGCTGCTTTTCCTGTTCCTCAAATTGCTGGTAGTGTGGCTTGGGCTGAACAAAAGAGTGTTGCTTGCCCGGTTCTCTGCGCACCTGATCTAACAAAGGAACAATCTCACTGAAATCCTGAGAGCCCAGCAAAGCATCTAGTTCTGGGAGTTCTTTCAGTAAGTCTTCACGATAGCGCTGGCTTAAGCAACCAGCTGCCACCAATGTGGAACAGCGTCCGGTCTCTTTGAATTCGCTGAGCTCAAGAATGCGCTGGACAGATTCTTCAGTAGCTGAAGTCAGGAAGGCACAGGTGTTGACAACGATAGCGTCAGCTTCCTGTGGTTCGAGCGTGAGTGTGTAGTGATTTTGGGAAAGGTGGTGGAGCATGATTTCTGAGTCCACCCGGTTTTTCGAACAACCGAGCGTCTCGACATACACCTTGGCCCTTCCCACAGTGTGAGGTGCAGGCATAGGAAATGCCCGAGGCAAGATCAGGCGGTTTTTTCTGTTTCTACTTCAGCCTTTGGCTCGTTGACCTGAGTGCTGACTTCTTCAAGTAGTGATGGAGCCGGTTGTGGCTTGGCAGCTTTACGACTCTTGGTTTTTTTGAGGGCACTGAGTGCATCGTTTTCACTTCCCACCAACTGCACAATAGCCATTTCGGAAGCATCACCCAAACGGCGCTTGGCCAACTTGATCACACGGCAGTAGCCTCCGGGGCGTTCCTTATAGCGCTCCGCTATCTCTCCAAAGAGGTTTTCCATCGCCAGTTTGCTCTTCACAAAGCGCAAGACCTGGCGTCGAGCGTGTAGATCACCACGTTTGGCAAAGGTGATCATCTTCTCTAAGGGAACACGAACCTCTTTGGCTCGGGCTAGGGTACAAGTGACTTCCCCATTTTCTAGGATTGAAGTCACCATGTTACGCATCATTGCTCGGCGGTGTGATGAGGAAACTCCAAGCTTTCTTCCAGCTTTCAAGTGTCGCATGGTCGATTACTCTTTCTTTGCTTTTTCAACAGGATTTGCGTCAGGGTCGAAGTTTTCTAGCTTCATTCCCAGCGACAGGTTCATAGCTGACAAAATCGTTTTGATTTCATTGAGCGATTTGCGCCCAAAATTTTTGGTCCGCAGCATCTCTGCTTCTGTTTTCTGCACCAAGTCTGCGATGGTTTCAATTTTCGCATTCTGTAGGCAGTTGATGGAGCGAACAGAGAGTTCTAACTCGCTGACGCTGCGATAGAGATTGTCGTTTGTCGGAGCTTCTTCAACATCCAAATCTTCATCTGGTTCAATCCGTTTTTCCGGATCAAAATTGATGAAGACTTCCATGTGCTCTTTCATGATCTTGGCAGCATAAGCCACACTATCAATCGGATTGACTGCCCCAGAGGTCCAAACTTCCATGTCCAGTTGATCTTGCTCCTGCTCATCGATTGTTTGAGTGAAGATCTTATAGTTCACCCTCTTAATCGGCGAATGATTTGAATCCAGGTAGATCACATTGACAGGTAGCTCTCGACTTTGGTTTTCTTCGGCTGTCACATACCCTTTATTCATTCGCACATACAGGGTCATGCTCAGTGTTGCGTTCTCTTCCAAGTGAGCGATCTCACAATCTGGGTTGAGAATCTCAGCCTTATTGAAGGTGGAGATATCTTCACCTCTCAATATACAGGGGCCTTCACCAATCAATTCCAATTCGATGATATCATCCTCAAATTGCTGAATATCGAGATTCTTGATATTCAGAATGATCTGGACGACATCTTCAAGGATTCCTGGAAGTTGGGTGAACTCATGTGCCACCCCTTCAATTTGGACTGCGAAGACCGCGCTTCCACGGATAGAAGAAAGCAATGTTCTTCGCAACATATGACCAATGGTCAGTCCAAAGCCAGGCTCCAAGGCCTCTACTGCAAAGTGGCCATACTCATTGCTAAGAGTGTCGGCTTCCACCTTGAGGGCTTCTGGCCAAAGCATTTCGCCAACATGAGTGGACAGACTTGCTGGGTTTACAGCACTGGCCGCTGGTTCAGTCTCTTGCAGTTCTTCGTTCATTTTCTAGTCCGTTGGGAGTACTGGTCAGAGAGACAGGGACGAGCTCTGTCAGATTCGGCGCTGCTTTGGCGGTCGGCAACCGTTATGGGGCACTGGGGTTACATCCTGAATGCTAGTAACACGAACACCCTCAAACCCCGCTAAAGCACGTAGAGCGGATTCTCGACCCGAACCTGGGCCTTTGACGCGGATCTGAACCTCTTTCAAACCATTATCAATCGCTTTTCGCATCGCGTCTTCAGCAGCTACTTTGGCAGCAAAAGGGGTGCTCTTGCGTGATCCTTTGAAACCATGAAGTCCCGTGCTCGACCATGAAATGATGTTACCTCGGACGTCTGAGATGCTGACGATCGTGTTGTTGAACGATGCCTGAATATGAGCAATACCTTGCTCAATATTCTTTTTCTCTTTCTTTTTTCTTTTGACCTTACTCATGAACTGCTCTTCCTAGAGTTAGACGGAGAGTTAATTATTTTTTCTTGCGGCTGACTGCCAGTTTGCGTGGTCCTTTGCGTGTTCGGGCATTGGTCTTGGTTCGTTGGCCACGAACTGGCAGGCCCTTACGATGTCGGAGTCCTCTATAATTTCCCAAGTCCATCAAGCGCTTGATGTTCAGGTTGATTTCCCGACGCAGATCACCTTCCACCTGGTATACGCCCTCAATCGCACCACGCAGACGAGCAACTTCTTCATCACTCAACTCCGTTGTCTTGGTATCTCGGTCAATACCTGTGGTAGCGAGGATCTTATTCGCCGTTGGACGGCCAATTCCATAAATATACGTCAGCGCAACCTCAATGCGCTTAGCTCTGGGTAAGTCCACACCGGATATTCTTGCCATGATCTCCTAGCGTAAGCGAAGTGTCTGTGCCTGCCCCGGACTACGGCGTTTACGGGTCTTCTTCATGAAGCCATCGTAGTTTTGGTTCAGCAGGAAGGATTCAATTTGGTTCACCAAGTCCAGTCCAACACCCACTACAATCAGTAGGGCTGTTCCACCAAACTGGAAGGGAACATTGAAAACAAATAGTAGGATGCTGGGTAGGATACAGATTATTGACAGATAAACTGCTCCGCCAAACGTTAGCCGAGTCAGTACGGCATTGATATATTCTGCTGTCTTTTTACCTGGACGAATGCCAGGGATGTAGCCGTTATGACGCTTCATCTCGTCCGCTATCTTGACCGGATTGAATTGAATCGCCGTGTAGAAGAAGCAGAAGAAGAAGATCAGCATCACGAAGAGCAAAGAGTGTAACAAGCGACCGGGTAACAGTTGGTCACTGATTGCCTGAACCCAAGGCGTCGTTGTGAAACCAGCAATTGTAGCTGGGAACGCCAGTATCGAGGAAGCAAAGATGGGCGGAATCACACCAGCAGAGTTAATTTTCAGTGGGAGGTGTGAAGCTTGACCACCATACATGCGATTGCCCTGCATTCGCTTGGCATACTGTACGGGAATCTTGCGGTACGAAGTCTCGATGAAAACTACAGCGAAGATGACCACAACCATCAGAATTATTGTGATCAGCAATACCAGTATAGGAATTTGTCCAGCTTGTACCAACTGAATCGCGTTGACGGTTGAGCCTGGTATTTCGGCTACGATTCCGGCAAAGATGATGAGTGAAATACCGTTTCCAATCCCACGTTCGTTGATCTGCTCACCAATCCACATCAAGAAGGCCGTGCCTGCTGTCAGCGTAATGATTGTCAACAGTCGGAAGCCCCATGGGTTCATCGTTGAGATGACCACCGGTGATCCATCTGGAGCAGCCATACTCTCCAAACCAACAGCGATACCAAAGCCTTGAATCAAGCTGAGTAGTATGGTGCCGTAGCGAGTATAGAGAGTGATTTTCTTACGGCCCGCCTCACCCTCTTTGGAGAGACGTTCTAAGTAGGGGAAGACCACCGTCAGCAACTGCATAATGATCGAAGCACTGATGTAGGGCATTACCCCAAGCGCAAAGATCGTCAGACGTGCCAGCGCTCCGCCCGTGAACATGTTGAAGAAGCGAAGGATGGAACCTTGCTGTGCTTCAAAGAACGCGGTCAGTGCTGTACCGTCGATGCCCGGGGTCGGGATGTGAGCCCCAATCCTGAACACCAGCAGCATGAGGACCGTGAAGATGATTCGGTCTCGTAGGTCTTCAATTCGGAAGATGTTTCGAACAATTTCAAGCATATTAGCCGATGGTCACCGTGCCACCTGCGGCCTGGACCTTCTCAATCGCTGATTCGCTAGCCAGTTCTACCTCAATCGTCAATTTCTTGGTTAATTCGCCTTCCGCTAATAGTTTAACTGGAATGCTATCTTTCTTGATGAAACCGAGTTCCTCTAACTTTGCTCGGTTCACCGTATCCCCACTCACAATTCGCTCATTGGACTCTAGGAAAGCGAGGTTGAGAGGACGGCTGATTACTTTGTTGAGGGGCTTAAAACCGAACTTGGGTAACCGACGGCTAATTGCCATCTGGCCACCTTCAAAGCCTCTTTTACTTGAGTAGCCAGCTCTTGATTTTTGACCTTTCTGGCCTTTACCACAGGTTTGTCCCCAGTTACTGCCAGGACCGCGGCCAACTCGCTTTCTCTTGCTATTTTTGATGCTTGGCAATTCGTGAAGTTGCATAGTTATCCTACCTCTTCAACTTTAAGCAGATGGTGCACCTTGCGGATCATGCCCCGTACGTTCGGGCTGTTCTCTAACACACGAGAACTATTTGTCTTGCGTAAGCCCAAACCGCGAACAGTTGCACGGACTTTTTCGTTGGATCCAATAACACTGCGAACCAGTGTTACTTTGATTTGATTGGCACTCATTTTTAGAACCTGATGTGTTCGACTTCTTTACCTCGACTCCTTGCGACTTCTTCAAAACCACGTAGCTTCAGCAGCGCGTCTATGGTCGCACGAGTTAAATTATGTGGGTTTCGTGAACCCAAGCATTTCACAGTAATATCAGCAATCCCCACTGATTCCATCACTGCACGCACTGCTGCTGCTGCGATGATTCCATGACCTGGTTCTGCAGGCTTCATCAGTACAGAACCAGCACCGAAACGCCCAATGATTTCATGGGGAATAGAAGTTCCTTCCAAGCGCACACGCTTCATCTGCTTGGAGGCTTCTGCAACTCCTTTACGGATTGCTTCTGTCACCTCATTAGCCTTACCTAGCCCTAGTCCGATTTTACCGGAACCATCACCGACAACTACCAATGCACTAAAGCTGAAACGGCGTCCTCCCTTAACAACCTTGGCAACGCGATTGACCTTGATCACGCGTTCGATCAGTTCACTTTCGTTTCTTCTCTCACTCAAAGCAGTTTCCTTTATAAAGAATCAGAAGTTGAGGCCTTCGCTACGAGCAGCTTCGGCCAAGGCCTTAACACGTCCGTGATAAATGAATCCGCCTTTATCGAAGACAACTTGCTCAATGCCCTTTTCTTTCAGGCGTTGGGCAATATCAGTTCCAATCAGTGTTGCGCTCTCTACTCCATCTTTGTCTGAGAAACGCTCCCGAGCTTCCAATGTTGAGGCTGCAGCCAACGTATTTTGGCCCAAGTCGTCAATCGCCTGCACATAGATGTGACGTGCTGACTTGAAAACACAGAGTCTTGGTCGTTCTGCAGAGCCGCTGACTTTTTTCCGAACTCGACGATGGCGTGCTAATCGGGCTTCTCGTTTTTTCTGAGCAATGGACTTCATGATTACCTGGATCTCAATTATTTCTTACCACTCTTTCCAGCTTTTCGCAGGATTTGCTCTCCTTCAAACAGGACTCCTTTGCCCTTGTAAGGCTCAGGTGGTCGCATCTGCTTGATCAGTGCTGCAACTTGACCTAGCGCCTGCTTGTCACACGATTCGAGAACAATCTGGGTGTTTGCGTTGACCTTCGCATCGACAATATCTGGCAACTCGTATTTGATCGGGTGCGAATAGCCCAGGTTGAGTTCGAGCGTTTTCCCACTGATCGCAGCTCTGTAACCGACACCAACTAGGCGAAGTTGCTTCTGAAAGCCCGTACTGACTCCGGTGATCATATTGTTCAATAGCGAATAGAGTGTCCCCATCTGGGTTCGCGCTATCGTATCCTCCTTATAATCTGCCAGAATCTTGATTTCGTCGTCTTTCTGTTCCAGTTGCAGCTTTTCGTGCAAGCTGGCTTGCTGCTTCCCTTTTGGTCCAGTCACTAGAATTTGATTCTCGTTAACCTGGATTTTCACAGATTGAGGGACTTTGATTGGACGTCTACCGATACGTGACATATGTTCCTCTTTACTGGCTCACCATACTTGGCAGAGCACTTCTCCACCAATTTTGCGTGAGCGACATTCCTTGTCTGACATGACTCCATGTGAAGTCGACAGAATCGAAATTCCCTGTCCACCAAGCACCTTCTTCAGATCTTGAGAGCGCTGGTAGGTTCTCAAACCTGGCTTGCTGACACGCTCAATGTTTCTGATAACTCGTTTACCTTCGTAGTATTTAAGCTGGACTACTAATTCTCTAAACGCACCGCTCGGCATCACTTCATAGCCAGTGATAAAACCTTCTTCTTTGAGTACATCAAGGACGTGCTGCTTGATCTTTGAATGTGGTACTCGAGTCTCAGCGTGCATTCGCTGATTAGCGTTACGAATGCGGGTCAATAAATCAGCAATGGGGTCTGACATAGACATAGCGAATCACCAGCTCGATTTAGTTACACCAGGAATCAAGCCCTGATTGGCCTTGAGACGGAAGCAGATACGGCACATTCCAAAGCGGCGCAGATAACCTTTGGGTCGTCCGCAAAAGGTGCAGCGGCTGTAGTTACGTACTTCAAATCGCTGCTTGCGATTGCATTTGTTGATTAATGCCTTTTTTGCCATGAATTACTTTCGGAAAGGGAAGCCCAGACCCTTCAACAAGCTCAGTGCCAGTTGGTCGTTCTGCGCAGTCGTTACGATGGAGACGTTCATACCCCGAATTCTATCAATCTGGTCGAAGTCAATCTCCGGA
>DJYX01000183.1 GCA_002450295.1 Deltaproteobacteria bacterium UBA6967
TTCTTCGTGGCAGAGATTTTCACCGGTTCAGCAGGTCAGTATGTTGATATCGCTGATACCGTCCGTGGATTTAAGGAAATTCTGGAAGGAAAGCACGACGATATGCCCGAACAAGCTTTCTATCTGGTTGGTACGATTGAGCAAGCCCGTGAAAAGGCTTCGAAAATGGCTGAAGCTGAAGCAGCCTGATGATCACTTCTTTGAAAAGGCACCCTCATGGATAAGCTGCAACTGGAAGTGCTCACACCCGGCCGAATCCTGCTCGAAACCGAAGCAGACCACGTCGTTCTGCCTGGTTCGATGGGAGAGATGGGGATTCTTCCACAACACATTCCTGTCGTCACCATGCTCAACGGTGGTGTCTTGAGCTACTTCGTTGGACAAAAACAAAGCTACCTAGCGGTCCAAGGAGGTTACGCTCAAGTTGACAATAACCGCGTGACTGTGCTGGTGGAACGAGCTGCTTTCGCTGAAGAAATTGACGTAGTGGTAGCGGAGCAGGACGAAAAAGATGCTGCAGAGCACCTCAAACAACTACTGAGTAAATCCTCTTCACGAGCATCAGAAGAGGATGAAGAAGTAGAACGCAAGCGTGCTGCTGCTTACGAAGCCCAGTTGCTCTGGGCCATTGCTCGTCAATCTGCCTCTCAGCAGAAGTAATCCGTCTTCAGGCATCTCCTAGCTCTGGGAGATGTCCTCTTTACTCCACTTGGCTTTCCTGCTTCTTCTTCCCCAACAAGAATACTTCCACGCTCTCCGATCGAGAACTTTTCGGCTTACAGATTTTGACTTCGGTAAACATTTGCCGGAAATCCTGTTGAAGCTGCTGGAAGGGTTCTCCCTGGAAAGCCTTGACCAGCAAGCATCCTCCTTTACTCAGATGTTGTTCTGCCAACCATAAAGCATGTTGATTCAGTCCATAAGAGCGATCTGCATCAGCAGAACGAACACCTGTGGTCTTTGGAGCCATGTCGCTTAGGATGACGTCGAAAGGTTTCTCCCACCAAATACCACTACGATCAAGCTCGTAGATATCTGCCTGCAGCACTTCCACCTGTGGCGGTAGACTGATCGCCACAGCTTGCAGATCAATCCCTAGCAAGCGTCCACTCTCGCCAATCCGCCTTGATGTGTACTGTAACCAAGATCCTGGCGCACAGCCTAAATCAAGCACCTTCTGACCACGCTTCAGCAACTGGTGACGCTGGTCAATTTCCTCTAGTTTATACGCTGAGCGGGCAACGTAACCATCCTTACGGGCCTTGTGAAAATAATGGTCCTGAACCTTCTTCATGATCGATTAGTTCTACCAGATCGGGTTAGCATTTGCCTTTTGAGTCCGCTTGACGTAACAATTCTCGTCTCGTCGCAAGACCGTCCTATCCAGGAGGAGGCCCCATGGACTTCAAAGTGGCTGGTTTGAACCCTGCAAGTTTTGCAGAAACCCTAGACTTCCAAAAATCCTCGGCCGAGGTAGCTCCCATCTCCCTGCAAGATATCCGCTCATTACGGCAAGGCTTTGAGCGGGAAGCTGAGCCATTGCGACCCGTATTGGGAGCTGCAGAGCATCAGTCGATGCTGATTGCCATGTATGAAGGCACAGAACAATTGCTCAACAGGCGTGTTCCAGCCTTTGCGGTTCACGAATATCTTGAAGGTCTAAAAGGAAGCGCACAAGAACTGCGCAACCAGGGACTGGCCAATCAAGAATTTCGGCAACAAATCTTCAAGCAATCACGACTTTCTCTGCACTACGTTCTCAATCAGGGATAGCCATACTAAGCCTTGTGTTCCCGCAACGGCTAGCTACTCTGTAATTTGTTTGTCGTTACACCTGATTGACCGGAGTGATGCTTCTCTATTTCTCTACCCTGGTTTCCTGTTCCATCAACGAGGTCTGGGAGAGGTTTGACCAAGATCTCTTCCTATCATTGAATCCTCCATTTCCACCGGTGCGTCTGCTGCGCTTCGATGGTTGTCGGCAAGGAGACGAAGTCCACCTTGAGCTGGGATTTTGGCCTCTACGGCAATCGTGGGTCAGCTTGATCACCTCACAACAAAGCAGCACAGAGAAAATCGTTTTTGTTGATGAAGGTCAGCAGCTACCCTTTTTTCTGCGCTCCTGGCGTCATGAACACCGGCTGGAACAGCAGAAAGACCACACAATAATCATTGATGCAATTGAGTACCATGCCCCTATCAGACTGCTTGAATGGATCCTGTGGCCAATCTTATGGTGGCAGTTCCGCTATCGACAACCAGTCTACCGACGCTATTTCAATAAAGAGTAGACGAGCTAACAGCAGACTGCTTCGTCTGGTTTTGCTGATCTGTGGATGCTTCTGCTGCCTACCCAGCTCTCTTTGGGCGACTCAAGGTGTGACATCAAACGAGATTCGCATTGGCACTCATACGGCAATGAGTGGACCCGCTGCCACTTGGGGATTAGGAGCTGTCAGAGCCTTACGCTTTCACTTTGCAGAAGTCAATGCAGCGGGTGGCATTCATGGACGCCAACTACGACTGATCGCTGAGGATCATCAATATCAAGTTGTGAGAGCTCGTCAAGCAGCCAATAAGCTCGTACTTTACGATCGGGTCTTTGTTATGCTAGCCGCCTTGGGAACCAGCATGAATCAAGTTGCCTTGCCACTACAAGAAGAGCACGATGTGGCCAACTTGTTTCCATATACCAGTGCCCGCCTGATGTCGGAACCGTTTCACCCACTCAAGTTTACAGCCAGCGTATCGTACTTCGATCAGGCACGAGCCTTGGTTCGTCACTTTCACCAACAAAAACTACAGCGTTTCTGCTTAATGCACCAGAATACGGACTATGGCCGTGAAATGCTGGATGGGGTGGAAGCTGGATTGCAGGAATTGGGGATGTCACTGACTGCTGTGGAGACACACAGCCCGACAGAAACAAACTTTCTCAATACCCTACTTCGCCTGCGGGAAGCTGACTGTGAAGTTGTTCTATTGGGAACCATTCTAGGGGATACTATCCGTATCTTGCAAACCCGACAATCTCTGCAGTGGGATGTAACGATGGCTGGTAACGTCTCCGCTTATGATCAAATCATAATTGACCGTGCAGGAACAGCGGCAGAAGGTTTTCTAGCAACAGCATCTATTGAAATGTTATATCCTGAAACATTAACTTCTTCTGCTGCACAAGATTTCTTCACAAAATATCAGGCTGAATATGGAGAATCTCCAAACAACGCTGTGCAGATGGCTTACTTTTACGCCCGTATTCTAACACACGCTCTGCAGTTGGCTGGACCAGAACTAAATTCTGAAAGGCTGACTTCAGCCCTTGAATCGATGAACAACTATCAGGACGAACTAGGCGGACCAGTTCTACAATTTGGTCCAAGCGATCACGAAGGGATTGAAAAACCATTACTGGCAGAAGTGCAGCAAGGCCAGTGGCGTACTGTCCAATCCGTGATGGACTGAAACGCTTCATGACAACAACCTTGCGTGTTTTATTTACAGGAGGGGGATCGGGCGGTCCAACGACTCCTCTCTTAGCCGTGAATGAAGCCTTAGGAGCCTTGGGCCCAACAGAATCTCGATTTCTTGGCACAACAAGCGGCCCAGAGCGAGCCATGGTGGAAGAGGCAGGCATACCTTTCTATGCAATCCCGGCTGGCAAGCTGCGCCGCTATTTCAGCTGGCAGAACTTCACGGATCCCTTTCGCATTCTAGCTGGTGGAATCATTGGTTTAAAACACTTAGCGCAGTTCAAGCCTCACGTTGTGGTCTCTGCTGGAAGCTTTGTCAGCGTACCTGTTGCCTATGCAGCCCGAGCATTGGGTATCCCTCAAGTGTTGCTGCAAATGGATGTTTTGCCAGGGCTGGCCAACCGGTTGATGGCTCCTGCCAGTTCAGCGCTAGGTTATTATTTTCCAGCCTCTGAGAGAGCCTTTCAACGCATCCCGGAGCGACAACACGTCGGTCCTGTTGTACGCAACTCTGTTTACCAAGGAGATCCCAAACGAGCCAACCAGCGCTTTCAGCTGAATCCTGACCTGCCAGTTTTGCTCATCACTGGTGGGGGGCAAGGTGCCGTTGGCTTGAACAGAGCCATTCAACCACTGTTGCCGACTTGGCAGGAACAATTTCAGGTGATTCATCTGACTGGGCGGGATAGTAAAAACGATCTGGCGCCTGGTCCTCGCTATCAGACCCGTGAATTTGTCAACGAGGGCATGGGTGATCTATTGGCCCGAAGTCAGCTTGTAATTACTCGTGCAGGACTTGGTATTCTTGGTGAGTTGTCGATTCTAGGCAAGGATGTGATCCTTGTTCCTCTACCGAACAGTCACCAGGAATTAAACGCCTCAGCTCTGGCTGAAGCTGGTGCTATCACGCTGCTAAACCAGCAGGAATTGGCTGAAAATGGATCACAATGGTGGTCCAAATTTTGGTCTACCTATCAACCCGGTATCACCGGACAACGAATGCAGTCCTACTGGCCACCGCAAGGCACTACCGTGTTTGCCAGTCTAATTCGCCAACAAGGCCTGCGTGTATCCTAATCTTTGGGAGGACAAGAGATGGAATTGATGTATCAGAACGTCGTAGAAATGATGGATCGCTGCTGCGAAGAATACGCAGATCTGCCGATGTATGGAGCCCCAGTCGATGGCGACTACAACTGGATGACATTTCGAGATTTTGCCAAGACCGTTGCTGAGTTACGAGGAGGGCTGGATTTACTCGGTGTAGGAGTAGGAGATCGCGTGGGTATCATTTCAAATAACATGATTCCCTGGGCGACGATGGCTTATGCAACCTTCAGTGCAGGAGCTGTCTACGTGCCGATGTATACTCAGCAAAACAAAGAGCAATGGCAGTACATCCTAAATGACTCGGGTTGCAAGGTACTCCTGGTCGCTTCTGAAAGGCTATATCACGAAGCATTGACCTGGCGTGGTGAGCTTCTCCCAGAGTTGCAGCATGTCGTGCTGCTGAGTGATTCTGAAGATTCTGAGATAAAAACCTACGGAGGATTGCGTAACAATGGTCAGCAGCGACCTGTTCCTGCCCAATACCCGGACACGGGCGCTCTTTTGGAGATCATGTACACATCCGGTACCACCGGCAATCCAAAGGGTGTGATGCTCAGTCATCTTGGGGTGATCTCTACTTTGCAGGCTGCTAAAGACAGCATACCCTTCCATAAAAGTGACCGCACCCTAGCTTTCCTCCCATGGGCCCATATTTTTGGCCAAATCTGTGAAGTTCATGGTGTAATGATGTTTGGATTTTCAGCTGCTATGAACGAAAACCTTGCCAAGCTAGTGGATGAACTGGGCCAGGTGAGGCCAACCCTGCTCTTTGCGGTT
>DJYX01000051.1 GCA_002450295.1 Deltaproteobacteria bacterium UBA6967
CGGTACTTATCTCTTTGGATGCTCAACATCCGTGATTGTCAATGTTGCAACCGGCAACCCGCTGGTTGAATACAACCTAAGTGAATATCGTCCTGTACTCCTGCTACCACAGAACACTCATTGGTTTACAAGAACGGACCTCGCCGATGGGCCCCATGACTTGTCAAAATTAAAAGAGCGCGATCTGGTGTTGTATGCGCTGAAGACGCCCGCTTCTGCAGATCTTTTCCACATATGGGTCTTCGATAAATTAGGCATCAAAGGGGCTAAGCCGATACCAGGTCTGTCTTCATCGGGTGGCTATCAAGCGTTCTTGCGTGGTGAAATCCATATCAGCTCTCATGGTGCAGCCAACTATAAAAAGAAGGTGAAGCCGGAGATTGAAAAAGGAAAGGTAGTGGATTTGATGACATTAGGCATCATCGGCGCAGATGGATCAGTTTCAAGAAACCCTTTGGCACCTGATGCACCAACCTTTCCTGAGATGTATGAGAAAGTGAATGGGGAAAAACTGTCTGGTGACGACCTCGAAGCTTTCTACTCGATTGGCGCAGCTTGGTCACAAGCGTCAAAATCAATGTTGCTTCCGGAAGGTACTCCAGATGAAATAGTAGAGGCATTTCGGGATGCAGCTAAAAAAATGGTTGATGATCCCGAGTTCAAGGAAAAGGCAACCAAAGCACTTGGACCGTTTCCGCTTATAATAGGCGAAGAAGCTGGAGAAATTGTAAAGAAAGCTGCCGTCTTTTCAGACAACACAAAAGACCAGCTAAATGCTGCTCTCAAGAAGAACCGGTTTACATTCAGGGTCCAATAAAAAGGGTTAGCTGCTAGCGAAAGCTAGCAGCTTTTCACCATGGAACAGTTTTTTTCCTCTCTTTTACAACTTTTCGAAATAACCCACCTTGCCTTCCTTTTTGGCGGCACTCTGCTCGGATTGGTTGTTGGGATTCTGCCGGGCATGGGCGGTACATCTGGTCTAGCATTGGTGCTGCCCTTTGTGTTCACGTTGGAGCCATCCTACGCGCTCGCAATGATGATTGGTGTTCTGGCACCAACCACAACCTCAGACACCTTTCCTGCCGTATTGATGGGTATTCCAGGCACATCAGGTTCGCAGGCAACTGTGATGGATGGCTTTCCACTCTCCAAAAAAGGCATGGCTGCAAGAGCACTTAGTGCCGCATTTTCCTCGTCTTTATTGGGTGGAGTTTTTGGCGCGATAATTTTGTCAGTCTCGATTTATTATGCCATCCCAATCATCATGACATTTGGGTTTGGCGAGCAATTCCTACTCGTTGTCCTGGCACTGTTGATGGTCGGTGCCCTTACAGGCGATAATTTCGTCAAGGGAATCACGGCTTGCTGTCTCGGACTCATTATTGGGTCGATAGGCACCGCCCCTATTACCGGGGATCTTCGTTACACTTTCGGCACACTCTATCTTTTGGAAGGAGTGCCTCTTGTAATTGTTGGGCTTGGACTGTTCGCTATTCCGGAAATAGTTGGTTTGCTTGATGGCAGAGGCGCCATAGCAAAAAGCCTGAAAAACGAAAAAGGATGGCTCATCGGCATCAGAGACGTCTTTAGACACTGGTTTCTGGTGTTGAGATGTTCGACCTTGGGATGCCTTGTCGGCGCCCTGCCAGGCCTAGGGGGCACGGTAGTAGACTGGATCGCCTACAGCCATCTGAAACAAACAGTCAAGGACGGGTCTCAGCTGGGCAACGGAGACATCAGGGGAGTGATCGCCCCAGAGGCCGCCAACAATGCAAAAGAAGGCGGTGCATTGATCCCGACTCTGTTGTTCGGCATACCCGGATCAGGCAACAAAGTTCTATTGCTGGGTGGCTTCGTTCTAATAGGGATCGAGCCAGGACTAGATATGGTAACGACCAATCTCGACCTTACCTATCTCATGATCTGGTCTTTGGCGTTGGCCAACATACTCGGTGCCGGTCTCTGTATTGCATTTGCATCACAAATTTCAAGACTCACGCTCGTTCCCTACTATATTCTCGCGCCAGTAATGATATGCCTAATATTTTTTGCGACCTTCAACGTCAATCGAGATTGGTTTGACTTCATTGGATTGCTGACATTTGGACTGATCGGAATAACATTCAAAAACTTTGGCTGGTCGCGACCAGCTCTGCTTATTGGATTTTTCTTGTCTACAAAAGTTGAGCTGCTGAGTTATCAAACCTACGCGGTATATGGTCTGTCGTTCATTTCCCGCCCTGTATCCATTGTGCTGATTATTCTTTGCCTCGCCACAATCCTTCTGCTGTTAAGACAGAAATTTGATGTAGGCTACGATTCAAGTGTTGTTAAAAACAAAGTGCAGCAGATTTGTTTCGTTTTGTTTTTGTCTTGTCTGCCAATCACCATGATCTGGTCCATAGCCCATCTGGATTATCGAGCTAATTTATATCCCACCAGCCTGAGCGTGATTGCTGGGATCCTACTTACCTTCATTCTGCTGATTAAAGTCATCGATCTTCGACAGGTTAAGGCGCTCGACAATGTAATGGTCCGATTTGCGCGCACCCACATCTTCGAGCATGGAAACGGTTTCAACAATCAACTTTATTATTACGCGAGTTTGCTCGGCTATCTGGGGATGAATTTCATTTTTGGATTCCCGATCGCTTCGGTGATTTTCATAAATCTCTTCATTCTGTTCCACGACCGGAAATCGTTTAAAGTTTCGGCGATCATCACCGCTGTGATGATCCTGATCTTTTGGTTTTTGTCCTCCTTACTCACCCTCCAGTTTCCAATTGGTGCAATCGGTTTGATGATTGATATGCCTTGGTGGCTTGGTGGTGAGCTAACACAATAAAGGAATCACCATGGAAGACTTCTCATTTCCAAATCTGCCTCTTCAGAAACGCGAAAAGAAACCGAGAAATAGAGGAATAAATTACGTCAGAGCACC
>DJYX01000001.1:0-861 GCA_002450295.1 Deltaproteobacteria bacterium UBA6967
TCCACGAACTCAGCGGCAATTTGAAGGACTACTGCATCAGGCAAAGCTCGCTCTCCCAACGGAGTGTCCATTTTTCATCGAAGGTGAGAGCCGCAAGGTTGGTCCGGTGTTCATCCCAACACCACTAGCCAAAGCAATGCAGGAAGGTCAGAAAGTCCTGCTGCATGCCTCACTAGAGACACGAATCGATAGGACTCTAGCGGATTACCGTGTTGAAGATGAAGCAACGGTTGCAGAAGTTGACCAGATCTTGCAGTCCCTGCGCATAGCATTAGGTCGGCAGCTGGTGGATCATCTGCGAGACTGCTTGCGGCAAAATCGGTTGCGTGAGTTGGTAGCGATCTTATTGAACGACTACTATGACCCACGCTACTACAATTCAATGAAAAATTATCACTACGCGGCCGAGTTCTCGGCAGAAAATCTGGATCAAACCGTAGATAATCTACGGAAATTTCGAGATAAAGTCGCGGCAGCGTCCGGATGAACATGGCAGTTCTTGTACGCTGGCTCCGAGGAGCTATATTAGGGTGTGGATTCTGTTTGACCACTCTAAGCGCCTTGGCCACTCCTTCAGATCAAGTACAGACCCCTTACGGGTCTTTTCCGCTGGGTGAGATCTCTCCCTTCCAACAAAATCTTTCTCTGAACACACCCAAGCTGGGTCGTTCGGTCTCTCTTCCACCATTGCCGGACTTCAGTCCACTCAGTCGAGAGCCCTTGCAGGTCAGCTTCTTCGATCAGATTGGTCGATACTTCGAGACCACTTTGGAGAGTTTCCAGAATGGCGACTTTGCACTGGCACGAGATCGGTTCTACGAAATCATCGATAAGAAACCGAACAGTCGTTGGGCTAAACCA
>DJYX01000001.1:1041-2104 GCA_002450295.1 Deltaproteobacteria bacterium UBA6967
TGGGTCGATTGCGAGATATTGGGCAAGCTAGCAAAGAGTATCTGCGGGAAGGAACCCGTATCGAACTCTATTGCGCAGCCCAGACCAAGCCCGCCCAAGTCCCAGCGATTTTTACACAACTGNNNCCGAACAGTCGTTGGGCTAAACCATCAGGATTCTGGTTGGGCTTGTCCAGGACTCAGCTTGGAGAATTCAAGGCTGCTGTAGATGACCTGCAGGGTTGGCTACAAACTGATTCAGAACAAGTGCCCGGATTGAGATCTGCAGCTTACCTAACATTGACCTGGCTGACGGCAAGGCGTGGAGATTGTGTGGAGAGCGAGGTGTGGCTTGGTCGATTGCGGGATGTCGGACAAGCCAGTCGAGAGTACTTGAGAGAAGGGACGCGTATCGAACTCTACTGTGCAGCCCAGACGAAGCCCGCCCAGGTCCCAGCGATTTTTACACAACTGCGTCAGGATCCTGGCAACGCACAAAATCTGGTTCGTTTTGTTGCAGAAGAAGCCTCCTATCAGTACGAACGGGCGAACTGCAGTCCCGTCCTACGATTACGAGAAGAGTATTTTGAAAAATACTACAACTATTCTGAAATAGAGGAGCTTGCTGTCATGTCAGCCTGGTGTCGCTGGCAGCAGCAGGATTGGGAAACACTAGATCAAGAAGTTCAGGCCCTGGCGAAGCGGGGGTTACGCGATGAAGATCAGTTGTCTCTGCTCCAACTGGAATTAGCACTACGAAAACAAGACGAGAAGGAAGTTCGTCGAACCATGCGCGCTCTGCGTCAGCGAGAGCTACGTCGTGAAGGGGCCTATCGAGCAATGTGGCATGCTGCATCCTGGGGATGGTGGGAGTTTTTGTTAGATTTCCCGCTGCCTATTGAAGAGTTTGCGCTACGCTCCAGGGTAGAGGAATTTCGCTTACTAAGAGCTCAGGCGCTTCAGGAAACGGGGAAGCCAGAGCAGGCCCGTCAAATCTTTGAGGAACTGCTGATCTCCCCTGATTTGGCGACCTCTCTGAAGGGAGAGG
The DNA here is from genome assembly GCA_002450295.1 of Deltaproteobacteria bacterium UBA6967. Lineage (GTDB taxonomy): Bacteria > SAR324 > SAR324 > SAR324 > NAC60-12 > JCVI-SCAAA005. The sequence goes on from DJYX01000001.1 coordinate 2,068, forward strand.
TTATTTATCGTCTCGCCTATCTGGATTTGTCAGAAGG
>DJYX01000001.1:2431-15065 GCA_002450295.1 Deltaproteobacteria bacterium UBA6967
CAGACAAAACGAGGTCTGGAACGCTGTCAGCAGGTGACTCAGGAGTTTGTGGAGTCAGCTCGGTTAGGTGATTGCTATTTCTGGCAAGCAGCTCTAGAGGATCCGAAGCGCAATGAGAATCAGCGTCGTGCAATCGGCCTGACACTCCGGCAGGTTCCAGTAGAGGCAGGCCGTGAGGAAGAGAAAGCGCTGATCCGCATCGGCTTATCCATGCTGAATGAAGAGTGGTTGGAGGCCCAGAAAGAAGCCAAGACTCTGGTAGATGCGGAGCCACCATCACGCTATCAGGTTCGTGCCTGGCAGTGGTTGGTTGCGATTTATCGTAGCTTGGAGCTTCCAGAAGAGGCCCTGAGAGAACTGAATGCGCTGCTCAAGGCTCATCCAGAGGCTTTGAACAAGGATCTGTTGATTGAGCAGGTGCTATTGCTACGTGATTTGAATCGTCGTGAAGAGGCCCTGCAAGTTCTGCTTAGCCATCCGGAAATCCTTGATCTGGAGATGCAGCAACTACAATTGAGCCTGTTGTGGGAGTTGGAGCTTTGGGAAGGCTTTCTGGAAAAAGCTCTGCAGATGCTGCCTCAGATGAAAGATCCCAAGGACCAGGCTGAGTTACACTTCCGGCGTGGTCAGGCATACGAACAGATCAAGGATCCACTGAAAGCCCTACCAGCGTATGAACGGTCACTGCAAAATGTTCTGAATCCTACCTGGGGGATTGAGGCCAAACTGGCGATTTTGCGCCTGTACTACGGATTGAAGGATGTGCGTTTTACAGAGCGTTCAGAAATTTATTTGAAGGATACTCGTTTCAAACCGGAACAAGAAGAGCAGATTCGGAATTGGTTGGTTGAGCGCTACGAGTACGTGGGAGAACCCACGAGAACAATTCCGCATCGGCAGGGCTTGATTCGACTATGGGAGGATCGGTTACGCAATAATCTTGAGCCGGATCAGGCTGCCCGTGAACAGCGGATGCTCCGCATTGGCAAGGAGCATTTGAATCTTGGACGACTCGGTGCTTCTGGAGCCTGGGAACAAGCAGAGAGTTGGTCTGCCCAGTTGCGTCGCAGTGAAAATCCATTGATCCAACGAGAAGCACTATTGTTAGGTGGAGAAGCTGCGGCTGCGCTGAAAGCTCATGAACGTTCGGTTGCTGCTTACTTGCAATTAACCTACTTCCATGCAGAAGGGCTGAATGAAAATCAAAAGTTCACAGCCTGGCAGCAAATGGGACTGAGCTACGAGGCCTTGGGACGGATCAATGACGCGAAGGCGATCTACAGCAAGATCAGCAATGAGCTAAGCGATCCGCAGATGAAGCTGGCTGCAGCTAATGCTCTGCAGCGATTGGAAGGTAAGTAGGAAGGGATTGCATGGCTTTTGTGATTGTGGCGTTAGACGGTCCTACAGGAGTTGGTAAGAGTACGCTGGCGCGTCAATTGGCTGAACGCAATCAGTTGCTCTATGTCAACACCGGTTCAATGTTTCGTTGCTTGGCTTGGAAGTGGAACCGTCTGGACAAGCCAGAAAAAGAGGGGGCATTGCAGGAACTTGGTGAACAAACGCAGATTGTGCTGGAAGCAGATGGACGAGTGTTTTGTGATGGTGAAGAGATTAGCTCCGCGATTCGTACCGAGGAGGTTTCAGCACTAGCATCTCAGGTGAGCCGCTTTGTGCCGATTCGGCAGGCACTCAAGTTTCAGCAGCGTCAGCTGGTGGAACAAGCAAAAATTGGAGGTGTCTACCGAGGGGCTGTGCTAGAGGGACGCGATATTGGTACCGTCGTTTTGCCACAGGCCGATTGTAAGTTTTTCGTTGAAGCCAGTCCCGAGACCCGAGCCCGTCGACGCTTTGCCGAATTGCAGATCAAGGATCCTAGTGTTCGTTTCGAGGAGATCTTGGAGGCTCTGAAGCAACGAGATGAGCAGGATAGCAATCGTAGCGAAGCACCCCTGCGTAGAGCAGTTGATGCGATCTTGGTGGATACCAGTAATTTGAATGTTGAGCAGGCGTTGTCTGTGCTGGAGCAGCATCTGCGACCTTTCCTTCTTACGGAGTCTTCATGAAAGCGGTGATTCTGGCAGCGAACTACAGCCCACGGTTGCTGCCGTTTACAGCGACTCGTGCCAAGCCAATGATTCGGATTGCAGGCCGTCCCATCTTGGAGAGTATTCTTGATGGGCTGCACAACGCTGGAGTCCATGAGGCCTTGGTCGTAGTACACCATGAACAGCAGGCTCTGCGAGATCATTTTGGAGATGGAAGCGACTTCGGAATGAGTCTCGAATACGTAGAACAGCCAGAACTACTAGGTATTGGTCATGCGCTCTCCTGCTGCGAACCCTACCTGAAGCGACAGCCTTTTCTACTGGTCTATGGAGATGTGCTGGCGGATGGAAATCCTGTTCCCCAACTACTACGAGCTTTCGCTGAAACAGGCCGAGAGGTTGCGTTGGTAACCTTGCCTCGCAATTCTAACGAATACGGTAACGTCTACCTAGACAATGAGATGAAGATCCGCCGCTTCATTGAGAAGCCTCAGGGACGCATGCAAAGCAATTATGTCTTTGCCGGCGGATTTGTTCTACAGCCAAGAATCTTTGACCTGCTGCGCCAGCATGATCAAAGCATTGAAGCGTGTTACCAATATCTGGTTCAAGGTGATGGCTTGCAGGCAGATCTCTGGGAGGGTACCTGGATTGATGTGATCTACCCATGGCACATCCTAGAAGCGAACCAGATGATGATGAGTGCCTGGCGCACAGCACATATTCACCAAAGCGCTAGATTGGTGGGGAACATTCAGCTGGAAGGACCGGTGGTGATCGAGCGAAATGTTGTGATTGAGAGTGGTGCAGTACTCAAGGGCCCGTGCTTTATTGGAGAAGGCTCTTACATTGGGAACAACTCGTTGGTACGAACCTTCAGCGCTATCGGCCCAAACTCAGTAGTCGGTTATGGTTCAGAGCTCAAGAACTGTGTGCTTTTCGGGAAGTCTGACCTGGGACGCCTTTCTTTCATTGGGGACAGCGTGATCGGGGAGGGGGTTTCGCTTGGTACAGCGCTGACCACGGTAAATCATTTTTCAGATGGCAAAAATATCGTAGTCTCTACTGCCAATGAACCTGTTGATTCTGGCTTGCCCAAGCTGGGAGCGTTCATTGGAGATGAAGTACGCATTGGTGCCCGACAAACACTGGCGCCCGCAACGATAGTTCCAGCAGGCATTTTCATCGAAGATAATATTTCCCTACGTGGCTGGGTTCCTGATAATCAGAAGGAGTCCTGAAATGTGTGGAATCAGTGGAATGATCAACGCAAAGAATGTGGCCCATCCTCTCTATGCCTCAATTCGCAATCTAGAGTACCGAGGATATGATTCGTGTGGAATGGCACTGCTGGATGCGGGCAAGATCCACACTCGCAAGAACACCGGAGGGGTGGAAGAGGTCAATCAACGGGAACGTCTCACCCAACTCAGCGGGCGCCTTGGGATTGCCCATACACGTTGGGCCACTCACGGAGTGGTCAGTCGGGAGAATTCCCACCCGCACCTCTCAACTGACGAGGCTTTTGCGGTGGTGCACAACGGTATTTTTTCAAACTACCAAGACTTGCGGGAGGAACTGGAAGCAGAAGGAGTAACGTTCTGTTCGCAGACGGATACCGAGGTGTTTGTACAACTGGTGGCCCGTCACTATGAACGATTACAAAACACTGAGCGTGCATTTATAGCGGCCCTGGAACAGATGGAAGGCTCTTTCGCAATCGTGATGATTTCAGTACATGAGCCAGATCGACTCTTCTGTGCGAAGCGTGACTCTCCTCTGATTTTAGGGTTGGGCGAAGGTAGCAACTACGTTGGCTCGGATATCAATGCCTTTCTGGAGTATACCCGACGGGCGGTGATTCTGGATGATGACGAATATGTCATTCTGACGCAAGAGAGCTATCAGATTCGCAGTCTGCGTGATGGTCAGCAGGTTGAGAAAGACATCCTGCATATTGACTGGGATGCAGAGACAACCCGCAAGGGTGGTTTTGCCCACTACATGCTCAAAGAAATCTTTGATGAACCTCAGACCCTGCGTCAGGCGCTAAAGATTCCAGATGAGGAGATTCGAAAACTAGCTCAGAAGTTTGTAGAAGCACCACAGGCCTATCTCGTTGGTGTGGGAACAACCTTCTATGTTGCACAGCTAGGACAGTATTTTTTCTCACAACTGACGGGGCGCTACTTCCCAGCCATCAGTTCCGATGAATTTATTGATATTGCTGGTGTACAGGCACAGGATTTGGTGCTGGCAATCTCTCAGTCCGGAGAAACCTACGATACCAAGATGGCGCTTAATTTTGCTCGCCAGCGTGGTGCCAAGACAGCAGCAATCGTTAATGTGATGGGGTCCTCGATTGGGATGCAGGTTGATCAGGTCATTATGCAGGGATCTGGACCAGAAATTTGTGTAGTTTCCACCAAAGCCGCGATGGCACAGACCCTGATTTTACTCCGAATTGCTGTGGAAACCGGTCGCCAACAAGGTAGTTTGGATGACCAGCAGATCGATTCTTTCCACGCTGCTGTGAATCGTTTGCCAGACTTGATTCAGGATACTCTGAACGAACAATCTGGCTTTTTACGAAACATTGCTCGCTCCACCAGTTGGGTCTCCAACTGGCTGTTTCTAGGGTGTGGACAGTACTATCCGGTAGCGATGGAGTCTGCCTTGAAGATGAAGGAAATAACCTACCAGCATGCGGAAGGAATGCCGGCAGGATTCCTCAAACATGGTACTCTTTCAATGATTGAGAAGTCGGTTCATTCGCTGTTTTTTGTACCACTCCCGGAGCAGCAAGACTTGCATCGACGAACACTGATTGCGATGGAAGAGATCCGAACCCGAGGAGGAACTCTGGCTGGTTTTGTTTTTGAAGGAGATCGGCATGCCCGTGAGGTTCTCGACTACGCAGTCGAACTGCCTACAGTGCATCCCTGGTTGGCGCCGTTACTCCAGATGACCATGGCTCAATTGCTTTCCTACTACGCAGCGCTTGACCTGGGACGTAATATTGACAAGCCCCGCAATCTGGCCAAGTCAGTGACGGTTGGATGAACACCGAAAGCACTCCTCCTACTTTTTCCCTCCTGGATTGGCTACAAGAACATGCTCCAGTGTTTAGTGAGGGTAGCCTGGTCCCTGTTCTACAAAAGTTTGGTTTGCCAGAAAATCAGCCGCTGTATCTGGCAAATCTAGAGCAAATGGATTGGGTCCGTGCCGCCTACAAGAGCTACCAGCGAGCAGGTGCAGATTTTTTTCGTACGAACACCGCTGGTGCCAATGTTCTTGAGCTAACTCAGCAAGGCATTGAAGATCGTGAGGAAGCTATCAATAACAACGGCATGGCCCTGCTCCGTGAAGCCTTGGGAAGAGTCGTCAGCGCTGGTTTGTTACGGCAGGCTAAGAGTCAGTCAGAGTTGGGTGAACACTTGGCAGAGCGGGTCTATGGCCCTCCAATCGTATATCTTTCAGATACAGGGGCAGATTTGCTCTGGGCAGAAGGCTTTACCCGACTCAAGGAACTGCAGCAAGTCGCTCGCTTAGCACGGCGGAGCTTTCAGCGAGATTGCGTGTTCCATCTACGCTTGGCACCCGATATTCGGTTGGGCGAGCGGCTAGAGGGACTGCTCGAAATGGTTCAGTTGGGACGTACCATTGTCGGGTTGCATGCTTCTGCTCTGCAACCTGGCTTAGCCGAAGATGTCGAACAGTTGGTGGGTGAGTGTGGGGTAGTCAGTGTAGTGCTGGATGAATTGCCGCAGACGGAGCAACAACCAAGTCCTTGGTTTCAACGTAAGGCAGGGCAACTACTGGAGCAGGAAGTAGCAATTCTTGGATTAGGGGCAAACACCACCCCGGAGCATTTGCGCTGGTTACGTGATTTCCGGGATGGAAGTGAATCGACCTAAGCGGTTGCGCTCTTCAGTGATTCTAAAATCTGTTTGACGTTGGCCCGAACGGTCTTGATGTCCAGGTCCCCGCCATCCTGAAAGTAAGGATGTTCAGTGGGCTCCATACCAATCCGCGTCATGACCTTGGTAATAAAGGCGCGTTCTTCGTCTTCAAACACTCCATCAGCACCGGCCACCAGAGCGAGAGTGTCGACCAAAGCACTTTTGGCTTCATCAGACTGAATTTCCTCCAATAACGACCCAATTGAGGTCTTGGCTTTCATCGCAGCCTGCTCTTCCTTAGTTACTCCGATGGCCTTGAACAGGGTCATCAATACTTTTTTCTCCGAATCTGCAATATCTCCGTCAGAGCGGGCAAGATGGCTGACGATGGAGATGATGTCCAAATATTCTTGACGATTGACACTCATTTGACCTCACTGTCTGTAGGAAAATTCTTAGATGGAGGGAAATGTTTATATCGAATTTTAATTGTGTCGTAAAGCAGGAATTCCGCCAGCAGGAGTGGAATGTCTCTAGATGAGCGCTATCATCCTGACTGGCCAGTGATGTCAAGGTGGGTTCGTCAAGAGTTTGGCAATCGCTGCGCACGCTGCAAATTATCTGGTGATGAGGACGATATTGCTCTCCAAGTTCATCATATCGACGAGAATCCAGGCAATAATGCCTTGGAAAACTTAATTCCTCTTTGCAGTCGTTGTCATTTACAGATTGAAAAGGAGGCTCGTCAGCACGCACCCTACCAGCATCAGCAGACAGAACTGTTTGAAGATTCTTCCTATTCTAAGGCTCTAGGTGAGCTTCGCAGCAAAGCTCTTGCTCAACAATCTCAACAAAATACAAAGACCTCTGAGGACTTCGAACAAGAGGAGTGGGAGTGGGAGCAGGAAAATCATTGAAAACACCCCGAAAGTTTGGTGGTTACTTTGGGTCCTGGAGTTCCACATTACTCACGCTCTTCTTGCTGATAAGTGCAGGAGGAGTCTGGTGGTGGCAACAGCATTCCGAAGATGAGGAATATGATCTTTCACGAATTGGTAGCGGACGACCAGTTGTAGTTCAGGTACATGATCCGACATGTGTTGTTTGTCGCCAACTCCAACGCACAGTTGCCAGTTTGCAGGGAGAGTTTCAGGCTGACGTGGATTTTTTGATTGCAGATCTGAGTCGTCCAGAGGGGCAGGCTTTTGCGAATCAGCAGCAAGTTGGGAGCATTACCCTGGTCTTTTTCGCGCAGGATGGGCAACTCTTGGGGGCACTGGAAGGTCTACAGGAACCAGAATTTTTACGAAAGGTGTTCGGTGAACTGCGCCCTTCAAATTAGATCGAGCAACAATGTCATGGCGATGGAAGGAGGAATGACAAGGAGAGAATATCCAACCCAGCGCAGAACAGGCTGAGATAGCCGAGAGAACAGAAAGCCCAGGATCATTGGTAGAATCACTAGCAGCAGAATGATTCGCAGCATTTTTAGGAGAGAGATCGGGTCAGCAGAGATTGGATTTCCTGATCCAGTTGCTCTGCACGGAAGGGCTTGGTTAGGGTACTTTGGATTCCCATCGCCAGTGCCTGTGTCGCAAATTTTTCGGTAGGAACACCAGAGATCAGCAGAACAGGAATCTTAGCCAGGACAGGATCCTGCTGCATTGATTGGAAGAGACCGATGCCGTCCATTTCTGGCATATGATAGTCAGTGATGACTAGATCGACAGGTTGGAATCGCAGTAAATTCAAGGCTTCCACGCCATCAGCAGCCATGCAGAGGTTTTGATAGCCAAGCTGTTGCAGCATTCTTTCAAGAATGGTTCGGATGAACTTGTAGTCATCCACTAGGAGGATAGAGGCATCGTAGTACATACGGTGCTTAGAAGACGGGTGCTGCCGGAGCAACACCCGGTGGAGGGATTAAACGAACTTGAAGATGGCCCCGAGATCTTCTTGGATCTGGCGAGTAGCATCCCAATGGTCCTTGCCCTTTTGCAGGAAGGCCTCTTTGGTGCTCTTGCCCATCTCTTCCTCGAAGACTTTGCGGAAGCTCTTCGAAGCAAGGTAATCTGTCTGGATCACGTAGCGCACACCAGCTTCATAAAGTTCCAGTGCTTCGTCATGAGAGGAAGTGGTTGCAACGAATGGCGTGTCTGGAGCATGCTCAGCCAAGTAGGCTGCAATGCCCAACTCCATTTCCTGTCCTTCAACAAGACAGGAAACGACAACCTTCGCCTTTTCAAAAGCAAATTGCTTCCAGACATCTGGATCTTCCATGTCTGCGTAAAGTGGGACAATATTCGAATCCTCTTTTTTGCGGAAGAATTCTGTGATCTCCGGATCCAGGTCCATCAGTAAAACCTTCTCACCTTTCTCTGCGTAGTGTCCTGCGATTTCAGCAGCTAACTCATTGTAAGAAAGAACCACTACGTGATTCTCCAGTGCAAAATCTCCTTCCAGTTCATAGGTGGAGCTTCGCTTGTCAATGAAGCGCAATGAGCCACGCAGCATGTTGTAGAGAGTGCCCAGATAGAGGTGACTGATCGCTGCAAAGAACATTGAGAACAAGACAGTCAAGGTGACTAGGGCAAAAACATAGTCACTGAACAAGCCAGTTTCACGACAGATCAATGCGATGATCAATGAGAATTCTGAGCAGTGATTGATTGTACCACCCAGCAAAAACGCAGGACGTCCCTTAAGACGAGTGGCCCAACCTGTGATCAACATGGCAACTGGTTTGATAACCAATACGATGACCGCAAGCACGACTGCCAAGCCGAAGGCACTACCCATTGCTCCAGATTCCAGTGTGACCATACGGAAACCCAAGGTAAGGAAGAAGAGAATCACCCCAAAGGTTTTCAGTGGATTGACCTTATCCTCAATTTCCAGCTTCTGTGGAATGATTCCGAGGAAGACACCAGCGAAGAACGCACCACCTTCTTGGGAGAAGCCCATAGTATCACACACAGCCGCTACCCCCATGCAGTAGCCCAGCGCGGTGACAAACATCAGTTCCGGTGACTCACTGAGGAATTTAAAAACTTTCTCCAGAACGTAGCGAGATAGCGAAGATAAGACTGCCATCAGAACCAGCATCTTGATGAACGCCATCCCCATGCCTGTAATACCACCAGCATCACGCATCTGGCCTTCTAGCAGGACAATCGCAACAACAGCTACCAAGTCCTGCAATAGCATGATTCCACCGGCCAACTGACCGTGTAGCGATCCTTCTGAGCCAGAGTAGCTTAGGGCGCTCTGGGCCACCAGAGTTGATGAGAGGGAGAGGCAAATAGCAACGAAGAAGAGACCTTCAGTACCAATACCATCGATGATGCCACCAGCTAATAATAGCATCACAACCATCACAACTACCAACTGGCCGATACCGTTGTAGAGTACCAGTTTGCTGCGGTTCGTGATCTCTCGCAGGTTGACGCTCATTCCGGCCATGAAGAGCAATAGGACGATGCCAATTTCAGCAAAGCCTTCAATCAGAGGACCATTGGCGATGGCCATCGCCGCTTCACTCCCAGCGACCAAACCGCCCACAGCACCAGCTACTACGAAAGCAAGTAGAATGGGCTGGTTGAAGCGAGTCAGGACCATCGAAATCAGCATTGCGCTACCAAGCAGCAAGCCGAGTGACATGATCAAGGCTCCACCGCCTGCCGCATAGGCAGGCGTGGCCATCACGAAGAGTGTGATGAATAGCACTCCCAAGGAAGTACGTAGTTTTTGACAAAGATTCATAGTCATTCTCTCTGCTAGAGGGGTAGAAGAAATCAGACCAAACTGAAAATACTGCCCATGCCTTCTTGGATCTGCTTGGTTTGTTCAAAATGCTCTTTTCCAACTTCTCGGAAGGCATCTTTTGGATCCTTTTCCATTTCCTGAGCAAACAGATCCCGGAAGCTTTTAGAAGCCAGGTATTCAGTTTGGATAGCGTAACGTACACCTGCCTCATACAACTCGAGTGCTTCTTCGTGTGAGCTGGTCGCTGCCAGGAAGGGCACATGGTCGCTTTTCTCATGCAGGTAATGGCAGATACCGATCTCAGCTTCTTGCCCCTCGTCCAGACAGGAAATGACAATGCGAGCTTTTTCGAAGGCGAAGTGCTCCCAAACATCGGGATCCTGCATGTCTGCGTACTTGGCTACAATATTGGAGTTAGAGTGGTTCTTCTTGAAGTAGTCGGTAATGTCTGGATCAAGATCCAACAGTAGAACCTTCTGATTATTTTGACTGTAGAAGTCAGCAATCTCCATCGAGAGTTCATTGAAGGAGAGAATGACAACATGGTCTTCCATCTCCAATTCTTCATGTTCCTCCTCTTCTTCCATGCTGCGCTTATCCATGAAGAGTAAGCGACTGCGGGCGGCTTGATACATTGGGTCCAGAAACTGATGCCCAAGTGAGGAGAGGAAGAAGGTCAGCAATACAACCAGTGTGACAATGATGAACAACTCATCGTTGAAAATACCGAACTGCCGACAAAGTACAGCAAGCATCAAGGAGAATTCAGAACTTTGATTGATAATAGCTCCAATCATGAAGGCTGCTCTTCCCTTCATCTTAGCCATGTAGCCCAAGAAGAGCATGAGTGGCACTGTCAAGATGACTAGGTACAGGGTCAATACAACACCTGTGGAGAGTCCACCAACGATGGCTGCACCGTCAAGGAAAGGTAGGTCGAAGCCGAGGGCGATGAAGAAAAGGATTACTCCGAAAGCCTTTAGAGGTTCTACTTTGTCCTCAATCTCGTGCCGGTAGGGTAGTGCTGCCAGCGTGGCACCGGCGAAGAAGGCGCCGATTCCGGAGGAGAAGCTGACAACCTCACAAAGTCCGCCGACACCCATTCCGTAACCGAGGGCTCCAATGAAAAGTAGCTCAGAAGAGCGTGCCAAGTACTTGAACATTGCGTTGAGGACGTACTTGGTGAAGAAGTACAGAATGACAATTAGGATCGCCATCTTTAAGAAAATCATGGCAACTTCAAGGCCCAAGGAACCCCCACCTTCACGACTCGGATCTAGGCTCAGCAGAATTGCCAGGGCAACAACGGCAACAACATCTTGAAGCACCATCAAGCCCAGGGCGATCTGTCCGTGCAGGGTTTCCATCTGCCCAGTTTTCTTCAACGTACCAATTACTAAAATGGTCGAAGAGAGAGTTAAACAGAGAGCAAAATAGATGAGAGTGGCAAACCAACCATCACCAAAGGTGTCCGCACCAATGCCAATGTAAGCGACTCCAAGTCCCATACTGACAATCAGCAGAAGGGTAATCTGGCCCGCACCGTTGATTAGTACCAACTGCCAACGCTTGATCATGCCCTTGATGTCAACCTCCATTCCGGCCATGAAGAGCAGCAGGATGATTCCAATATCGATGAAGGCACTCATCAGTTCCTTGGAGATCAATTCATCTCCAGCACCAATGGACTTGGCGTAAAATCCGCCGATGGCACCTACGCCGATGAAGGCGAGTAGGCTTGACTGCTTGACATAGCTTAGCAGAATAGCGAGTACTGTTGCTCCCAAGAGCATCATTCCCAGAGGTACTACCAGGCTGCCCGGCCCGGAGCTTTCTCCACTGCCAGCAGCCCATGTGACTGCCGGTAGGGCAATCATCACAAGGGCGACTAGGGTCCGCGTGAATCCTCTTTCCAGCATGCGAATCTCCAGCGAAAGGTTGATGGTTTGCAAAATTCTACAACGGGCCCCACTATACTGATAAGTTTCTGGTCCATTCAAGTTTTCTTGCAAATAAATCAATAATTTTTTCTGACAACATTCTGGTGATGACAAACAATAAGATAGAAACATCCCAAAATATTCTCAATTCAGCACGCGGTTTTCTTAGAATTGAGCAGGATGGACTGAGAGCTCTGGAAGCCCAGTTGGATGAACATTTTGTTACAGCAGTGGAGTGGTTACTGGCCTGTCGAGGGAAGGTTGTCGTCACCGGTATGGGCAAAAGTGGCCATATCGGAAGGAAGTTATCGGCTACGCTATCGAGTACAGGAACGCCTTCTCTGTTCTTACACCCCGGGGAGGGAGTTCATGGAGATCTGGGGGTAGTTGCTCGTCAAGATGTGGTAATTCTGCTAAGCAACAGCGGCACGACCGAAGAGATGCTTCAGTTACTTCCCTCCTTGCGGTCGATTGGTTGTCAAACAGTTTCAATTACTCGTGATCCGAGTTCACCACTGGCAACGCAGGCGTCTTTGCATATCAGCTGTCAGGTACCGAAAGAGGCTTGTCCCTTGTCCCTGGCCCCAACTACCAGCACAACGGCGCTGCTCGCCCTAGGAGATGCCCTTGCACTATGCGTAATGGAGCGGAGGCGATTCACCCCAGAACAATTCGCGCTCTATCATCCACAGGGTGCGTTGGGTCGTCGTCTACTGACTCGAGTCGAGGACGTCATGCTTCCCGAGGATCGTCTACCTTTGGTGGCTCCAGATCTCTCCTTGCGCCAGGGAGTGGTTGAATTGGCTCACAAGCGTTTGGGGTTGTTGATCATTGTTGATGAAGACCAAAACTTGCTGGGAGTCTTCAGCAACGGAGACCTCTCGCGATTGCTGGAAGATCCAACACATGATCCAAATGTAGATTGGCCTCGCCCTGTTGCTGACTGGATGCGCATAGATCCTCTGACAGTTGCCCATGA
>DJYX01000091.1:0-18287 GCA_002450295.1 Deltaproteobacteria bacterium UBA6967
TAAGGTCATGATGATCACCGGGCTTGTGCTACAAGCTGGAAACTTGCTGTTGATGACACAAGCCACTTCGATTGGTAGCTGGCTGGTGCTGATGGCGGTGATGGGGGTTGTCAGTCCCTTATTCTCCATCGGGGGCAACGCGATGGTGGCTGACCTAATTCCCAACCACCAGCGAGCACAGGCGTACGCTCTGCTACGTATGGCGATCAATCTCGGCGTGGTGACTGGTCCACTAATCGGTGGCTGGATCATCGCTGAGCATTCCTTCCAGACCGCTTTCTGGACAGCCGCTTCCCTGTTACTGCTCCTCGCTGGACTGGCACATTGGCTGCTGCAGGAAACTCGACCTGAGGTCAAGAAAGACACTCCTCGGTCTAACCAGGGTGTTTGGAAAGACCGCCGCTTCATCACCATCTTACTCTTCTACACTTTCTCTGTGATGGGCTTCATCGAGATGTTCATCCTGATGCCAATCTATCTGAAGCAGAATTTTCAAATCCTGGAAAACCAGTCGAGCCTGCTCTTCAGTGTGAACGCTTTGATTGTTGTACTCTTCCAGTACTCCACCACTCGTTGGGCTTCACGCTTCTCACCTTTTCTGATGATGGCCGTGGGGGCTCTGATCTATGCCCTGGCGCTGGGCAGCATTCCTTTTCTAGAAACCTTTGTGTTTTTTACAGTGGCGATGATGGTACCGACCATTGGGGAAATGGTCATCAACCCAACCGTGACTAGCTATGTCTCCAACTTGGCGCCTGATAACATGCGAGCTCGCTACATGGGAATGCTGGAGATGGTCTATCGGGTAGCAATGGGGACTAGCCCACTTGTTGCTGGATTAATCAATGACCTGGTAGCGCCATCATGGATCTGGGTCTATGGCTCGCTGATCACGCTGGTAGGTGCAACTGGTTTTATAAGCCTGTATTTGGGGAGATTTGGGAAGAATTGAGCAGATTCGCAATTAGTTACTTTGAGTTGGAATATCATTGAAATTTTTACAGAGGTTCGCATTACAAATACCAATTATCTGCTCAAGAATCGCATTTTTCGATTGATTACATTCTGTCTGCTGACGAAGCGGGGAGGACTGCCTGCCAATGACCATCATTGGCATTGGACGCAACGGCAGCTTCAATCAATGACATCGTGATAACTCCATCACTGGTGGTTGGTAGCGCTTCGTAGAACTGTTCATATGGCAAACCCAGTTGGCATGCCATCACAGCACAACCGAAATCTGCATAGAGATTGGCAAAAGCCAACGCGTAGCCTTCTGGATGTCCAGGGCGAAACCTACTCCCTCGAGTCGCCCAGGGAGATAAGTTTTGATAGCCTCGGGCGATTCTTTGTGCCTGACCACCAATGGGCTTAAACCATAAGACCTCGGGGTCTTCCTGATGCCACTGCAGACCACCCAATTCCCCGTAGATTCTGAAACACAGTCCGTGGTCATTACCCGCAGCAATATAGCTCCCCCATATTCGACCACGCGCACCACTATGATAGCGGGTAGTCAAATAAGCATTGTCGTAAACCTCACGTCTGGGAACAAAGGTAGACATCTCTGTGGACACTGCACTGATCTCTTCGCCATATATGTAATGGAGTAGGTGGTGAGCATGCGAGGCCACCTCCCCGAGAATTGCACCTTTGCCCATGATGTTTTCTCGAAAGCGCCAATGTCGATCTGCAGGGTTTTCTGGTTCGAAACTAACACCTGGATCGCCTGCAGCTAATTCGGCTTCGAGAATTCGAATTTTGCCAAGCTGACCAGAACGTACCATTGCACGAGCTTCACGAACCATTGGATAACCCGTATAGCAATGGGTGAGGCAAAACAGCCGACTGTGCTGTTGGGCCAGATCATCCAGTTGCGAGGCCTGCTCTCTGCTAACAGCTATTGGTTTTTCGCAGATCACGTCGATGCCTTTTGTAAGAAATACTTTTGCTGCTTCAAAATGGATGTGGGGCGGTGCTGCAATCAATACGACTTCAATTCCATCCTCTCGCAGTGCCTCCTTTTCGGCCATTTCGTTAAAGCTTTCATAAACTCGATCAGCATCAAGGAATTCAGCTCTTGCAGTGGCTTCCGATACTGTAGGGTCTATAGAAAACACCCCTGCATAGAGCTCGAAAAATCCGTCGACTCGCATTGCGGCCAAATGGGTTCCTCCAATAACAGAGTCTCGGCCACCACCAATAAATCCAATCCGTAAGCGGCGACCAAAGTTTTTACGGAGTTCGTCAATATCAATTTCACTCATCTGCTTATTATTTTGTTGAGATCATTCTTGGGTAAAGCAACAAACTTATTTTGTACGCTCAAAACTCACTTTTTTGCTAGCTCGTTGCCGATAGTTCACATATTCAAACCGTCCTGATTCTGCAGACCTTGCAATCGTTTCTATCGCTTCTGCGACTCGGTATCCGTCTTCAAAGTCTGCTCTTGGAGCAATTGGTTTCGACGTGGCAATCGCCTCTAGTATGTGGCGAGCTTGATGAGCAAAGCATTCATTCCATCCCAGAGGATGCTGTCCCTGAATTCCGGAAGGAAGCCAGAAATCACTGTACGGCTGTCCTGTTTGAGTGACTAGTTGTGAGCGTGGTCCCTTGTTCGGTTCATAGATAACGAGTTCGTTGAGTCTTTCCATCTGGAATGATAGGGATTTTTTCGTTCCATCTACCTCAATCCAGCCTCCCAGATTGTGTGCTGTTGCTACTCTAGATGCCTCAAAGCTGGCAGTTGCGCCACTCTCAAATTCAGCTACACACACAAAGGCATCATCATTCACATCCAGAATTTTCTTTTGTTTGTCTGTTGACCAAGTCTTGGTCAATGCACCAACACGAACCAGTTCACCTACAAGAAATCTTGCCTGATCAACATGGTGTGAGCCAAGGTCTCCCATCGCACCTAAGCCTGCCTTCGATTTGCTAAATCTCCAAGAGAGGTTGCCGTCCTCTGTAAGCATATTCAGTAAAAACCTCGATCGGAAGTGACGAACTTCACCGATTTCGCCAGACTGAATCATTTCACGCGCAAGATTCAACGCAGGAATAGACCGGTACATGAACGCACACATCTGGATGACACCAGTCTCTGAAACTTTATCCCATATCTGAAAGGCCTCATCTGCCGTGGAAGCCAAGGGTTTTTCACAAAAGACATGTTTGCCCTTCTTGGCTGCTGCTATCGTGGGCTGAGCATGAATGTGATTCGGACCAGCATTGATGAAGAGATCGATCTCTGAATCATCAACGATTTCCTCCCAATTTTCCGTGCATTCTTCCCAGTCAAATCGCTCCCCCACTTTTGTACACAGCTCGAAATCAACCTCTGCCAGGATTTTGGGGAGTACGTGAATTTTTGGTTCCCACATCGACGTAGCGGCATCTCTCAGAGCCAAGGCGTGCATTTGTCCAATAAAACCTGCTCCTAGGAGACCAACCATAATCTTAGAGCTAGCTTCTAGCTCTTTTGAGCGAGATATCATTTTGTCCATGGATGGCTAATTGAAGAAAGTTTGAGCGGATTTTAGCGAAGTGATGCCTATTGAAAGCAATACTGTTCGCGACTTACCTAAAAATAGGGAATACAAACAGAAGGGGTAAGATAAGACAGTCAAAAAGAAAAGCGATAGATTTTGAGAACTTTGTCACCTACTCAAAGCGATGGTCATGTGAATACATGTCTTAAAATACTGAAGCGCTAACGTCACGCAAACGGCCGATTTGTCCTGAGCTACATTTTCAGAAAAAGATCGACATTTCAGCTTTTCCAAGGCATCAAATGAAGCCCATTTGCTCAATTGGAGCGTTCCATTCATCTTTATCTGGAGAAGACTAGCCATGAGCTTCAGCCATAAATTATTGACCGGACTTGTTACTGCTGGACTTGTTCTCGGTAGCAGCCTGATTGCTTTACCAAGCTGGGCTGCCGACAAAGTAACGCTGCGCATGTCCTGTCCATGTACAGAGACCGATCTTCGCAGCCAAGGTCTACAAAACGTGTTCGCTGCCAAGGTTAGCAGCTTTGCCGACTACCAACCTCACTACAACGCTACTCTCTTTAAGCAGGGTACTGAATTGACCGCAATTGCCCGGGGTAACCTGGAGATGTCAATCACCTCTGCCCAGGAATTGGCCAAGCTGATTCCAGACTGGTCCGTTTTCACAGCTGGCTACCTGCTGCGTGATGCAGACCATCAGCGCAAGGTATTCACCAGCGATATCGGCAAGGAATTCTTCCAAATGGCTGAAGACAAGCTCGGCGTCAAATTGCTGGGCGTGATGTATTTCGGCAAGCGACACCTGAACCTGCGCACCGATAAGAAAGTCATGACTCCAGACGACATGGCTGGAGTCAAACTACGTATGCCTGGAACTGATGCTTGGCAATTCCTTGGGAAAGCCTTGGGTGCCAATCCAACCCCAATGGCCTTCACCGAAGTTTACACAGGTCTACAGACAGGTGCGATCGATGGACAGGACAACCCACTGCCCACCGACAAGGACAAGAAGTTCTATGAAGTTACCAAGCAGATCATTCTGACTGGTCACCTGGCAGACATGAACTTCCTAGCTCTCAGCAAGAAAACCTGGGACGGAATGACCACTGCCCAGCAAGACCAACTACAGAAGGCAGCTAACGACGCAATGATGGTGATCAGCATCAACGTCGAGTCACAAGAAGCCTTGTTGGAAGACTTCTTCCGCAATGAAGGGCTGCAAGTCTACACTCCAAATGTGGATGCCTTCCGCAAGCGTGCCCAGGAAATGTACCTGGCCTCCGACTTCTCCAAGGAATGGCCCAAGGGAGTTGTTGAGCGAGTCAACGCCATTCGCTGATTACTACCTTTCGTGCCTTTCTTACGTTGGCTGAAGATTGGTGCTGACAGCGTGGCCGTCCTTTTGTTGGCGGCCATGTTCTGCAGCTTCATGCTTCAGATCATCTTCCGCTATGTTTTCAACCATCCCCTCAGTTGGACCTTGGAGGCCTGTCTGATCACCTGGCTGTGGACAGTTTTCTGGGGTTGTGGCCTGCTCTTGCGAGATCAGGATCATGTACGCTTTGACATCCTCTATCTGGCTGCTCCACGTAAATTGCGTCGTTTGATGGCTGGCCTGGCTACTATCGTGTTCTTGGTTGCCTATGCTGTGTCACTTCCAGCGACTGCAGATTACATTGCGTTCATGAAGATCGAGAGTAGCTCCTCCCTCAAAATCCGCCTGGATTACATCTTTGGGATTTATCTGCTCTTCATGATTGGAGTACTTGGACGCTACCTCTGGCGGCTGGTACAAATCCTTCGAGACCAAGATTTCGAAGCTGGCATTTCTCACTCAGCAGAGCATTACGGTGAGTGAGGCCTTTATTCTCTGCCTGGTGGCAATCTTCGGGTTAGCTGCTATGGGAGCTCCGATTGCTCACTCGATCATCGTGGGTGCGATCGCTTTTCTAGCAGTGAATGGGCAAGATCTCGCTCTGGCAGCTGAGCAAATCATTCAAGGGCTCTACGAGAGCTTCGTGCTACTCGCTGTGCCACTGTTCATCGTGGCAGCCAATATCATGAACGCTGGAACAGTCTCGGATCGTCTGCTTCAATTCTGCGTGGCGTTGGTCGGGAGATTCCGGGGTGGGCTGGGTCATGTCAACGTGGTGGCCAGCATCATCTTCTCAGGGATGTCAGGTTCGGCCATTGCGGATGCAGCTGGAATTGGCAAGGTCATCATCAAAATGATGACAAAAGACAATCGCTACACGCCCGGTTTTGCAGCGGCGATTACTGCGGCTTCTGCAACCATCGGCCCGATTATCCCACCATCCATTCCGATGGTTCTATATTCGCTCGTCTCAGATGCATCAATTGGCTATCTGTTTCTGGGTGGTGTTATTCCTGGGCTGCTGATGGGACTGGTTCTGATGGTAATGATCGCCTATAAGGCCAAGACACTAAGCTTGAAAGCTGAGGCTCCAGTTCCTTTGAGAGAAATGCCTGGAGTAACACTCCGAGCCTTTCCTGCACTAATGCTGCCTGTCATTCTGCTCTTTGGGATCTACGGTGGAGCGACTACTCCCACAGAGGCAGCCGCAGTTGCAGCGGCCTATGCGCTGATTCTGACAGCTTTCTTTTATCGGTCGCTAAACTGGAAGGGGCTCTATCAGATTTTGTTGGAGAGTGCGCGTTCCTCTGCTGCGGTAGGCCTGGTGATTGGCGGGGCGCTTATCCTGAACTACATCGTGGCCAGTGAAAACATTCCAAACCAACTGGCGGGCGTCCTCAAGGAAGTCGATATTGAACCCCTCATGTTTCTGTTGGGGATCAACCTACTCTTGCTATTGCTGGGATGTGTGTTGGATGCCACAACGCTGATTCTTGTAGTGATTCCACTCTTCATTCCCTCCTGTCGAGCACTAGGAATCGACTTGGTTCACTTTGGTGTCGTCGTTGTGGTCAATTCGATGATTGGCCTGATCACTCCACCATATGGCATCCTGCTCTTTGTGATCAATGCCACGACGGGGATCCCCTTGCGAAGCATTATTAAGGAGATCGTTCCATTCCTAATGGCTCTCCTTGTGGCCCTCGCAACCATTGTACTCTCTCCAGACTTGGTACTCTGGCTACCCCGACTGCTAGGCTATAATGCCTGAGGCTTAGGCTAAGGTCTTGGCGAGATCAACGACTGATTCTCCTCCCAGTTTCAACAGAACCTGAGGATCCATCTTCACCTTGAGATCTCGGCCACCACCTCCGACGATAATCCACTCGCAGTCCATCACCCGAGAATCAATCCACAAAGGTAGCTCTGTTGGAAGTCCCAATGGAGTGACTCCTCCCACCTGCATACCAGTCAAGGCCTGCATCTCTTCTGCAGTAGAAAAAGAAGTTTTGCGCACACCCATCTTCTTGCGCACCGCGCCATTGACATCCAAACGTGTTGTGGCCAGTACCACACAGGCTACAAAGGTCTTGGGCTCTGCTTTTGATGCAATCACCAGAGTATTGGCAGACTGATCCAGTGGGATGTTGTAATGAGCACAAAAATCAGCAGTGTCTGCCAGCGCCGGGTCGATCTCAATGATCTCAAAGGTGAGTCCCAGTGGATTCAGGACGTTTTCCAATTCAGTTCGGGTCATCGGCTCCATTAGGTCGTTGATTTTCACCAGCGAGTGGAAAAATCGAGTTGTTGACTATGGCTTGAAACAAAATATTCAGGCAGGTGCTTTCTCTTGGGTGGATCTGGGAACGGCTGACTTGCGGAAGAGCAACATCCCACTCAGCACCAACAGCATTCCGCCGGCATGGTACCACTGAAAATTCTCGCCAAGGAAGATAATTGCCAAGAGTGAGGCAAAGACTGGGACCAAGTTGATGAAAAGTCCTCCCAAATTAGGGCCGATCAACTCAATACCCCGATTCCAAAAGAGAAACGCAAGGATCGATGGAAATATGGACACATAGCCCACCGCCCAGGCGAGTTGTGGACTACCGTGAGGCAATCCTACCCAATACCACTCGAGTAGCATCGGGGGAATCAACATGCTACCTCCCAGGGCAAAGGTAACCGCTAGGAAACTCATCAGGCTGATGGCTGGTTTGACCCTGAGGAGTGTGGTGTAAGAGGCATAGGCCAACACTGCTGGCAACAACCAGAGATCTCCGGGTACTAATTCAAACTTCTGCAACACTTCCCAGCTTCCCTGAAACAGCACCAAACCCACTCCCAAAAAACAGAGCAGGAGACCACACCATTGGCGTTGGTTTGTACGCTCCCCAAACCACCACCGGGAAAGCAGCACAATCACAGCGGGTCCAGCTGACTGCATCAACGCCGCATTGATCGCCTGAGTTGTTTGTAGCGCTACATAGAAGAGAGTGTTAAAGATCGTGATTCCGAGCAGAGAGAGCAGCAATAACATCTTCCAAGAGCTACGAATCGTTCGCCAGTCACGTCGTATCGAAGGCAGGGCAAAGGGTAGAATCAGGAGAAAAGCGACCGTCCAGCGTATCCAGGCGAGCGTGATTGGCGAGATGAACTCGGTCATTCCTCGACCCACTACCGCATTGCCACCCCAGAACAAAGGGACCAAGGTCAACAGCAGGTAGGGTTGAGCAAAAAACCATTCACGCAGTTGCTGCACTGTACTCGTCTACGGCTTGAAGA
This sequence comes from Deltaproteobacteria bacterium UBA6967, assembly GCA_002450295.1. Classification (GTDB taxonomy): domain Bacteria; phylum SAR324; class SAR324; order SAR324; family NAC60-12; genus JCVI-SCAAA005. The sequence goes on from DJYX01000091.1 coordinate 8,173, forward strand.
TGGCGTTGAACTTCTACTTGTGGAAGGAAGCTAGCATTGAATCCGTTCTGAACCAAGCGCAAGGCCTGCTCTTGAGTGAGGTCAAGATCTTGGTGCAATGCGAAGAAATTTTCATTCAAGTAACCACCAAAATAGGCAGGATCGTCTGAGTTAACCGTCACACAAAGACCCGCATCTAACAACTGTAGCAGGTTATGCTGCTTCATTTCTGGGAAGACGCAGAGGCGAATATTTGAGAGGGGACAGACAGTTAGCGGCACCTGCTCTTCAGCAAGTCTTTGCATTAACTTTTGGTCTTCTGCAGAACGAACTCCATGATCAATCCGGTGAACCTTTAGTAGATCGAGAGCTCCCCAGACATAGGCAGGAGGGCCCTCTTCACCCGCATGGGCAATCCGACGATAGCCCTGTTCCTGAGCTTGGGCGTAGAGTCGGGCGAACTTTTCTGGAGGATGCCCCATTTCTGAGCTAGCCAGCCCAATTGCGACGAAATGTTCGCGGTAAGGTTCCACGTCCTTAAGTAAAGCCAGCGCTTCCTCTTCTGACAAGTGTCGGAGAAAGCTAAGAATCAACAAAGCTGACTGGCCCCAGTCTTTTCGCGCTTCCTGGATTGCGGACTCAAACCCGGACAGCATCGTCTTTAGAGAGACCCCTTGAGGGAAGTAGGTTTGTGGCTCCACCATGATCTCAGTATGGACGATGTTCTGTTCCCGGCACTTGAGCAGGTAGTCCCGCATCAGGTGGTAGAAGTCCTCTTCATCACGCAACACAGACGCACCGAGATAATAAAGATCGAGGAAGCTCTGCAAGTTTTCAAAATCATAGGCTGCTTCAATCTCTTCCACACTTTGATAGGGCAGTGCCACCGAGTTTTTCTTTGCTAGTTTCAGCAGTCGTTCGGGTTGCAGAGAACCATCAATGTGCAGGTGCAACTCACACTTGGGCAAGCCTGACAGCCACTTTTGCCAGTCTTGTCTGCTTTGCATCTCAACCTCCAAGAATGTTCAACTCTCAAAGGGCCAAAGGATCTGCCTACATCAGTTGAGCAGTCCCCGACGAGCCAGATTACGCATCAAATCTGCAGTGCCAAAGGTCCAGGGAGGACAGTCCGGACTGAGGGCCACCTGGTTGCTGAGCGCACCGAGACAAGGAGTCTTGATGGTCACCCAATCCCCAACCTTATGAGTGAAGCCTCCCCCCGGAGTATCTCGGTCCTTCGTAGGCGCAAACATCGTTCCCAAAAACAGTACCAGGCCATCCGGATACTGATGATGAGAGCCAATCGTCGCCTGAGTCAACTCTTCAGGACTCCGGCTGATCCGGTTCATGGAACTGCTTCCCTCCAAACGGAATCCTTCGGGGCCGACGATTTCCAACTGTACCTCCGCTTGCTTGACATCTTCCAAGCTGAAATTCTCATCAAACAACCGCAGGAACGGACCCAGTGAGCAACTAGCGTTGTTGTCTTTGGCCTTCCCCAACAACAGGGCTGAGCGTCCTTCCACATCTCGTAGATTGACGTCGTTACCCAGCATCGCACCCACAATTTCTGCACGACTATTAATCGCCAGCACCACTTCTGGTTCCGGATTATTCCAACTGGAAATTGGGTGCAGGCCAACCCAGGCGCCCAAACCAACGGAAGCCATCGGCTGAGCCTTGCTGAAGACCTCTGGATCCGGACCAATGCCGACTTCGAGGTACTGTGACCAGAGTTTTCGCTCAATCAGTAATTGTTTCAATTCCAGAGCAGCCTCTGAGCCCGGTTTGACCTGGGAAAGGTCTGAGCCAATTCGGCTCTGAACCTCTTCTCGAATCCGTTCTGCCTGCTTGGCATCTCCCTTGGCCTGCTCCTCGATGACCCGCTCCAGCAAGCTCTCGGCAAAGGTCACCCCACAGGCCTTGACCGCCTGCAAGTCAACCGGCGCCAATAAACGGGGACGATCAGGATTCACTGTGGGCTCCAGTGAGTTTGCCAAAATTTCTACCAACGAGCCCAGGCTAGGCCCTGTAGTTTGAGCCACTGCAGCTGCTGGATCAGACTGTTCCTGCAGATCACGAACAGTTGGGAAAGAGGGAGTGATATCAAGCAAGTCACCATCCCGATAAACTACCACACAAGGCCCAGAGACCTCTGGGTTCCAAACACGACCGATCAGGCAGGCTTGCTCTGCATCTGTCGTGAGAATGGCTGCGGCTTCCAGTTGCATCGTTTCTCTCAGTTAGTATAAAATGTGTTTTCAGTTCGTGCTCAAATCGGCAGGCAGCAGAGCGTCTGGGAAATTCTGGTAACAGACGGGCCGGACAAAACGCCGGATGGCCATGGTGCCGACCGAGGTGGCTCCAAAATTGGTGGAAGCCGGATAGGGTCCACCGTGCACCATGCTATCGCAGACTTCCACACCTGTCGGAAAGCCATTAACCAACAGGCGTCCCGCCTTGCGCTCTAGCGTTGGAAGCAGGTCTTGAGCCGCTGGAATGTCTGAATCTTCTAGTTGCAGTGTGCAGGTCAATTGCCCTTCCAGGGCCTCAGCAATTTGTAGCATTTCCTCTGGACTTTCCGCTCGAACTACCATACCCAGCGGTCCAAAGACCTCGTGGCCAAGCTCTGGATTTGCTAGCCAATTTGCTGCAGTGGTCTCCAACAAGTAGGGACTGCCGCTACGCTCTAATCCCTCACTGGTCAACAACGCGGTTACCCCACTGACTCCCCGCATTCGTTGGCAACCCTGGCGATAGGCATTGGCAATGCCATCAGTCAACATCGTTTGCGCGGTGACACCAGCTAGTGCTTCCTGGCTGGCTTTGACGAAGGCATCTGCATCACTACCAGAGAGTACTATTGCAATACCAGGATTCGTACAGAATTGACCGACTCCCATTGTCAACGAGCCTGCCCAGCCCTGGCCAATCGCTTGGGCACGCTGAGCCAATGCACCTGGCAGCATGAAGACCGGATTGATACTACCCATCTCGGCAAAGAATGGGATGGGCTCTGGACGTTGCGCACAAAGATCGAAGAGAGCCCGTCCTCCGCGTAAAGATCCAGTGAAGCCCACGGCTTTGATGCAGGGATGCTCGACTAGTGTCTGGCCAACATGTCGTGCGTTTCCTTGAACCAGGCTGAAGACACCTGCTGGCATCTTTGTAGCCTCAATTGCAGCCCTAATCGCATCCGCCACAATTTCACAAGTGCCTGGATGTGCTTCATGTCCCTTGACAACCACAGGACAACCCGCAGCGAGAGCAGAAGCGGTATCACCTCCTGCCGTGGAAAAGGCCAATGGGAAGTTCGAGGCACCAAAAACCGCCACTGGACCCACCGGACGCTGAACCATCTTTAGGTCAGGTCGTGGGAGAGGTTGACGATCTGGCAAAGCCCCATCATGCCGTCGGTCCAGGTAGTCCCCATTCAAAATGTGCTGAGCGAACAATCTCAGTTGGCCTGTCGTTCGGCCTCGTTCACCTTGAAGTCGGGCTGCAGGTAAGCCAGTTTCGCTGGTTCCAATCTCAGTAATAGCATCACCTCGTGCCTCAATCTCATCAGCAATCGCATTGAGCAGTTCGGCTCGTTGCTGCCGAGACGTTTGAGAAAAAGAGGCAAAGGCGGCTTCTGCAGCGACACATGCCTGATGTACCTGTTCTTCCGTCGCCACGCTGAAGGATTGTGGGGCTCCGCTGACTGGTTGCGAAGCGAAACTGTCCAGGCTACGGACCCAGTTACCATTGATCAGGTTGGCGCCTTGTGGAATAAAGCTCATCAGTAGATCTCCAATTGAAAGGAATGACGGAAAAGTCTTCTGGTATATCCGTCTGGACAATTAGGCTGAACGACACAGCCAATACAAACAGCGGAACGGTAGCTGACTAAATTCTTAAGGAAGCAAAAAGTCTCTCGAATTTTGCTCCGAACAGCAAGGAAAAGTCTCTGGTAGGCAGTTGATCAAACAACTGTTGTTCAACCGTGTGAGCGATCAGCTTCTTCTACCAATTTATCGATCTTCTGACGGAAGGCGTCATCCACTGTAAAGTAGTGTCCATCTTCGTCATGCACCGAGACACCCGTGCGATGAAACAGTTGAAGGTGTTTCTGGAAAGCACGGATATCTCGAATCGCACAATCTCTTCCCTGATCATCCTGGATATTGATAATTTTTAGACTCATGTTACCTCCGATTACTGAATGAAAATATGAACGATGGGGATTTTTGATTGAATCGAGATGACTTACCGTCTGACCATCCTGACAAAATCGATTAGCAAGGGATTCCCAGTCAGTACATTCTATTGATTTATAACATCAATCAAAAATTCATTGAGAAAACGCTCAAGGCTGGTTCTCTATGCTAGATGCCTGTTGTTCTTGAGCCTCACTCTTCTGCTGTTTCTTCCACATTTCTGAGTACTCCCCTCCGAGCTTCAGCAGCTCTTCATGACGACCTCTTTCCATGATCTCCCCTTGTCGGAGAACAAGAATTTCATCAGCATCAATGATCGTGGAGAGGCGGTGAGCTACGATCAGTGTTGTCCGTTCCTTGGAAACCTCACGCAAGGATTCCTGGATTTCCTTCTCTGTGTGAGAATCCAAGGCCGAGGTGGCCTCGTCAAAGATCAGAATGCGTGGGCCCTTGAGAATGGTTCTAGCAATCGCAACCCGTTGTTTTTCTCCTCCAGAGAGCTTCAGACCACGTTCGCCCACCTCAGTTTCGTAGCCCTTGGGCAAACTCTCCACAAAGCCATGGATCTGGGCCAATTGAGCAGCTTCCTGCACCTGCTCCCAAGGTGCCTCTGGGTTACCATAGTGAATGTTATAGGCAATCGTATCGTTGAACAGTACGGTATCCTGAGGCACTACGCCGATCGCTTTGCGCAAACTCAATTGGCTGACATCTCGGATATCTTGCCCATCGATAGTGATTCTCCCCTGATCGACATCATAAAATCGGAACAAGAGTCGTGAAATCGTTGACTTGCCAGAACCACTGGGCCCAACAATAGCGACAGTTTTCCCTGGTGGGACCTGAAAGCTAATATTTTTCAGAATCCCGCGTTCCTCACTGTAACCAAAGGAAACATTCTCGAAGTCAATCTGACCCGGACCAACCCCCAATTCCCGGGCATTCGCAGCATCCACTACATCCGGTTTGTGCTCCAGCAACTCGAACATCTTGTCCATATCCACCAGACTGCGTTTGATTTCTCGATAGACCACCCCCAGAAAATTCAGCGGCAGGTACAGTTGGATCAGGAAAGTGTTGACCATCACAAAGTCACCGATCGTGTTGTCTCCGCTGATCACTCCGGCAGCAGCCATCCACATCACGAGAATCAACCCGACCGCTACAATTGCGCCTTGCCCAAGATTCAGTAACGACAAGCTCGTCTGACTGGTCACGGCAGCCTTTTCATAACCGGCTAGTGCTTCATCATAGCGGCGATATTCATGTTCCTCGTTGTTGAAGTACTTGACCGTCTCAAAGTTGAGGAAGCTATCAATCGCCTTGGTGTTGGCTTCCGAATCCTTTGCGTTCATTGTTCGTCGAAACTGTAGCCGCCAATCCGTAATGATTTGTGTGAACAGGACATAGGCCACGATCGTACCTGCCGTAGCTGCCGAGAAGCGCCAATCAAACTGCACAAAAAGAATCACCGTGACCATCGTGATCTCGATCAACGTTGGCAAGATGTTGAAGAGAATAAAACGCAGCAGAAATTGTATTCCCCCCACTCCTCGCTCAATCACTCTCGAGAGGCCACCTGTCTGCCGTTCCAGATGAAATTTGAGCGATAGTTGATGCACATGTCGAAAAGTGGACAAGGCAATCTCTCGCTGAGCGTGTTGAGATACTCGAACAAAGATGAAGTCTCGAAATTCCACAAAGGCCTGCTGGAGCAAACGGGCACCCCCATAAGCGAGGATCACTCCGAGAGGAAGGACCAGCAGAGTCTCCTCAAGTGACAGCTGATCGACTGCTTCCTTGTAGAGAAACGGCACATAAACCGTCACTACCTTGGCCAGTGCAAGACTCGCCAGCGCCAGAATTACTCGAATTTTGAGATCCAGACGGCCTTGGGGCCAGAGATAGACAACCAAGGACTTCAGGGTTCGTAGGTGATTTTTACGTTCTTCTGAGCCAGTCGGTTCAAAAGAGGAAGTGCTGAATGATCTCATTAGTGAAATTCAATGTTCCCCAACAGCATTAAGCTAGTAGAGAAGTTTTACGATTAGTTTTTGCTGGTTTGCAGACGAGGTCGCCAATCTGGACTGAATAAGCAGAGAGCCATGCCAATACCGGTTACCAATAATCCAGCGCTGACTCCTGCAAAGACCACTTGAATCGGCCAGTCCACCAAAACCGCCACAAGACCTACTAGGGAAATAGTCAGGAAGCGTACAACACCAACGCATATCGGCAGCAACAATCGCCCAGTACCCTGACTGGCAAAGTACAACGCCTGACCAGCACCGAAAAACCCGTAGAACGGTCCGGCAATCGCCAAATACAGCACAGCGACCTCGTAGGCCGCCTCATCTGCCGTGAACCAATCCAGCCAAAGTTCTGGAATGACTGCCACCATGATACCAATTCCACCTGTTACCAGAAACGCAATGCTGGCTCCTGCCCAAGCTATGCTGCGAGCTCGCTGAAAATTCTGAGCACCAACGTTTGCACCAACTCCAGCGGTCAGAGCCGAACCAACTCCAAAGACCAGAGGTGTGAGCATCAACTCCAGTCGGCTTCCCAAACCATATCCAGCCAGCGCTGCTGCTCCAAAATGCCCTAAAATTGCCGTAACCACCACTACACTGAAGGCAACGGTGACGTTGTTGATCAGGCCAATTCCACCAACACGCATGATATCAATGAAAAAAACCAACCGTAGTGGGGACGGTTTCAGTTGGAGAAGGCCTTTGCCCAAATAGAGATGACTTGCCAGAAAAAGAGCCATTCCAGCATGGCAGATAATCAAGGCGATTGCCGGACCGATCACTCCCATCTCAGGGAAAGGCCCCCAACCAAGGGTGAATGCACCGGAAAAGAAGATCTGACAGCTGCTGCCAATGACAAATATCCTAGCTGGTGTAAGTGTGTCTCCACTCCCCCGAAAGACGGCAGCCAGAATATAGAGCATCCAAGTAACAATTGAACCGCCAAACGCTATTTGGGCATAGCTCACGGCTCCTGTCAGCACTTCACCGGTTCCACCCATTCCTTGAAAAATCTCTTGTGGGAAGAGACCCAAGGTCAGAATGAAGAGCGATGACATGCTGATACCAATCACCACAGCATGCCAAGCTAGGGCACTCACTTCACTGAGCGTACCTCTCCCAAGCGCTCTGGAAATGGCCGAAGTCACCCCTCCTCCAATTGCTCCAGCTGCCATAAAGACGATCAATGTTTGAAAAGGAAACACCAGGGCCAGGCTTGCCAGTGCTACAGTTCCCAAATCTGCGACAAACCAGGCATCGAAGAATGTCACCAGGATCATCATTACGAAACCAAGTACATTTGGTCCAGCCAGTTTCCAGAGCATATAGGAGATTGGACCATCCAACAGCAGGGATAGTTGGGGGGAGCTTTTTGGTTGGTTCATTCCGCCTGCATTGTAGATACGTTCTTGGAGTACTCAACAGGCAGAGGAGGGCTACTTTACCAAAAGGAACGATTCTCTAGCTGTCTTCAGAAACAGACTAATCGGAAAAGTTAAGAGAAGAAGTGTAGAGTTAGTTACGTTAGGTTGACTAAACCCTTTCCTGAATTACGAGGGTGAGCATTGTAAGACATCCAAAAATTACTGTTATTAGAATGATTAGCCAGAACATAGAAACGAGGGCTTTGTCTCGTACTAACCATTTCAGATAAGTGTTTGAATGGATCCAGAGAAGTTTGGCAATCTCTGACCAGTGGGATTTGCGAGGTTGTCCCAATCTGTTTCCAACTAGGAAGGGATGGATGCTTCCCAAGCTAAAGAGTAGGCACCAGAACTAATCAGGAGGCCTCTCCTAGCTTGCCTATCTATACCACCTCATGTGTTGACTTGTCGCCTATAGCTGCGCATGAGTAGGATGGTGAGCCAGCAGATGACAAAGATCGTGAAGGAAGTCAACAGCCAGAAATACAAATAATATGAACTCAATGAACCATCCTTGCCAATGGAGTAGCCAAAGATAAAGACTCCCCAAAATGCAGTTACCATGAGCCACAGCTTGATCAACTTACTCGCCTTCATCACTAGATTCTCCTCAAAAAAGTCCAGCAACCTCGATGAGGCTGTTTATCGTCGACAAATATTCCTGTGGATAGTTGTCGCTTCAAAGGAATGCGTACAAGACTAGGTAGCCAACATAGAGAAACAGCGGTAGTCCCAAGAACGACCAAGTAAACTTCTTCATCTAGTCCCTCTTTCAAAAAAATCGAAAGAGCCAACGGCTTTTCCTCACATGAAAAACTGTATTCGTAGATTTTCCAAAAACAAATTTCTTCGGCCAAATTCGGCAAGAAAAAGAGATTAAAGATGGTTTGTACAATCTGTTTGTTCGAAATCTTCCTTTCTTTATCTTGCCCTTAGAGAAACCAGCGCTGCAAGAGTTTGCTCGAGCCGAGCATGTTTTATTGGGAAACTACAATTAACCATCAAATTTGTAGCAGGCCATGTCTTTTACTTCAACCAACAGCACAAAATCTTTGAATCCTATCGGTGTCTTTCAGTCCTTACAAACGGAAGCGTGACAAAAAATTCCAAATCAGCTCATTGGTTCCAAACCCTGCAATTTCAAGATCGAACCAAACGTGTTCGCCACCAACAACTTGGTAATGCTGTACTTCGATACCTCCTTGCCCTTCAGCATAAATAAAGGAATGCACCGTCTGTCCACTGCTTATCGTTGTTGCCTCAGTGGGAGAGGATTGAGTCTGGTTGAAATCTGCCCAATATTCGACCACACCTTCCGCAGATACATAGCCACTAGAATCCCCTTTTGGAGTAGTACCATCGTTTGTTGCGTAGGGTAGAATGTAGTCTTGGGTCCCATGCAGTGTAATCACGGCAGTTGGATGAGGTGGCTGACAAAGATCGCCGATGTCTTCTAACATGGTTCCAGACACCGAACCGACCGCAGCAATCCGTTCACCAAGATAGCAAGCAAGGCCAAAAGCGAGCATGGCACCATTCGAATATCCGACAGCATAAACTCTTTCTTCATCGATTCGGTAGGTCACGCTCAGGTTGTCGAGTAACGACTCGATGAATCCGAAGTCATCCACCGTACTTTTGTTGGTTGCAGATGGTGGAGACGGGTTCCAGTGGGGAGAACCGTCGAGCAAGGATCCTTGGGGGTAAGCAAGCAGGAATGTTTGCTCTTCTGCAAGTTGACGAAAATCAGCGGTCAACAAATGGTTTGCGGCATAGCCTCCGTATCCGTGGAAATTCAGTAGTAGCGGAACATCTTGTGTTCCCTCATAGGACTCTGGCACATAGACCAGTGTTTCCCGGAGGACACCTTCATGGTTTAATTTCAGTCTTGTGGTACCTAGAATATCGACGTTTGAAGAGTCTTTTAGATCTATCTCTGAAGAATTTTTTGAATCTCTTGAAACGCTACAGCTCCAGAGTTGAAAACAAACAAGTAGGGCAGTCAAAATTTTGATAAAGTTTCTCTCGAAAGATTGAATTATGGAGTATTTCATTCCGTTAGCGTTTTGCACAATTCTCTGAGCAGAGACGCCCCATCACCGCTCCAAGCACTACCATGCATACATGCGAAGGTCGTGGGATTTGTAGACGCCAATTTTTCAATCAGCATAGCCGCATTTTTGTGTAGGAGAAACCATCCATTGCCTGACGAAATGCTGGCTATGAGATTTTATCCATAGAATAAATCGTATCGACAATGTTGTACTTGGCATCAACCTCAGCGGCCTCTGGTGACGACATCATTGCCGTAAACATTTCCATATCTGTGACGTTCATTAACCCAACTGCCTTGTGATCATTGATCTTAGCAATCTCCCACTCAGAAACACATTTTTGCATTTCTTTCTCAAATTCACCGACCATGGCTTTGAATTCTTCGAACGAACAATCAAAAGTTGTGATCACACAAATATTCATTA
>DJYX01000091.1:18668-24910 GCA_002450295.1 Deltaproteobacteria bacterium UBA6967
GATTCAACAATCTTTGCTTTTCAGAGCTTGGCCCTGATAAATACATCCAACAATACGAGGCATGTTCTTCAAGTAGGAATGTTCAACTGGTTTCATTACAAAACGCTGTGAGCGAATGATGCTTTCGATAGGTCGATTCAAATGGCACCCATCCCCAATAAAATTTTGAAATGGATTCATAAATTCCTGCCAACTTGCTACTTTTGGATCAGGAGACAGACCATGTTCCAAAAAATGGAAACGACCTCCAGGTCTTAGCACCCGCCAAATTTCACTCATTGCTTGCTGTACTGAGGCAATGCTACAGAGAGTGAATGTACTGACAACACAGTCAAAACTCTCACTCTCCATAGGCAAAGATTCTCCTTCCAGTTCGTGCTGACAAATCGGAATATTTGTCTGCGCAATGCGTCTTGCTGCCCTCGCGTGCATCTTTGGGTTGTTATCCACGGCATGTATCTCTTGAACAGTCTCAGGGTAATGCAACAGATTCAGGCCTGTGCCGAACCCAATTTCTAAAACTCTTCCATGCACCGCTCCCACACAAGATTTTCTGAGGGGCTCTAACTCGCTACTGGAAAGCGCCCAATCACAGAGGCATGGAAACAGATGTTGAGAGTACAATTTCTGGAGCATTACGAGTGCTGAAGCTATTTAAACATGCTGATCCTGCAGTCTAACTAGTCTCATTCCCAAGAATCAAAGACTAGCTTAGGCATAGGTGGGGGTGGTGCTTTCAAATCCATACCATGAAACTCTGCTGCTTTTTGCTTCATTTCCTCAGGCATTGATTCCATCATCTTTGCCCAACTAGCCAGCGGGTCTCTGCCCTCTAGGGTAATGATGACAAAGTCGCCGCCTGGAGTTTCCTGCAGAAAAGATCTCTCGTGTACTCCTACCTCATCCCGAACTCGGACAGTTTCAGCCCGACCAGGGCCATTAAAACCTTGGTCCAGAAACTTTTGCCACTCCTCTTTTTTGCCCGGTAAGATCGGTAATGCCATTGCTATCATCGCCATTTTTAAACTCCATGATTTTTGATTTCAATGCGTAAAGCGGATCTCGCTTAGGTAAACCGCTAAGCGGAACATAGTGGCTTTGCTAAACCGTTGTTATCAACCAATTGGTAGTCTTCAGTCAAGACCAAACCCCATCTTTGATCATTAAAACATCGGAGAACCTCTTTCCAAAAAGAGTGCTTGGTTTCGACTTCCGCTTTGCATCTAGTTCAGCTAACAATTCGCAGTTCTTCCAAATTTCTCGAATTCAATTCTAGGAGTGCAATCCATGAAACTAGTACGCTATGGGGCCAAGGGTAAGGAACTACCAGGTATTATTGACAGTGATGGTAATCTGCGATCTCTAGCAGGTCTGGTCAACGAGGGGAGTGAGCAATTTCTCTCAGACAAGGGCCTTGCCGAACTGAGTCGCATGAATCTTAGCAAACTTCCACTGGTTCCAGGCAAACCACGGTTTGGTTGTCCTGTTACCAATATCAGCAAGTTTGTTGCGATTGGCCTGAACTATACGGACCACGCCAAGGAGACCAACTCTCCGATTCCCAAGGAGCCGATCATTTTTATGAAGACGCTCAATTGTCTGCAGGGGCCCAATGATGACGTAATGATTCCTCGAGGATCAGTCAAAACAGATTGGGAAGTGGAGTTGGGAATCGTGATCGGTAAGAAAACCCGCTACGTGACCCAAGATGACGCTCTGGATCACGTCGCAGGATATGTGCTGGTGAACGATGTCAGCGAGCGAGAGTACCAGATGGAGCGCGGTCCCCAGTGGGACAAAGGTAAGGGTTGTGACACCTTTGGTCCGGTAGGCCCCTATCTGGTGACCCGTGATGAAGTACCAGATCCACAGAGCTTAGAACTTTGGCTGGATGTCAACGGCAAGCGTATGCAGACAGGCAACACCAAAACGATGATCTTTCCTGTCAAGGAAATCATCAGCTATGTCAGCGAATTCATGACCTTGTTTGCTGGTGATATCATTACTACCGGTACGCCTCCTGGAGTTGGTTCTGGCATGAAGCCGCAGGTTTTCCTAAAGGCTGGTGATGTGATGACCCTGGGCATCAGTGGCTTGGGAGAGCAGCGACAGAAGGTTGTACCTTTCAAACTCTAATAACTAAAAGACACAATCTATTCGACCAGCGAAGACAGAGAATTCACTGGTCGGGATTTTACCAAAATATGGAGCGCCTATTTTTGAAAAATAAAATTAGCTAGAACCTAGATTTTTTTGGTCTTCGTGAAGCTCATTCAGTCGCTAAACCGTACTGCAGAATTTCTGCGTCTGTCATGTAGTGCATACTATCAGATGCGGCCGCATCCAGAGTGAAGAAATAAAAATTTCTTCCTTCCACGAATTCTATATCTTCATAGTAGCTCAGGTATGGATCATGTTGTGGATCATCCTGAGGCAAGTCCTTACCTTCTGCTCCGTCATCAGTAGCCCATGAATGAACACCGATTTTGGCACCACTGACTACGATCCTCTGGTTGCCCGCAAGAAAATAATCAACCCCTTCAGATGCTATCATGCTGTTTGCTTCAACTCGTGTATTGAAACCTGCCTTATGAAGTGCTCGTCCCACTGATAAATTCACATTATCGTTCCCAGAACCTGGCACATCCATTAGCACGATTTCTCTCACACTTGGATAATTACTTTGTAGCTCCTGAAACTTAGTAAGAGAATCATCCAGCAATACTCCATACATTTTTGCTTGGGTACCATTGATCACATAGCAAACTGGCTCATCATTCTGTCCAGCCTGCTCACAAATGGATTCGCTGGCAGCCCCAATCACCCCGCTGTTGTTGTTCTCAGTCTCTAAAGTGCCATCTCCATTTTCAGCAACTGTACTTAGATCTGTGAGTACCCCATTTCCATTAGCATCCTCACCGTACATTACATATTGGAAAGTGACAGATTCACCAAATTCATCCGCCAACTCTAATAGTTCTAGCTTAAACTCTGGAACTTGCGTTACCTCAACTACTTCGCTGACTTCAAACCACTCTTCACCAGTTTCAAGATCATTTAAGTTAAAAGCGTAGGTAAAGAATTGAAGCTTATCGTTAGGCTTAAAAGTTTCTGTTGTCTTGTCGATCAGAATATATCCTTCTTCATCATCTTCATCCCGGAACTGAAGTTTGTAGGTTTGAATGCCATATTGGGTAACTTCACTGCTCTCATTGACCACCAATCTGAGCAACGCGTAGTCTGCGGGAAAATCATAACCCAGTGCTTCATAGTCCTTTTCCGAATCGTAGTAATCAATCTCCCCAACATACACACTGTAAGTCTGTCCATTTTCTTGGTATTGATCTTCAAAGTAGAGAGGCATGAAGATTGATTCATCAGCGTTCACTTTGATGGTATACCAGCGCTGGTCCCACTCTGGAGTGAAGTACTGGCCTTCTGCCTGAGTCGGATAAGCATTCAGTTCCGCAATTACAGAAAAGTAAGTTCCTTCCTCATACTCTTCTGAAATCCCATAGATCGTTCTCACCAAACTTAGGTTAGGATCTTCAAAAGTTGCCAAAGCTCCCTCTGTTGCTCCACTCACACAACTTCGGGCATTTCGATTAGTTTTCACTTTAACAGTATTGCGCCGATCTCCGATCAGGAAAGGTAAGTATCGTGCTGCCCGATTACTTCGCTCTGTAGAAAGTTCATCCTCACAAAAAATAGATGAGTCTCCTTGCGCAGTAGGCTCTCCTTCTGAAGCAGCGCCTTCTTCTGCAGCCCAACTAGTGTCCCATTCTTCATCCCAATTTTCTAAGTCAAAACTTACATTGGCAGCATTAGTCTCTGTTACATAATTGGCCACTATGGGCGCTGTTGTATCAGAAGCTTTCGCTGTACTGTAAACTTTAGCAAAATTGACCCAGTTTTCACTAACTCTCAGTGAGTTGTAATAATCCGTCAGGGCCCCAATTGGCTTTACTGCATTTTCAGGAGCATCAATCGCAACTCCCCATGAGTTAGGGCGAGTACCATCTTCTTTGCTATAGACAACATAATCGTCAATCGCAGCAATCAATGCTGCTAGGCGGCTCTTTTGATCATCTCCAGTCACTCTCTGTTGAGTCAGATGGCTCATATGCTTCAAATCAACAGAGGAGCGGGTACCTGATTGAGCTGATTTCCCGTATGCTTGGGTTTTTGATGTACTATTGTTTAGAGCACTGATAACTATTGGATCACTTCCCTGCAGTTGCTCTGTTAAATTCTCTAGCACTGCATCTAAGTGATTGACCACATCTTCGTATTTGCTTAGGTCCACCACAGAAAGTGTCTTGCCTGAATCTTCGTAAGGATGAGAATCTTTGGCGACAAAGTTATCAATTATACTTTTGGCTGCTGCTGTGGCGTTGTCTGCAGCAGCGTAGGCTTCTAAAGCATGTTTCCAATTCCAGCCATGACCAGGTTCTAGTTCTTCAGAAGCCAGCAAAAAATTTGCTTTACTTCTAACAACTTTTGCCACCTCCAAAGTCGCCATTAAGCAAGAGTCAAAGCCAATCACATTGTAAGTTTGGGTAGTGGTAGCCAATGAATCCTCAATTTCTTTAAGTTGCAAAGGATCATTGTTGAAGTTTTCATCATTTCCAAAGCCCTCAAGATTGGCCCCGTGGTCCCAAAATACGAGCATTCTCTGATCAAAATTGGTGTATGAATCCAAAAACTTGAGAAAAAACTTCAAGGAACTTGCATCACCCATATGGGCTTGAGGAGCTGCATAAAGGTACTCGCTTTCAGACTCATTGCTAAAAGCACCATCCAAAGAATCGTTTCGAATCTGGTCTAGATTGGCAAACCACATTCCTTTCCAGTTAGAAGCTCCTCCAAAGGCAACTATTACTTCCAAATTATCTAATTCTGCACCTGTAGCAGCCACCATTTCTTTAAAGTCGGTCGTGCCTGCTCCATTATTCCCCTCCAAATCGCTACCCACCATGTAGACTGCAAGTAATTTTTTACCTGTACCGTCAACCGCAAATGGTACTAGTGGGGCGAGTGCACCTGTGCCAGATGCAAACCCCTTCAAACCAGCTCTGGGCTGGACTGTAACTGTATTGGGTTTAGTCGCTTTTGTTCTCGATTCACCACTACTATCACCTCCACTACAGCCTGATAAAATCAACAGTAGCCAAGAGAGACCGCAGAGTAATTGGATTTTTTTGGTATTTTCATGGCTTACTTCAGACTTAGTATTATCTGCTTTTATCAAAATAATTAAAAATAACTGATGTCGCTTAGAGTAACAGATCGAAAGCGATAATCTGCGATGGGCATTTTACTTGTTGGGAATGCGTATTCGGAATTATTTATTAAATTATATACCGTTGGATCTTGCTCTTGCAATTTGGACTTCGTGTGCGGGCACCATTCAGTCTGAGCTTTCTGGCGTCCAGCTTCGGAAGCATGCATGCCAAAATTAGAACTGACTGCCCAATAAATATATTCTGTAATCATACTTGCATAATCGGCAGTGTTGTCCTCATAAAAATACCATGCGTTTGTTGAACCACCTACCTTACCTGCATTAGCACAATCAGTATTGTTATAAGTCCAAGTACCATTTTTAATCTGAGTTTGTCGACCACCTCTAGCGACATCCATTGCCTTAGCAAGTAACGACTCTGATTCATTAGACTCGCCAAATGTCTCAGGATATACTTTAGAGTATCCAAATTGAGTAATTAAATGAAATATCTCTTCTACGCTAGCGTCATGTTGATCCTCTGACTCATAGTTAACAGTTGTTTCAAAAGCACCAAGTCCTGTGCTATTAATCTTTAAACCCAACATTTCCAAGGTTTCCATTGATATTTCTGACTCATCTTCATTATACATTGAAACAAAAGCCTCTAACTCATTTAGTTTCTTCACAACACAAGAATTGTCGGTTTCTCCGTTTTCATCGTTATCAATAAGTTCTGCTAGAATATTGGCTGCATGTATCAATTTGTCTTCACTAACTCCAGTTGTGGCCAAAATATTTATACCAAAAACATTTATTCCTTTAGTAAATCCAGCTGATTTTGCAGCAGCAAAAGTCATCTTACTATCAGATGAAAAAATCACATTTGAAGCAGGAATACTTTCATAAATACAACTAGAGGAAACAACATCTTCTCCTTCATTTGTTCCAGAGTCTCCGCTACCAATAGTTGTGTTGTCGCTGCTGCCACTACCCCCACTGCTACAGCTTGATAAGA
>DJYX01000123.1:0-7605 GCA_002450295.1 Deltaproteobacteria bacterium UBA6967
TTGAATAGGAATGGAGCGAATCGCGCTGGTGAAAATAACCATTCCGAGTGACGCACCGATCAACCCATTGGCCACCACAATGACGACCATTGAGAAATTGAGCCTCAAATTCAGAGGCTCTCCACCAAAGAACATCCAGATCTGATTGAAGAGACCTCGCTCGCTTGCATCTACAACCCAGAGCCAAAGCAAAGCATACACAACAGAAGGACTCATTCTGGGTAGCAACCAGACAGCCCGAAAAAAGGATCCGAGTCGCTCTGGCATGGAGGTTGTGGTGAGCGCCAGAATTAAGGCAAAACTCAGGTTGAAGAAAAGGAGTGTGAAAAAAACAAACGTTCCAGAGAGTGCTAATGCTTTGAAAAAAGAGCCTCTTAGTTCGAATCCAAAGAATGCATCAGCATCTAATTTACCAAGTTTCTCAAACTGACGTGTGGTGGGAAAATTGTCGAAGTGAATGGTCTGGGCCATCTCGGTGAACGCCACAAGGAAGTTCACAACGATCGGGGCCAGCAAAAACATAGCAAGCAACAAACAAGCTGGACCTAAGAAAATTAACTGGTCCAGATGGTTTTTCCATTGACGACTCATTGAAAGGCTCGATTAGGCGACCCCAAGAGGTCGCCTATTTTTTCAATTTTGAAATGAAGTCAATCTAGAATGATGACATCAGATCCGAGTTCAACCTCTAATTCCTCAAGCACCATGTCAGCTGCGTCCTCAGGGCTCATTTCCCCTGTTTCTACAGCTTGTACACCCGTGTATGTGATGGCATTATACTGCCCAATCTTAGCATGATTCGGCATAAACTCGGCGTACTTCAGCATTGGTGTTCCTGCAATCAAAGCCCAACCTTTCTCCTGAAAATCAGGCATAGCCGTTTGACCGTAATTGATTGGGGTGTGATTCGTGCCGACAGCGTGGGCTGTATTAGGTACATGCTGAGAAGCCAAACCTACCAACATTGCAGCCAAATCTTTTTTCGGAGTGTCTCCCACAATATACACAATTGGGTGTGACAGATTCTTCGGCTGACCACCCTTCTTTGCTGGTGGTGCATGGATCCAAGTAAGTTTGCGGAAATAGTCCTCCTTACCCTTTAGTCCAAAAGCCTCCAATTGGGCTCCCACATTCCAGATGCCATGAAATTTACCCATTGAGTCCCCGCCTCGGAAAGCGGCGTGCGTGCTATCCCAACTGTAACTTGTCATGTCAGCTGGTAAAGAACCATTGTTCACACAATACTGCAACCAGCCATAGTACTCCACCAATCCCTTTCGAGTAATCTGCAGTTTGGCCTGATCTTCATTGTAAATATCAATTCCAAATGAAGCCATCGCCATCTGGAAATCAGGACCTACGTTGGGACGATGCACCCAACCAACTTTTGCGGCACCTGACTTCACAGCTTCTGCAGCCAAGTCGCACCAGTCATACATGGTGAATTCGCCAGCCTCTACCTGTCCCGGGAGAGCTGCAATGTAGTCCTCTGACTTTCCAGCAGCTCGGAGGATGTCATTGTTGATAAAAAACATCCGAATCTCAGAGTCTTGGGGGACACCGTAGCGTTCACCCTTGTATGAAACTGAGTTCCAAAGTTGTGGGATCATATCCGCATACATCCCTTCATTCGCTTTGATATGATCTTCCAGGTTTGCAGCTAGACCAGCTTCAACAAAGGACCCGATCCACTCGTGTGCTGCAACAGCAATGTCGGGTGTTTCTCCTACGGAATGTGCTTTGAGTAATGCGAGTGCATCAGCATCAAAGCCCTTACTGTTAGTTTCGATCAATTCAACTTTGATTTGCGTATCAGATCCAGCGGCAGCAAACATCCGATTCATTTGGTCAGCGGCAGCAACAATATTCCCTGGTCGCAAGGGTCCTGAACGATCAGCCAAAGACCAAAGTTTGATCGTTACTTCCTCTGCAAAAAGAGGTGTCAAATGCATTGAGCTGAAAAAAGCAAGAGCAGCTCCTATCAAAACTTTCTTGAACATCAGACTCTCCAAGTTAGGAAATTACTTACAGGCTATTTGGCTCTGAAGACCAACCACAGTCAGGAAACTCAAAATCTATTCTGAGTTAGAACCAAAACCCGGATTAATGTAGGTCCTCATTGTTAAGAAATGATTAAGCACAGCTAAACAAAAAAAGGCCTTCTGCAAATTAGTCAGATTTTCAAGGGATGTGATAAAAGGCTTTCAACAAGTAATAATCAACGTGAAGAAAGCTATCATTGCAGCGGTCTATGAAAGCAGGGTTTGAAAAGATTATTCGGTTTGAGGATATCTGGGGATAGATTGTAGAAATTGACTTTACTGGAGGTCTTTTAAAGAGGGCTTTCTCGAAGTGGAGCATCGCCTTTAGTCAAAGCTGAGGTGTTTAATCATGTTTGAATATGACGATGAAATGAAGTGGGTTCAATGCTCTATGATCCTAGATGTGATGAGAGCGTTTTTAACCATTTCTCTAAGATACATCGGGAAACCATGTCACTTTGTAGGGCTGCGGTTGCACCAAGAAAGGCCGGAAGTTTGCCAAACCAATAATCCTTTTGTAGTTCCGTGAATTCAGCAAGGCCCAATTGCGAGATTTTCTCAAAGGCCACAGCGAAAATCCAATCTTGCAATTTATCGAGCAATTCAAAAGAAACTTTTCCAAAAAATGTACCTTGGGGAAAGCTCTCGAGGTCTTTCCAACTCCAAATACAGAGACAATTGCTCAGAAGCATCGGAGCTTGGAGTACCTCGGTTTTCTTTCACTACTCAATTTACACTTGTAGATCATCATAGGATTTACAGCCTCAGTGGAGGTTCGTGGTTCCAACTACTCCCCAAAGACATCTGAAGAATTTAAGGTTTTCTTGCTTTCCGTATCTTTCACATTTCAATTTTTCGAACGGTTACGCGACAGAAGAATCGCTCAATGGATGGATTGGCGATAGTTGAATTATCGGACTAATTTTTAGAAGCGAAGGCCTGCTTGATTGAAAATCAGTAGTTTTTCAGGGTGGATTCCCCAGTTGACTTTTGTGTTTTTTTCAATACTTGCATTAGCAGAGGACTGAATTGAACGGAGAATACTTCCATCATCCAGCATTACGTCATATAGATTTTCACGCCCTTGGGTTTCAACAAAAGAGATGGTTCCAGGGATTTGAATAGGGTTGTTGGGTTGGTAGTGTTCTGGCCGAATACCCAAGCGAATCTTGGTGTCATTGGTAGGCGTGGAGCTGCCTGGAAAGTCAAATTGAATTTTTCCGTCCAACAGATGAATCGAACCATCCTGGACGTGAGCATCCAGAAAAGCGATTGGTGGGTTACCCAAGAAACCAGCTACAAAATCGTTGATTGGTTGTTGATACATTTCTGTGGGAGAAGCAACTTGTAGAATCTCACCTTCCTTCATGATTGCGATCCGGTCACTCATGCTCATCGCTTCCACCTGATCATGAGTCACCAGCACTGCGGAGATTCCAGTTTCTAACTGAATCCGCCGGATTTCAGATCGCATTTCTAGACGTAGCTTGGCGTCCAGGTTTGCCAAGGGTTCATCAAGTAGAAGAATGCTAGGTTTGCGCACCAATGCTCTTGCGAGGGCAACACGCTGTTGTTGACCGCCAGAAAGCTGCTCGGGTCGTCGCTCTAATAATTCTCCAATATGAACCAACTCAGCAATTTCAGCGACTTTCTCTCGGATTGTGTTTTTGTGCTCTTTGCGGACAGTCAATGGAAAAGCAATGTTTTCAAAAACACTCATATGAGGATAGAGCGCATAGGACTGGAACACGACACCCACATTGCGTTGCTGGGCTGGAACACGACTGACGTCTCGATCTCCAAAGAGGACACGTCCACCATCAACCCGATGAATTCCACAAATTGTGAAGAGAGTGGTGGATTTCCCGCATCCAGATGGGCCCAGAAGGGCGAGCATTTCACCTTCCCGAATCTTCAGGTTCATTTTTTCGATGACGGTCACATCACCAAAGCGTTTGGTGAAATCTTCAAGAATGATTTCCATCAGCCTTTGGTTCCTCCTCCGTAGATGTTCATCAATTTATCTTGGAAGAACAGATACATGATTACGACGGGAGTCGCATAGAAGAGCCCCACTGATTTGAAGAGATTGAATTCAAAATTTCGATCATCTGCGATTAGGGAAGCCAAGTAGCCAGAAAGTACCTGAACATTATTCGCTGGCGCCAAAACGGTTGGTAGGATGTACTCCCCCCAGCCAGAGAGAAAAGAGAACACACCCAAGGCGATAATCCCCGGACGGACTTGTGGGAGAACCAGACGATACCAAACCGTGAAACGACTAGCACCATCCTGCAATCCTGCCATCTCAATCTCCCAGGGCACGGAGTCATAGAATCCTTTCATAATCCAAATACCGAGTGGGAGCTGGAGCGATGTCATCACGATAATCACTCCGATCAGGGTATTGTAGAGCCCGATCAATTGCAGAATCAGAAAGATCGCGATGATCAAAGTGATCGAAGGAAAAGCGTGTAAGATCAAAACTCCTGCAAGAAATTCGCGACGAAACGGAATATTCAGGCGAGATAGTGCGTACCCTGCCGTTGAAGAAACAGAGAGCACCAGTAACATCACAGAGCTGGCAAAAACGAGAGTATTCAGGGTCACCTGCCAGATATTTGCTTTCCCCTCAATGTCCTCGTAAAGGAAGCGCCAGTGTTCCAAGGTAAAGCTACTTGGCAGGATTCCTCCAGGTTCTGTATTGGTGATGGTATCCAGCACCAGATAGGAATACATCAACACGATCGGCACAGTTGCCAACACCAAAGCAGTAAGAATTGGCCAATTCTTGAAGTTTTGAGACACCAGAACCCTTATTGCTCAATTCGTGGTTGACGCACTAACTCCTGAAAGCGGAAGAATCGCAAAAAAATGAAAGACATGATCACACCAATGACAACTAGCACCAGAGCCAGGGCTGCTCCATAACCATATTGTAAATTGCCCCAATAATTGTCCAAGGCGTTATGGTAAGCCGCTAGAGCCCAGACTTCTGTTGTAGAGCCAGGCCCTCCATCTGTAGAGAGCAGAATTTGTTCAAAGGATGTCAATAAGGAAAGACACTGATAGACCGTCACAAAGAGGATCGGCCACTTTAACTGTGGCAAGATGATGAAGCGAATCTGTTGCCAGCGATTGGCTCCGTCAACCTCACTCGCATAAAGCAATGGCTTGGGAATCGCGGTGATGGCACTAGAGAACAGAATCATCCCCATCGAAGCGCCAATGAATCCGTTGATCAGCACAACGAAGACCCATGCATTGAGAGTGGTATCCAACATCCAGTTGCGCTGTGCGACACCCAGAGGATTCAGGATGGCGTTCAAAAAACCTGTGTCCCAGGTCAACCACTTCCAGAGCACAACATAGAGCACAGAGGGTGAAATCCGTGGTAATAGCCAGAGAGCTCTAAAAATTCCTGCTTGCCCCTTTGGTAGATAGAAGGTGGCGATAGCCAGAAACAGCGCAAAGCCCACGTTGAATAGCAGCAAAGTGAAGGTGACGTAGATGATCGTATTGAAGAGGATTTGCTTGGTCTCTGGGAGGATTGTCATCTTATAGAAGTTATCTGTTGTCCATACCCATCCCGTGTAGGCGGCCTGGCTGAGCTTATTGATTTGATCAGGAGTCAGTTTGGTTTGCAGCTCGGTCAGTGCGGCTTTTAAATCTTTTTCTGTCTCAAATCGCTCATTGATCAGCGATTTTCGGAAGTGTGGTGAGGTTGATTTCAGTTCACGTGTACTACGTGGTCGGTTCTGTAGTTTTTTCAGGAAACGTTCGAATTCTCTACGGCTTGTGAAGTTTTGCCCAAGATGCTCTTCCTCAAGTTCTGCCAGCAAGGAAGGCTCTGAACCAGCCTCACGGGCAATCTGCAAGGTGGCTTTAGCAATTTGGTAGCTCTCAGAACCAATGCTATCAAGCGTTGCTTTTTCGAAACCTTGGTCAGAGAGGTCTCTCAGGAGTGAGGGGGTAATTTGATAGGCACCACCAGTAATGCCGGTGGCTGTACTCATGTTGGTGAAGGAGAAGATGCCTGTGAGTAACACTGGCGTCAAGAAAAAGACGGCGACCAATACCAGTGCAGGGGCAATAAAAACATAGCCAAGT
Source organism: Deltaproteobacteria bacterium UBA6967 (assembly GCA_002450295.1). Classification (GTDB taxonomy): domain Bacteria; phylum SAR324; class SAR324; order SAR324; family NAC60-12; genus JCVI-SCAAA005. The sequence goes on from DJYX01000123.1 coordinate 6,153, forward strand.
TTTGCAGATAAACTCATTGGCCAATCAAGCGAATCAGAATTTGAAGGAAGGACATCTCCCCAGAATGATCCGGGGAGATGAAAGAGAGAGAATTAACGGATGATGATGTCTCCTCCGAGTTGTGCTTTCAGCTCAGACTCCACGTCAGCAATAGCTTGTGCAGGAGATTTCTGACCAGTCCAACTGGCTTCAAGTCCTTTCCACATTGCATCAAAATAAGGTGAGAAACCTGTGTGGTTGGGTTGAGCACTGGCATAGGGCAACAAGCGAACAGTCGCTTCACTAGCCCAGCGGTCATTAGCATAAAGAGGCACGGACTCCTGTGACTTGGCAATCCCAAGGTGTGCAGATTTGATTGCATGGAGCGTATTGATTCGAGGCTCAGAGGCAATCGCAATCAACTGTGCAGCGACTGCTGCGTCATCATCACTTCCTCGGTTTGTCACGAGATAAACCAAGGGGTGAGTAATGGTGTTTGCACTACCGTTGCTGTCCCCGGCTGGAATCAAGCTGAACATCACACTGCCAAAGAAGTCTTGAAGCCCCTCTTTGCCGGTATATCGCGCATAGTGCCAGGTGCCTCCATGCCACAAACCAGCTTTACCGGAAGCAACCTCGGAGTACCATTGATCCCAGGGGGTTCCGATATGGTTTTTACGGGTAACTCCCATTTCGACAGCTTTTGCAAAAAATTCATAAACTTTTTGCATTGCGGCCTTATTGAAGACCAATTTTCCAGTGGAGCTATCCAGCATCTCTCCACCATAGGAGAGATAGAACTGCCAGTAGTCACCGCCTTTCGAAACACGGGGATACCAACCATATCCTGCTTCGACAAGACCTGCATCCTGCATTTTCTTGGCATCATTCAACACATCATCTAAGGTGTATTGACCACTCTGCACTTTTTCTGGCATAGCACGAATATCCGCATCGCTGTAGCCAATGGCCTTGAGGTGCGGAATCCAAGCAAAGAACGGACGTGATTCTGCATCTTGAGGGACTCCATAAATAATTCCCTCAAACGATGAAATCTCAATTAGGTTCTCGAATAGATCGTTAAGAGGCCAGCTGTCAAAATCAACATAATCTTCGATTGGCCGAATCAAACCAGACTGAGACCATGGCGCGATGTCTTCGTGCCCAGTTACTACGATGTGTGGGGCGTTATTGGCTTCAGCTGCCAATGTTACGGCCTGCTTAAATCCACCCCACCCATCAAAGTCGTACTTTGTTTCAACGGTGATGTTAAGGTCTTCACCACGAATAGCAGCCTCTCTTTCGAGGATGTCTGCTGCCATGGTAATAGCGTCAACACGATAAGCGTCAGCGACGTTCGATCCTCCTGCCCATACCTGTATGGTCAAGTCCTTGGCGATTGCTTGACCAAAGGGCAAAGTGGCTGCTGTTGCCAGCATCAGAAATCCAGTCAATGCGCCTTTCCAACTCACTT
>DJYX01000123.1:7891-16650 GCA_002450295.1 Deltaproteobacteria bacterium UBA6967
AGCATCAGAAATCCAGTCAATTCGCCTTTCCAACTCACTTTTAACATAACAAACCTCCAAGCTGATTAAGGGATTCTGCCAACATGGCAATGCCCCAACATAAACTGGCAAGATCACATGCCTTGTTTTCAAGATTCTTGATCATTCATTCATTTGAAGTAAATGAACTCAGGAAACTATTTTCCAAAGTAGAATTCTTGAATACTCAAACATAATCAAAAATTGTTTTGAGGATGTTAGCATGATGAAAACAATGCCATTGTAATCAAGGAAGAAGTGGAAACTTCAACCTCTCTTGGGAGTTTCAGTAACCACAGGCAAGATTCTTAATGCACTCAAACAAAAATGGAAAGTTTTTGGGTCACATTTATTTTTGATTGAATTTATTCTTTTGATGAAAAGAAATATTTCAAATTCAAGACAATCAAGTGATCAAAATTTAAATACAAAAAATATCATTTTATGAACATCAATTGAAAATCTTTTGGACTAACCAAATCAGATAGGCAAAATGGATTTTAATCAAGAATGGATGACGCGCTTTGGGTGGCCTAATGCTGAAACGCTACATTTACCCCTAGCAATTGCTCACCGTGGGGCGAGTGATTATCGCATGGAGAACACGTTGGCGGCGTTCCAACTGGCTGCGGAGTTGGGCGCTGAAATGTGGGAGCTGGATGTGCGACTATCCAAAGATGGGGTGGTAGTAGTTTGTCATGATGAAAGCCTGGAGCGAGTAGCAGGCAATCCACTGCGAATCCCAGATGCGACTTGGGCAGAAATCAGTAAAGTCGAACTGCTGGGAAACCAGAGAGTACCTCGACTAGAGGAGGTGATTGAACTAGCACAACGAACCCACTCTGGACTGTACATTGAGCTGAAGGCAGCAGAAGCCGCAGAGCACACTTGGCGCATTCTGCTAGAACAGAACTTCCAATATGCTGTCATCGGATCCTTTCATGCCGACTGGATTGCTCAACTGCGTCAGGCCAAGTGTTCGTATCCGCTCTCTGTACTCATACCAGTTGGTGTGGATCCCTTCGAATACAGCACTGTTGCTTCGCCAGATATCATTCATCTTTGTTGGAAACGGGCCTCTTCCACTCCTCATGAGTTGGTGACGGAGGAGCTGGTGAGCCGCTGTCAGCAACAAGGCATGGCGTTGGTGACCTGGGATGAAGAACGAGTGGAGGTCCTCCGAGGACTCGATGGTTTGCCCATCTTGGGGATTTGCTCAGACTGTCCCGAAATTCTCAAACCTTGGCCTCGTGGTTCACAGGGTATCCCCAAGATGGTTTGCCATCGTGGAGCCAACTTTCTGGCACCTGAAAACACCCTGCCTGCTGCCAGTATCTGCATTTCACAAGGCTTTGATCTAGTCGAGATCGATGTGCGGACCACGGCGGATGGTGAGATCGTCCTGATGCATGATGCCACTGTGGATCGAACAACAAATAGCAAGGGCCTAGTCCGAGAATTGGCGCTGGAGCAGGTCCGTCAGTTGGATGCAGGGTCATCTTATTCAGAGATTTATGCTGGAACGCGGGTCCCCACCCTTGATGAATTTCTAGCGCATTGTCGTGGTCGGTGTGGGGCCTACGTTGAGATCAAGGACGCTGATCCAGATCGGGTGCTGGAGCAGGTAGTTGCTCAAGCAATGCTGGATGATGTGTTTTTCTGGTGCCGCAAAACAGAAGTCCTTCAAAGAATTCGAAACCTTGAGCCAAAAGCCCAATTGATGGCCACCCGCTGGATGTATCCGAGCTTGGAAGCAGCAATTGCTGAATACCAGGCTGACATCGTCGAGTACGAATTGGGGCGAGATGACTTGACCGAGATTGCAAGATGCCAAGCCTTGGGAGTGAGAGCGATGGCTTTCAGCCTTACCCACGATTTGTCGAAACTTCAGCAGATTGAAGCCTTGAATGCGGATCTCGTCAACTTGGATCGACCCGATCTTTTCAAATTATTGAAGGTTTATCCGAACCGTCTGCAGAGGTAAAAAAAGTTTGATTCAAGGTGATGAAGGATTGAACCTGCTGAAATGAAGAAATCAGCAGGGCTTATTCGTCAGGAGATTCGACTTTTTCGTCGAAGAAGGGATGGTAAGCGCACCCACTGTACTCAATATGTCCGTCCGGCATGGTCGTGTTGCAAAGACGGGCGCCTCCGAACAGCGTCTTGATGGTTCTTGCATAGATCAGACTGGCCCCATCCAGATTGGCACGTTGCAGATTTACGTAGCTGAGGTTGGCCCCTTCCAGATGAGCTTTTTGTAGATTGGCCCCTTCTAGATTAGCTCCCTCCAGATCGGCCCCTTCTAGATTGGCCCCTTCTAGATTGGCTCCCGTCAGATCCGCCCCTTGGAGTGAAGTCCCCTGCATGTTGGCATACGAAAGGTTGGCATATCCAAGATGAGCCTCTCGTAGATTTGCTTTCTGCAACATCGCCAACTCCAGCTTGGCATCGCTGAGCAAAGCTCGTTGTAGGTTGGCTTCCTTCAACACTGCGATGAACAAGTTGGCTCCCTCCAGGTCAGATCCCTCTAAGTTGGCCCCGACGAGTACCGCCTCCGACAAGTTCCCCTCTGGACAAGAGTTGGTTTCCTTCAGGCGTTGCAGGTCATCTTGATTGAACATGGTTTCTCATGTTGAACAGGGTCCAAACATTCATTTATCCTGTTAGGATTCTACATGCATAATTCCAAATATCATATTAAAAACCAATAACTTGTACGGGTGTATTTCGGTCGGTTGTTGAGTTATCGCCCAATTGTCCTGCTGCATTTTTACCCCAACACCAAACTGTATTGTCAGATCGTATCGCACAAGCATGAGTAAATCCTGTGGCTACTTTACTCACACTGGTTAAGTTGGAGACTGCAACTGGCGTGTTGCTGCTGCCTCCAGTGGTGCCATTACCTAGTTGACCATTACCATTTCCTCCCCAGCAAGTAACGGAATTATCATTCAATAGAGCACAAGCCACCAAATCACTGACATCAACATCTGTCGCAGTAGTGATTCCACTGACAGTCACAGGAGAACTTGAATCAGAATCTGCTCCATTACCTAGCTTACCACCATCCCCTCTACCCCAGCATTTGATGGTACCTTCACTGATTAAGGCACAGACATGATTTGCACCCGCAGCAACCTTAGTGACGTTACTTAATCCAGACACGGTTGTTGGGGAATTTCGTTGGGTGGTTGTGCCATCACCAATCTGGCCATTTGTATTTTTACCCCAGCATTTGACAGTACCATCATTGATCAATGCACAACTGAAGTAAGTGCCTCCTGTAAGTTGAGTCACATTGTCTACCCCTGCGTAAGCAACACGATTTGTTGCCCAACTGGTACCACCTTCGCCAAGTTGCCCATAGGAACCATAACCCCAACACGCAGGAGTCGTATTATCTAGCAAAGCACATCCATGTTTTGCTCCAACACCCAAACTATACGCTGCATATGTATTGGATCCATCCAAGAGTTGTCCGGCTGTTGAACCCAATGAGCCAGATTCATTCCAACCCCAACAGTAGGCTGAATTATTGTCAAAAAGAGCACAGGATAAGTTCTGTGAGATAGCAAGAGATTGGACACTCTGGAGTCCATTGAGGACAGGAACACCAGTGGTATTATCGTTTGAAGTGCCATCAATCGTTATCGGGCCTGTGCAGGAAGCACCAGCAGAATCACAATTGTCATCACCCCAGCAATATAAAGTTTTGTTCACATCATTATCCACATAACAGGAATGGGTATCTCCCAACGCAATCTCATTGACCTCCTCCACTAGTAAAGAATCTGTGGCAGTTGAAGTGAATGTTTTATCCGCCAAAGAGGCATAAGAAGCATCAACGCTACTTGTGACAGAAAAGGTGATAATTGAATTTTGGTTGTTATCAACCAAGGCATCTTGTACTGCAGTTAATGTAACTGTTTGGGCTGTGCTAAAATTTCCAGAAGAGAAGGTCATTGAGTTTGGAGTGACTGTAATTTCACCTATATCAGAAGACGTAATTGAGATTGTAACATCAGCTACTGGCTCTGAAGACAATGTAATGTCTAAAGTATCCGTTTTGGATTCCATCGGTGCAGTACTACCATTAGTTTCTGTAACAGTAATGCCCAAAGTATCATCATCAGTAGTTGTGACAGAGATGGTCTTATCAGCTAGTGCCTCATAACTTTCATCAGCACTCTGTGAATCATTGAAAGTCAGTGTAATTGTAGAAGTAATATTTCCATCGTCTAAATTGTCATTGATCCCTGTGACCGTCACCGTTTGAGCAGTGGTGTAATTATCTGAAGAAAAAGTCAGTGAACTTGGAGAGACAGTCACTTCTCCTGTATCACTTGAACTGATATCAACGATCACATTACCGTCGGGTACTCGTGTTGCCAAAACAACAGTAAAGGTGTCTGTTGATCCAGATTCGCTAACCGACGTGCTGCTACTGGTTTCTGTAATTGTCCAAGAACCAATTGGTTTTTTTGTAGTGACCTCATTATCACAGGACATTGGCGAAGCTCCCATTTCACATGGGCTAGGAGGACTACAAGCTGCTATGAATAGTAGTATAACCAAGATAAAAAGCTTTGATTTGCTCATCATTAAGATATGTAAAAGAGTTGAAAATATTCGTTAATTTGTAACCAGTTTCAATCTCATTTTTTCTTGTTGTTAAAACGGACTTCCCGTGTTTTGCATCGTGCTGTATGGGGTCGAGGTATTGCCCAGTCCTAACTGCCCATCAGCATTCACTCCCCAGCAGTACACCTGGTTGTTCTCCTCGTTGTATGCACATGCTGAAGACTGTCCAATCGCTACATCATCAAAAGTATAAGTTGAACCCCAGCCATTCGTTTCTGTTACTGTAACTGGGGTTGAAGAAGCAGCTGTTGACCCATCACCTAGATAGTAATTACCCCAACATTTCAGATCCAAGCGTTTATTTACAGCAGCACAAGCTGTCCCGTCTCCGACATAGATATCCAAGGCATCAGTGATATTTTGAACTTGGACGGGGTAATCTCTGCTTGTGGTTGTTCCCTCACCAAGCTGTCCGTTGCTATTTGCTCCCCAGCACCAGACTGTTCCATTATCTGTCAAGGCGCAGGTTGTCTGAGAGTAGGCTTCAATCTGAATGAAATTGCTGATGCCACCGGATACAGCAACAGGCAACGAAGAGCCAGCACCACCAGTGACCCCACCAGTATTGGGAGCATTGTCTCCAAGCTGGTTGCTATTATCCCTGCCCCAACACCAAGCAGTACCATTATCAACTACAGCACAGAGATGATCTTGTCCTGCTGCTAGATCAACAACATTTGTGATGCTTGGTGTTTTAAGACCCGCAGTAAATCCTTCTGTTCCATCTCCATATGCCCCATACTGGCCATATCCCCAGCAACTGACAGTTCGATCTGAATTCAAGGCACATCCACCCTCTCGATGAATCACCAAATCATAGAAGGCTCCAGCAGAATGAGAGAGCCTCCAAATGCTTGAACTATTCATTATCCCGAAACCGTTGTCGTAGTTGATTCTTCCCCAACAAGTCACGTTGTCTCTGGTTGAGTTCATCAAACAATTAGTATTTCGCTTGGTTTGCACTTGAAATGGACTTGTAGGAATCACTGAAGGCATCGCAATCGGTGTTGAAGTTGAGTTGTCCCCCAAATGTGTTGTGTTATCTGGAGCAGTGTCTGAGATTCTTGGATAGATTGGACCTGACCCGACTGTGACTGCCGCAGAATTGGACAGGTTGGTATCGCATTTCCCATAGTTATCTCCAGCACAAGTATCATCACCCCATGCGTAAACAGTCCCTGTCGTATTATCGACAGCGATATAATACTTGAGACCCGCAGAAATAAGGCTGTCTTGTTGCCGACCCGTTCTGGAGTCATTGATGGTAGCTGTAATAGATTGGCTTCCCAAAGCCGCATAAGAGGCATCAACAGAACTTGAAATCGATACCGTCACACCTGACCAACGAACACCATCAATAATATTATCTTCTACAGCAGTGATGGTGACCTCTTGAGGGGTTGACCAATCACTAGCTGTAAAGGTTAAGGAACTTGGTGATATGGTAGCTTCTCCAGTGTCTGTAGAGGTAATGCTCAGGACAACATTTGCCAACGGTTCACTGGTTAAAACAATAGAAAGATTGTCAGTGCCTCCTGATTCAGTAACAGAAGTAGAACTGTTAGTCTCTTTGCTGGTGAATCCCAGTGATTCACCAGCATCCATATTGGTGACGGTGACAGTTTGATTATCTAATGCAGTGTAGGTGGCGTCGGAGGAGTTATCAACGGAGATCGTGATAAATACTGTTTGAGAACCGTCTGCAAAATCATCATCTACTCCAGTGATGGTGACGGTTTGAACTGCTGACCAGTTACTCGATGTAAATGTGAGCGTACTTGCAGAGATAGTAGCTTCGCCAGTGTCATTATCAGAAAGATTAATCACGACATTGCTCTCAGGTTCCGAGTCCAACTTGATCGTAAAACTGTCTGTAGTGAGAGTTTCGCTGACGCTTGCTGTGGTTTTGGAGAGGCTAACGCCAGGAGCAGGAGGTGGGGGTGGATAAATGGTGCTTTCAGCAGCGATAGTTTCCAGATCATCAGGTACAAAGCAACCAACTGGCAGCCAACAAAGACTGATGAGGAGCAGGATTGGTCCTCGCTTCTTGAATATTTCAGCAACTTTTTTGCTCATTCCTACATTCGCCAAAGTTCTCTTCAAACTTTGGATTTGGTCTTCTAGCCCGGAGAACAGGTACTTAGAATGATGCTGATCTAACTGGTTGAGTGGCGGAGATTCGTTGTAAGAAAAATATATTTTGTCTAAATAATGTAACATATTTCTTATTTCCTATCATAATCTGATAAAAATTCGCAATGAATTCTCATTCTTCCGTTGAGACTCTGGACTTTCTGGTTCAATTGAAACGAATTAATCCCAAATTCATACCGAAAAGTTTGATCAGTAGAAATTGACGTTGGTTGAGCGGAAGAGAATCAAAAAAAGCAAGAAGAATTTAGCTGAATTGCTGACAGGAAGATAATGAAGCGCTAAGAACGCCAAGTTGAAATTGGTTATTCAAAAGTCAAAAAAAACTCGCCCTCGGGTCGATGGGACTGATGGGAACTCTCTCCCAATTCCAAACAAGCATGAACGTTGTACTTGCGGCTGGTTCCAAGCGTGTCTGGCCCAGATTTTCATAGTTGAAGGTTTGGCTCTCCAATCAATACCTAGCGAATCGTAAAATGTTCGGGCTGCTTAACCTTCCAGATCCTCAAGGCGAATGAATTCAACAGGAAGTTTTATCGATGAAGAGACTGGGTTCCAGTTCCAGATCAGCAGTAACATGTTGCTATGTTCGAGCTGGAGTTCAGTCTTTCCTAAACCGTCATAGGCAAATGACCGAGTTTCCAGAAAATAATTTTGAGAAAAACCGATCCAGAATCGTTTGGAGATCTCAAGGAGAATGTTGGTCCCGTAGGCTCCGATGTCTGTGAACCCTGTTTTTTTCGGGAAAGCTCTTTGGGTTCCGTCTTTCGCCGTGTGAGCCAAGCGGAAGCTGCCTTGCCCAAGGCCATAGGCTGCATAGGGCTGAATATGCAGAAAATCACCGATCAACCAGTCATAACCAAACGAATAAAGAATGCTGAGACTGCGATACTCCAGATCGTAGGTTTGGCTATTGCTCTGCCCTCCGATGATTGAAAATTCCTGATTGATCAGGTGTAGCCCACTGAATAGGTTTGTTTTGGCATTGCGCTCCTGCCAAAACGTCAGTTCCTGTTGAGAACCATCCAGACCAACTGCAAGATCGTGATCTTGAATTGAAAAACTAGCCCGGGTTTCTCCAAACCCCAGCCAACTCAACTCTCTCTCGTTTGAAATGATGCCTTGTGCCTCACGTTGAGCTGAAAGCAGGAAGATCACAGCTACAAAAAAAGTTAATGGGGTGCGGAAAAGCCAGACGAGATGCATTCAGTTGACTAATGAAACGAGTTAACCCTTCAGTAAAATTGATTTATCGCAGTCTCATGCAGCAACCAAGCCGGTAAAAACCCTGCTCAGGTCATCAAAATGACACAAAGACATCAGCCTGGGGGAGATGCCGGATCATCAAACTCTATGATGGGTCTTGCTGGTGTTCAGATTATGTTGAATTTGGAAGGCTAGTGCTGATCCGCTTCTTCTGGAAAGAAACAAGCAGCAGCAGGAAGCTTTTCAGGGAGGAGCGGGCGTTCTTGACGGCAGCGATCTTGCGCTTTCCAACATCTAGGGGCAAAGACACAGCCGGGTGGCACATCGAGCGGGGAGGGAAGCTCTCCTTCGAGCTTGATCCGTTGTTTCTTGGCTTTTGGATCAGCAATCGGCGTCGCCGAGAGCAGAGCCTTGGTGTAAGGGTGTTGAGGACGTTGGAAGATGTCGTCCTTGGTACCGTGTTCCACAGGTCGTCCTAGATACATGACGATCACCTCATCGGCCATGTGACGCACCACAGATAGATCGTGACTAATGAACAGATAGGCCAGACCAAGTTGATCCTGGAGGTCGGTCAACAGGTTCAAAATCTGGCTCTGAATGGAGAGATCCAAGGCAGAGACGGGCTCATCGAGAACCAGCACCTTGGGATTGAGCATCAGCGCTCGGGCCACTGCAATCCGCTGGCGTTGACCCCCTGAAAACATGTGTGGGTAGCGCTCGAAGTGTTCTGGTCGCAGACC
>DJYX01000123.1:17040-19994 GCA_002450295.1 Deltaproteobacteria bacterium UBA6967
TTGATCTTCAGCGGTTCTTCTAAAATCGAACCGATCCGTTGTCGCGGATTCAAGGAACCGTAGGGATCTTGAAAGACAATCTGCACACTCTCTCGCAAACGTCCCCAGCTTTCTGGAGTGGCTGGCTCCCCGTTGATTTGCAATGCTCCTGCTGTGGGTTCCTCAATCATCGTCACCAACCGTGCCAAGGTGGATTTTCCACAACCCGATTCTCCCACCACCGCGAGAGTCTTACCAGCTTGCAGACGGAAGTTGGCCTCCGTCAATGCTTGAGTGATCCTGGGTGGACTGAACAGGTGGCTCTTAACTTCATAATGCCGAGAGAGTCCCTGCGCCACTACGACGGTATCCGTGTTCATTTGACAACCCCCTCCATCGCTAGAGGAAAGTGACAGCGGGCAAAAGCAGCTTCGACCCCTAGCGGAGTAGGCTTTGTTTCCTGGCATCTCTGATTGGCGAACTGACATCGCGGTGCGAAGAGACAACCTGACGGTCGATCAAATTGAACCGGTACGACTGCTAGAATTGTCAGTAGGTGCCTGCCGGTCGCACGCTCTGGAAGTGCTGCCAACAAGGCAGCTATGTAGGGGTGTCGCGGAGTTTCAAACAAGAATGAGACGGTTTGCTCTTCCACTTTCTGCCCTGCGTACTGTACCTGCACCCAAAGGGATCGTTGCGTAGGACACAGTTGATGGCAGAGAAAGTCCCCCTCAAGTCGGAGTTGATCCGACCTTTCCGAGCGAACCAGCAGGAAACGGATGCTGTGATTGCGTTTCTGGTAGGTTTGACGGATCAAGGATTTCTCACTGACCCAGCGTTTGCCAATCCTTGGCCTCAGCATTATCCAGCTCAGGGTATTCCCGCAAGAGATGGATAGGAATGAAAACTGGCCACTTCCCCTTTTGCAGTGAAGGTAGCCGAGCTGCTAGACGTGAGAGATCTTCGATTGTGCAATGCTGAAGCTTTCACTGGCAGATTTTTCAGAGCTGGGCTAGGAAGCTAGACATTGAAAATTCACCTGGGATAAGTTCGGTTGTCCTTTGTTCTCACTTGGCTTACAGGATCAGAAGACAGGTCTCTTCATCAGAAAGTCTCAACCATGATCAATCTTGCAAACACCGATTTACAAATCTCACCGCTCTGTCTTGGCGGCAACGTCTTTGGCTGGACCGCTGATGTCAACAATTCAGAGGCAGTGCTCAGTCACTTCGTCGAAAATGGGGGAAACTTCATTGATACCGCTGATATGTACTCACAATGGGGAGACGGACACGTGGGGGGTGAATCAGAGAGGATCATTGGCAACTGGCTCAAGCCAAGAGGTGACCGCAGTTCCTTGGTGATTGCGACCAAGGTTGCCAAAATGGACAAACGCCGAGGATTGTCTGCGCAGAACATTCGTGCCGCTTGTGAGGAGTCGCTGCAGAGACTGCAAACGGATTACATCGACTTGTACTATGCTCACGAGGATGACCTGAAGACCCCGATTGAAGAGACCCTGGGAGCCTTTGATACGTTGATTCAGGAGGGCAAGGTGCGCTACATCGCCGCTTCAAACTTTACAGCTCCTCGCTTACAGGAATCAATCGAAATTGCCAAAAAAGCAGGTCTGGTTGCCTATGTGGCTGCCCAGGACCACTACAACCTGCTGGAGCGAGACTATGAAACCTCCCTTCGGCCTACACTGGCACAAAATTCACTCAGTCAATTGCCCTACTTTGGCTTGGCTCGTGGCTTTTTGACAGGCAAGTATCGACCTGGGAAAAGCGTCAGTTCTGTACGCTCTGGAGGAGTGGCTGGCTATCAGAATGCTCGTGGCTGGAATCTATTGGCTCAACTGGATGAACTAGCCCAACAACAACAAACAACAGTGTCAGCTGTTGCCTTGGCCTGGTTGCGTGATCAGCCGACAGTCGCCGCTCCGATAGCCTCGGCTCGTAACCTTGAGCAACTCAAGGAAATTTTACCAGTGGTGGAACTCTCTGCTGAAGAATTGCAGACGCTGACCATGGCTTAAACCGTTTGCTAATCAATCACCCACCGCATTTGTCCTTCTCCCTCAGGGAGAAGGTGGCTGCAAGCCGGATGAGGGAATTCCTACAAATATATAATTTTAATCATTTTTTCTCATCTGAACCAATCCTTCACCCACCACTAACGTGGTCCTCCCTCTGCCAACTGGGCGAGGGTTTTCAGTTCTCATTGAATTCAAAGCTACCTGCAAATGAGTGGGGTTTTTAGACCAACGTAGAAAATCCTTTAAGGGGAAAGAAATTAGGGAATATTGTAGGGGCTCACGGCAGGGTTTTCAGGAGCATTCAGTTGAGCCTGCATATAAACGGAATCTAGGAAGCGTCCAAACTTAAAACCGATATTCCGAAACACACCCACCTCCACGAAGCCAGCCCGCTCATGCAAACGAATGGAAGCGTGGTTGGCGGAATCCCCGATCACGGCAATCATCTCTCGATAGCCCAAGGCGCCACACTGTGAAAGTAGCTCCTGCAAGAGTAGCAGCCCAATCCCTTGCTTGCTGAATTCTGGATGGAGATAAACCGAATCTTCCAGGGTGAAGCGATAACCTGCCCGAAGACGATAGGGGCTTGCGTAGGCATAACCCGCAATTTGTTCTGTGCTTTCCGCAACTAGGTAGGGCAGACCCTTTTCTTGAACAGCTTGGGCCCGGTCGGTCATCTCCACAAGGCTTGGGGGTTCCCATTCCCAGGATCCGGTTCCATGCAACACATGGTGGGTGTAAATCTGCTGAAGCTGAGGCAGATCCTCAGCAACAAGAGGGCGGATTTTCAAGGAAATGTCAGCAGAAAACCAGTGCTCAACTCACTTCCCTCCCCAAGAATCACGCAAAGTGACAATCCGATTGAAGACCATGGAATCTGTTTTGGAGTCCCGAGAATCGAGACAGAAGTAACCAAGCCGTTCGAATTGATAGGCTG
>DJYX01000123.1:20380-22523 GCA_002450295.1 Deltaproteobacteria bacterium UBA6967
GAGTTGGGATTGAGGTCGAGCAGGAAGTTCTTGTCAGGATGATCACTTCCCGGAGTGGGTTGAGAGAAGAGGCGATCATAAAGTCGTACCTCAGCTGAGACGGCATGGGCGGCGGAGACCCAGTGGATGATCCCCTTGACCTTACGGCCCTCCGGTTTCCGTCCTCGGGCAGTATTGGGGTCGTAGATGCAACGAAGCTCGATGACCTTCCCGGAAGCATCCTTGATGACTTCTTCACAGCGAATGACGTAGGCGTTGCGCAGACGAACTTCCCCACCTGGAATCAATCGATGGAAGCCCTCTGGTGGATCCTCGTCGAAATCATCCTGTTCGATGAAAATTTCACGACTCATCGGAATAGGGCGTCGCCCACGATCCGGAAATTGCTGATGAACTGGGGCATCCAACTCTTCTTCCTGATCTTCTGGCCAGTTAAGGAGAACAACTTTCAGCGGACGCAGGACGGCCATTGCTCTGGGGGCCTTGGAGTCCAGATCTTCACGGATACAGTCTTCCAAAACGCTCATGTAGATGTTGTTTTCAGCCTTGGAGATACCGATTCGTTCAGCGAACAGTTGAAGACTTTCGGGGGTGTATCCCCGGCGTCGCAAGCCTGAGATGGTGGGCATGCGTGGGTCATCCCAGCCAGAGACATGGCCTTCTTCAACAAGCTGGATCAAGCGCCGTTTGCTGAGCACGGTGTATTGTAAGTTGAGGCGGCTGAATTCGATCTGACGAGGGCGACACGGCACATCCAGTTGGTCCAACACCCAGTCATACAGAGGCCGATGATCCTCAAACTCCAGAGTGCAGAGAGAATGGGTGATGCCTTCAAGCGCATCAGAGAGGCAATGTGTGTAATCGTACATCGGGTAGAGGCACCATTCATTTCCTGTTCGCTGATGAGTCACCTTGCGGATACGATAAATCACTGGATCACGCAGGTTGATGTTCGGGGAAGCCATATCGATCTTGGCACGAAGAACATGAGCACCGTCTGCGAATTCACCTGATTTCATCCTACGAAATAATTCTAAATTTTCTGCTATGGAGCGCTCACGAAAGGGGCTCGCCGTGCCTGGTTCAGTCAGAGTTCCGCGCTGTTCCCGAATGATTTCCTGCGATTGGCTATCCACATAGGCCTTACCCTGCTGGATCAAATCTTCAGCGAAGTCATACAGTTTTTGGAAGTAGTCTGAGGCATGGGTCAGCCGATCTTGCCAGTCAAAGCCGAGCCAGCGTAAGTCTTCGAGGATGGCTTGCACATACTCCTCATCCTCATTGATGGGGTTTGTGTCATCAAAACGCATGAAGCAGTGTCCGGGGAATTCCTGCACCAGACCAAAATTCAGAAAAATCGACTTGGCGTGCCCGATGTGTAAATAGCCATTTGGTTCGGGAGGAAATCGAGTGACGATCTCTGGATGCTTGCCGGATTGGAGGTCTTCCTGGATGATATTGCGGATGAAGTGAGTGGATCGGACAGGTTCGGGCGATGACATTCTAAACGTTTGCTGCGAGGTTGGGAAAAAACGGAAAGCTAACAAATTTCCTGAGAACTGCCAAGATGTGCAAGTGGCATGATTACCGAGCTTTCTCGAAAAATTAAATTGCGACGAATCGATCAAGCTAGATTACATGCCATTGAGTATCGGTGAGGTTTGTTCGTGACTTGTTTCTACCCAAAGCAGGTGGACTCAGTAAGGCTGGATGATTTGATCAAAACTTCATAGTTAGCGATTCTAAAACGTATTTGGATCTAAGATTTCAAACCACAGAGCGCAGGCAACGCATGGAACCACAGAGACCGGATGAGACTGAAGAGGAAAATAATGAGGGTGGAAACCATCAACCCTTGATCACAAGTGCGGTCGTGATCGGGATTGTGTTAGCTTTGGTGGCAATCATTGAGATGGGAGGACTTCAACTCTGGGAGTGGATTCAAAGTCTCGAAGAAGTAGCGCAGTAGAAAGCAGAAGGGAAATAAAGACTGAGACTTAAAGCATTGATTTGATAAAAACGGTCAGCGAGAAAATGGGGTTTTGACTAGGCATGAGTGAGGTAGGTTTTCGACTGGCTCCCCAAGCTGGACTCGAACCAGCGACCCAATGATTAACAGTCATTTGCTCTACCAACTGAGCTA
>DJYX01000140.1 GCA_002450295.1 Deltaproteobacteria bacterium UBA6967
TTAGAAAATTAGTCTTCATGTCCTCTCCTTTTGAAAGAGTTTAAAGATTTCCCAGAATTCTTAATTGATCTGAGAAAAAGAGGTGGAGAATCGTATGAAGTTCAACTTTACTTGGCAACCAAAAATGCGACGCATGTTTGAAGATTTACGACAATTCCTGTAAAGCATCACTTTATCGGTACAAATTATCCAAAAAATCATACTGAACCTTAATCCCAGTGATCCCTATGATTGGGCTCGAAAAATATAATCAAAATTTCCGCGACCTTGATGGTAGGCTCATCCAGCCAGACCTGAGAATCGGTTTCGTCCTTGTACCAGGCTTTACGATTCTTCCCCTAGCTGGCTTCATCGATACGCTTCGTCACGCTGCTGATGAATCAGACCACAGTCAACAAGTCTATTGTAAGTGGAAAATCCTTGGCCCATCGTTGGAACCAATTCCCTCCAGTTGTGGGATCACCATTCCACCTTGGGAGGTCTATGGAGATCCTGGCGAATTCGATTACATCGTTGTCGTTGGAGGACAAACCGACTTGATTCGGGCTGTTTCAAAGCAGACTTATGGATTTCTCAACAAAGCAGAGGAACTCAGGATTCCGTTAGTAGGCTTGTGTGTAGGTGTTTTTGTCTTGGCGGAGGCAGGCTTATTGACATATCAAAAATGTGCTGTTCACCCAAGACACCTCAACGAGTTCATTGAACGTTATCCGAATATAATTCCAATAATAGATGAACTTTTCGTGATTGATCTTAATCGGATCACTTGCGCTGGAGGCACTGCAGCAATTGACCTTGCGGTCAGCATCCTGATGAACCACCTTGGTGAGACTCAAGCTCGGAAGGGACTATCTCACATGATGGTGGATCAGCATCGCGAAAATCTACACACCCCACGGCATCCTTATGATGAGTTAGATCATTGTCAGGATCTCAGAATCAAGGATGCTGTTGCATTGATGAAGAAAAACCTCACCTTCCCTTTCGGTGTTAAAGATTTAGCTTCAAAACTTGGCTGTAGCCAACGCCAACTTGAGCGAGCTTTTCAAAAGCACGCGCAAATATCACCAGCAAAGTTTTGGAGGCAGCTTCGAATCAAAAGAGCACGCTGGTACTTATTAAATACCAATATGAACATCACCCGGATTGCCTTCGACTGTGGCTTTTCAGACTGTGCTCATTTTACGAATCTTTTCACTCAGGTTTATGGCGAGTCTCCTAGTCGATTCCGCTCCGTTAGGTTGCAGGCATCTCAATCAACTCTCTAAAGATCTCAGTCACAGCAGACATTTTTAAAACCTCAAAAAGTATTGATGAAATTCATTTATTCGGATTCACATAAACTCCACTTCCCTCAAGCAGAGTATCATCGTGGAGAGATGGTCACCCCTTTTGAAAAACCTGAAAGGATCGAACAGATCACAGCTCGTCTAGATGAGGTTGGTTTTACTGGTATCCAATGTGATGAATTATGGGATTCGGAACCTGTTCTGAAGGTTCACTCCGCCGATTATCTGCAGTTTCTTGAGACTGCTTGGCAAGAGTGGCTTGCTGCAGGTTTCAACGGGGATCTGATGGCGGGAAATTTTCCTGTTCGCAGGATGCAGCAACGGTGTCCAAAGCATATTGATGGTAAGGCTGGTTTTTACAGCTCTGGAAATGACACTTCGATCAACGCAGGGACTTGGGAAGCTGCCCAGGCTTCCTGTATGGCAACTCAGCGAGCACAAAAAGTCGTTGCGAACGGAGATGCAGCTTGCTTAGCGTTGTGCAGACCACCCGGTCATCATGCAGGTAAAGATCTTTTCGGAGGGTATTGTTTCCTCAACAACGCTGCCGTCGCAGCCCAAATGTTTCTTGATCAAGGCGCTAAGAAAGTTGCCATCATCGATATAGATTTTCATCATGGGAATGGGACTCAGGATATCTTTTATGAGCGAGGGGATGTTCTCTTTGCCTCATTGCATGGACAGCCAGAGGATTCATACCCTTACTATTCGGGATATGCGGATGAAACTGGGAAGGGAGATGGGGCTGGTTGTAACTTCAATTTTCCAATGCCTCCAGGAACCAGATATGAAACTTGGGCTCAGGCTCTGGAAGACGCGATATTTCACATTCAAAAGTTCAGGGCTGCCGCATTGATCGTGTCTCTGGGAGTAGACACCTACAAAGAAGATTCAATCAGTTTTTTTGGTTTGGAAACAGAAGACTATCTCCAGTGTGGAAAGCATTTGTCTCAGCTGAATCTACCGACAGTCTTTGTTTTGGAAGGAGGCTATGCGCTGGATATGGTGGGCCAAAATGTAGCGAATGTATTGCTTGGCTTTGAGGGTTGTTAATTCAACTTACTGAATTGATTGACTGAATTAATGAAAAAATGCCCAACAACTATTGCTGGGCCTGAATATTTCAAACTACTTTTTTGCAGAAATACCAATCTGTACATTCGTAGTCTTCATTAACTCGAGCCTCTGCAGTTTCTGTAGTTGCAGGAGGAGGTACGATCACCTTGTCACCTGGCTGCCAACCCTCCGGAGTTGCCACCTTATTTGAGTCAGAAGTCTGCAGAGCATTCACTAGCCTGAATATTTCATCAATGGATCTTCCATTACACATCGGGTAATAAACCATTGCCTTCATGATTCCTTGTGGGTCAATGATAAATGTTGCGCGTACCGCTGAGGTATCTGCTGCACCGGGGTGAATCATTCCATAAGCTCTCGCAACATCCATTTTCAAATCTGCAATGATTGGAAATGGGATCTCCACTCCAAATTTTTCCTTGATGTTGCGAATCCAAGCAATGTGACTGTAGTGGCTTTCGATAGAAAGGCCGAGAAGCTCGGTGTTCATCTCCTGAAACGCAGCATGCTTCTTGGCAAATCCAATAAATTCGGTTGTGCAGACTGGAGTAAAATCAGCGGGATGTGAAAAAAGAACTAACCATTTCCCCGCATAATCAATCAGTTTTTTTGAACCAACTGTGGTTGGAGCTTCAAACGCTGGGGCAGGCTCATTCAATCTTGGAAAAGATGGGGTGGAGACTGAAGTTTCCATTTTTGGGTCCTTTTAGAGAGAAGTAAAGTTCATGAATAATAGTATCCATATATTTATTAATTTGAATATTATATTAATTTAATTAAATCTCAATAAAAAAATTGCAGAGACATCCGAATTTGTCTGGCTCAAACAAATCGATTTGGTGATATTGACCAACGAATTTCAGAAATTTTCAATCAATCACAGACGATTTGAATACTTCAATCAAGTAAAGTCAGAGAAGAGTATGCTGATCAAAGACCCACTCAAAATTGAGGTTCAGCGAGGTGGATACCGGGAAAGCCTGCATCTCGTCCATGCAGTCGTAACTGATTCATCAGGTAAGGTGGTCGAAGGTTGGGGCGATATTGAATTTCTCACCTTTCCACGTTCTGCAGTGAAACCTATGCAAGCGATCCCGCTGATCCTGAGTGGAGCCGAGGAACGCTTCCAAATGAGTACTAAAGAGTTAGCGATGGCTTGTTCCTCTCATGGCGCGGAACCGTCTCACTTACGGGTAGTTTCCTCATGGTTGGAACGTATTGGCTGCGGAGTAAATGATTTGGAATGTGGGAGCCATTGGCCAAGCCATGAAGAATCAGCATATGACCTTGCTCGAGCAGTGAGTTACCCAGTGGCACTACATAACAATTGTTCGGGAAAGCATACAGGATTTTTGACCTTGGCCAGGCAGCGCCAAATTGATTTAAAGGGATATATACATCCGGACCATCCGATCCAACAAGAAATTCGCTCAATTCTTGAGTATATGATGGAGATTGATCTTAGAAATGCTTCGGTGGGGATTGACGGCTGTTCCATTCCAACCTGGGGAATCCCCTTGAAAGCAATGGCGAAAGGATTTGCCCGATTTGCTACGGGAGATCAACTTACCAAAGAACACAAGGTGGCATGTGAGAAATTACGATCTGCAATGGTTACTGAGCCTTTTTATGTGGCAGGAACAGATCGACACTGTACGACAGTAATGAAAGCTTTTGGAGGAAGTGTTGTCTGTAAAACGGGAGCAGAAGGGGTGTTTGCTGCAGGAATCCCTGAATTAGGATTGGGGATTGCCTTGAAAGCTCAGGATGGAACCAAAAGAGCAGCGGAGGTCGCCCTCAGTCACATTCTTCATCAGCTTGGAGCCAAACCAAATGACCCAGATTTTTCCATTGAGCAGCCGCTTTATAACCGTAATCAATGGCACATCGGTTCAGTGCGACCTGTGGACTGAGTTCTGAGGGCATCTGAAGATTCAATAAATTGGTTATTTGAACCATCATCGGGCGTTGGAGCTTAAGGGTTGTT
>DJYX01000016.1:0-1143 GCA_002450295.1 Deltaproteobacteria bacterium UBA6967
GATTCTGCTCAAACAGCAATGGGGGGGAATCATTCGAGGATTCGAGCTGCTGAGCCTCCAGGCTTATGAAGACCGGCAGTTGTTGCGGGTGTTGGTGACTGGGATGGTCATCGGACTGTTTCTGCTGAGCTTCCTTTTGACAGCTCTGGTTGGTTGGAGCCAGAACCAGCTTTGGTTGTTGGTTATCATTGTCAATGGACTATTCGGGGTGCTACTGGAGAAAAAACTCTATCTCTTGCTGGGTTTTTCATTCACATCGGAAGTTTATCTCAAATTATTTGCGGCTCAACTTGCTATTAATTCCATTGCCTATCTCCACATCATTTTCGGGGAAACTGGCTTCAATCACATCAAGTTTCAGAATTATCTCCAGCACTCTCTTACAGCCTTAGTTGTCCTCTTCCTCACGAGCGGATTTCTCGCATTTGAACAGAAAACACTACTCAAGCTCTTCAGCAACCCCTTTCAACTCAATGTGCTCGGATTCATTCTTGTTTATTTCTACTGCGTGATGGTGCTGGTCATTTCCTGGAAGAAAAGACCACATCTCCATGAATTTGCGATCGTTTTCATAATGATCTACTCCCTTCCCCTCCTGACAAACCTGACTGTGGAAGGAACACTTCCTCCAATTTTTGACGTCTGGAATGCCGACTATCGCGCTGTCATTCCGTTGCTTCTCTCTATCATCATCTACAAGGATCGAGAGGTGCGACTACGCAGATTGACCAATCAATTGGAGATTCAGAATCGCAACAAGGATCTCTTCCTAGCCAGAACCTCTCACGAACTTCGCACTCCTCTAGCAGGTATGATTGGGCTTTGTGAAAGCATCCTGGAGCGAAAAGATGGCTTGGCTGAAGCGTTCGTACGCAAGCTGGAGATTGCTGTTAACAGCGGCAGAAGAATGAATCAGCTGATCGGGGACATCACTGATTTTACCAACATGCGCGATGGCAAGCTGAAGCTGGAGCGCAATCCCGCAAACTTTGTGCAGATCTTTCAGACCATGCTGCCCTTGGTTGCCCCCAGTATTGAACGCAAAAAACTGAGCCTGAAGACAAAGATTCCGGAAAATCTGCCAAAAGTGGCTGTGGATGAAAACCGGATTCAGCAGGTGCTTTTCAACCTGATCAATAATGC
>DJYX01000016.1:1526-3917 GCA_002450295.1 Deltaproteobacteria bacterium UBA6967
CAAGTCGAGGTGCAAGATACCGGAGTAGGGGTTCCTGAAGACGAATTGAACAACATCTTCAAAGACTATGGCCGAGGTAGCAATGTCGCGACAATTTCTGGAATGGGACTCGGGTTGAGCCTGTCTCGGCATATCGTTGAACTCCACCAAGGAGAGTTGCAGATCTCCAGTCAATTGGGAACAGGAACTCGCGTTCAATTCACGCTACCTTTGGCTGAAGGTTTTCCAAGCCAGGAAGCCTCTCCCCAAGCCTCTCAGGAGAGATTGGAAGACGATGACTTCCAAGAAGTCGCTGAGTCTGAGAAGGAGGTTTCATTCGAGGGCCGCGCCAGGATCGTGGTAGTGGACGATGAACCACTGAATGTGGAGATCATCCATAATTTTTTGGAATTCCTGGATCTCGAGATCACCAGCTACGCAGATGGGAACAGTATGCTGGAGCGCTTGACGGAAGACGATCCAGACTTACTAATCCTCGACCTGATGATGCCCGATCTGGATGGATATTCCGTGATTCGCCAAGTCCGCAGCGAATATAGCCCACAAGAACTCCCTATTCTGGTTGTCACTGCCAATGAACAGGAGCGCACCACGCACAAGTCGTTGACTCTTGGAGCCAATGACTACCTGATCAAGCCGCTAGTGGCGATGGAGTTGCGCTCCCGAGTACAGAGTCAACTAGGTCTGATCCAACAAATCCGGTTGCAGAAATCACTCGAAGAATCTGAAAAACAACGAATTGAGCTTCGCCAGGAGCATCACCGAATGGCCACCCTCTTTGATACAGTGGAAACTCCCTTAGTAGTCACCAGCAGTGCGGATCAAATTCTCTACGCCAACAAGAGTTTTGGAGAGCGTACTGGATTTCCCCAGAGTGAAACTCTCCAACGCTCCATCTCTAGTTTCTTTCAGCAGGATGGCTGGAAAAACGAAAAACCATCTATCAGTCGACAGATCATTCTGCAAAAAGACGGCACCAAGTGGCCCTGTCAACTCACTGTCCGTGTGATGGAGTTTGGTGCGCAACAGGAATGGGTCTATACGGTTACGGCCTGCCCTGAATCAGAGCAACCAGAGACAACGGTGACGCCTGCTGAAATGCCACGCGAGCAAGCAGTCCCCATGATCACTTCCATGGAATCAGCTCGGGCTAATTTAGTTGAGTTGCTTGATCTGGCGGTGAAGTATTTTCGCTTGGCAACAGGAGAATCGACTGCAGAGCTGGCGAGAAGAAGTGAATACTGGCACATCACGATGAATGGCAGCACCCCGAGGGCTTACATGCTGGAACGCTACCTAGACCTGGAGCGACTGCCTAAGAAGCCCAAGTGTGGATTAGTCTTCCGGACTTGTGATTGGGTGCTGAGAGAGTGTGAGGAACAGCAACCGCTGAAGCAGGAAATTCTCCAGCGGAAGCAGTTGATTGAAGAGAGAATCAGCAAGACAGCTTACCCGGGTGATCAGTTGCGGTTGTCATGATCTGGTCGAATCATCGCTTGAATGACAGACTCTACCGTGATGCTTCCCACGATCTGACCCTGTTTGTTCTGCACAGGGACCGCTTCGTGACCTGCTGAAGCTAAACGGGGAAGAGCGTCCTCCAGTGAGATATTTTCTGGAATTGCTCCATCTGCGTTTTCGGGCAAGCCTGCTCTTTCCATCACACCACGAACTCGTAAGACCCGCGCCCGGTTGATGTCACGAACGAAGTCCATGATGTAGTCGTCAGCCGGTTTCATCACGATCTGTTGGGCTGTTCCCTGCTGAACCATTCCTCCATCCCGTAGAATCGCAATCTGGTCACCGAGCTTCAACGCCTCGTCCAGATCGTGGGTGATGAAGACAATTGTCTTGTGCAGTTCTTCCTGCAGGTCCAGCAGGATGTTCTGCATGTCGGTGCGGATGAGTGGATCCAATGCACTGAAAGCTTCATCCATCAACAGGATGTCTGCGTCTGTGGCCAGCGCCCGAGCTAACCCAACTCGCTGTTGCATACCTCCAGAGAGTTTAGCGGGAAAGTGATTCTCGTATCCGGCCAGTCCCACTCGCTCAATCCAGCGTTCTGCTCGCTGGTTCGCTTCTCCCTTGGCGATTCCTTGGATGTCTAACCCGTAGGATACATTCTCCAGGACTGTACGGTGCGGCAGCAGTGCAAAGCGCTGAAAAACCATCGCTGTTCGATGCCGTCGGAACTCTCGTAACTGCACCTTGTCCATCTTCAACACGTCGTCTGAACCAACCAAGATCTCTCCAGCAGTTGGTTCAATCAGGCGGTTGATGTGACGAATCAACGTAGATTTACCGGATCCAGAGAGGCCCATTACTACCTGCAGACTACCCTTGGGAATTTCCAAGTTGATGTCAGTAAGACCCAGCACATGCTGGTGCTCT
>DJYX01000022.1:0-188 GCA_002450295.1 Deltaproteobacteria bacterium UBA6967
CCACTGCCGTATATCAGCCAGTTCATGTAGTCCAGAGAAAGCTCAAGATACTCTCCACTGGCTCCCATTCCACGATACAACAATGGGGTAACTACCAGCCCAATAGCAACAACCACTGCGGAAACCACAAATGCTAATGACAGCGCTTGAGCCATCAAACGACTGGCTTGGTCATCGTCCCCTGCTCC
>DJYX01000022.1:585-5168 GCA_002450295.1 Deltaproteobacteria bacterium UBA6967
TCCAATAAATGGGATCAGTGACAAAGAGAGGGCTGCGAGGGCTTCTGGAGACAATTGACCCGCCCAAAAAGTATCCACAACATTGTACATGGTATTGAAGAACATCCCCACGCTCGCTGGGATGGCAATTTGACGTACAAGTTTTGGGATGTGTTCGTTACCTAGATCCATTCAATCTCAGAAAATAAAGTTAATTGTATCTTTCATAGACTCTTTCCAAGAATTAACAAATAGAATTTTATTTTCTCAATCATTCAGTATGAGAAATGTTTAAAGTTCTAAAATTGGTGTTCAATTGAGGAGTGTTTTCACAACAGCTGCACTTTCCAAGATAGATTTTTCAAATGGGATTGGCTCCCAATCAAACATTCCAATTGTCTTGGAATTGTAGGCATGGACTGAGCTGCCAACAGACATCTTTCGCATTAACGTCAGTCCAGACCTCATGTGTGAAGGTCCCACGCTTTTTGTCTCCCCACATTGCTGCATTTGAACTGGTCAAAAAAATTCTTACCACCGTTAGAGCGAGCGATGCTCCTCACCAGTATTGTTCTTCCGATTGGCTTCTTCAGTCGCACCATCTCTGCAACGAACAACCTGCTCTTTTTCGGCTTGATCACCAGCTTGACGGTTCTCTTTTCTAGTGGATTTGGTGGTTGCAAAAGCATTGATGAGTCTGCTCCATCTAAAAAAGTAGAAGAAACCAAACACAAAAATTTGAATCACTCAGTAATTTTATCATCAAATTACTAATTCCTAGCTAATATTAAAAATAAAATAACTATTTCAGTATTTTAAAATTTGAATTACTTGGCAGAATTCTTGGAGAATTGATAAGATTCACAATTCATGAGACGCGGGCTTGGCGCTCATGCTTTTTTCTATTCTGAGATATTTGTTATGCAACAGTGGAAAAAAACAGTTGATCACAACATGGAGCGCTGGGGATACCTGGTTGTGCGCTTCCGTTGGTTGGTGATCGCCCTCTCCTTACTGGTAGTCGGAGGTTTTGCCTCGCAGATGCGCCACCTCTATTTCGATGCTTCGAATGAAGCTTTCTTCAAAGGTGACGACCCCATTCTCGTCAATTACAACTCCTTCCGTGATCAGTTTGGAAGAGATGATCTGATTCTGGTGGGAATCGACACCCCAGAGGTCTTCAACACTGAGTTTCTGCGCAAACTCCAAGCGATGCAGGATGACCTGGAACGCGAAGTTCCCCATATTCGAGAAGTCAACAGCTTGCTGACCGTCAGATCTACTAGGGGTGCTGAAGATGAGTTGATTGTCGGTGATCTGATCGAAGAGATTCCGGAGGATTCACAAAAGCTGGCAGCCCTCAAAAAGTATGTACTCAGCAGTCCAACCTATCCAAATTGGGTGATCTCTCCAGATGGACAACTAACCACAATCACACTGGAACTGAATCCTTACGTGCTTCCAGAGAGTGGAGAAGAAGACCTGCTTGGGGGCTTTGACGATACCGCAATGGATACTGATTTGATGGGCGGCTTTGATGAAGCAGCAGCGACGGATGGCCCTGATATGCAGGCAGTGACTTCTGTTGAAGAAAATGAAGCTATTATAGCGACCAAGGCGGTGATGGAACGCTACGAAGGAGAAAACTTTCGAACTTTCATCTCCGGAGGCCCGGTCTACGGGTCTTCCATCCAGGATTCAATGCAGTCGAACCTACCCAAGTTTTCAGGAATTTCAATTGGGCTGATGTTCCTGCTTTTGCTGGTACTGTTTCGCCGAGTTTCTGGGGTACTTCTGCCGATCCTATTGGTGGTGCTGAGCATGGTGGTCACGCTTGGATTCATGGGAGCCTTCGGTCGTCCTTTCACTGTCATCAATCAGATTTTGCCGTCTTTCATTCTAGCGATTGGGGTTGCGGATGCTGTGCACGTGCTGACGATCTTCTACCGACACAGAATGGCTGGTAATTCCAAGGGGGATTCAGTTGCCTACGCTCTCAGTCATTCGGGGCTAGCCATTGTGATGACGAGCTTCACGACTGCCGGGGGGTTGTGGTCCTTTGCCAACGCGGCCTCGGCGCCGATTGCCGATTTGGGTATTTACGGAGGACTAGGGGTCCTGGCGGCCATGGCACTTACCCTGACCTTGTTGCCTGCAATTTTAGCGGTACTACCTGGAGGGCCACAACCACTCTTTGGTCGCAAAGACCTGGATCAGGTTGAGCAAGCTCCTTCCTTGACTGATCGTATACTGAGCAGTTGTGGAAAACTGGCTGTCAACCATCCCAAGCAGGTGATGATCGGTTGCGGTGTGGTCGTGATGATTGCGGCGGTGGGCATTGCCCAACTGAGACCTTCCAATTGGCCGCTGCGTTGGTTTCCAGAAAATGCTGAATTCCGTCAGCATACGCAAATCATTGATTCGCGCATGGGTGGCTCTTCCAACATCGAGGTGCTGCTCAATACTGGAAAATCTGGTGGGCTTTATGAACCAGATTTCATGAATCGCCTTGATCAGTTGAACACAGTAGCCACTGAAGAACTGCAATTTCCAAAAGGTGAGGTTGTCGGTAAGGCACAATCGGTTTTGGATGTGTTGAAGGAATCCAACCGGGCCTTGAACGAAAATCGTGCAGAATTTTATGCCGTGCCTCAGGCAAGAGACCTGATTGCCCAGGAGATGTTCCTCTTCTCCAACAGCGGTGCGGATGACTTGGAGAAGCTGACCGACGTTGGTTTCAGTATGGCAAGACTGAGCCTCTACATCCCGAATTTGGATGCCATCGATTCGATTGTCTTCACGAAACAGCTCGAGGAGAAAATTCAGAATATCTTTGGCAATACGATTGAGTATTCGATCACAGGGATCGCCCAACTCTGGGCAGGAACAATGACCAATGTGCTCAACAGCATGAGGGACAGCTACATTATTGCTCTGATCCTGATCACCGGACTGATGGTCGTCTTTCTGGGGAGTTGGAAGGTCGGTCTGCTCAGTATGATTCCGAACCTGACCCCCATTCTGATCACCTTGGGTCTGATGGGCTTTTTCGACCTGCCACTTGATCCCTTCACCATCCTAATTGGCAGCATTGGCATCGGGTTGGTGGTGGATGATACCGTCCATTTCTTGAGTGTCTTTCAACGATATTTTGATCGCTACGGAGATGCCGCTCGGGCCATCCAGGAAACCTTGATGACAACTGGCAGAGCCCTGCTCTTCACTACGTTGATTCTCGTAGGTGGCTTCGCTTCCTACATGGCTGCAGACTTTGTCAATATCTTTGCCTTCGGGATGCTGTTGGTCGTCTGCATTGGCTCCGCTTTGATCCTAGATGTCCTTGCAGCTCCAGCATTAATGATGTTGGTCTATGGCAAGCAGTCTTCTTTGGAACAGCCCCGAGCTTACCAGAAAGAGAGTGGTTTTGCGGAATTAAACTGATGGTCCCCAGGCGGTTTCTTTCTCCATCAACTTTTGAAGTACACAACTATTCTTGGAAAAGATCTTTGAACTCATTCACTCAACAGAAAGGCTATGATGAATAAGTGGATTATGTTGGTTTTGGGAGCTTGCTTGGCAGGCATTAGTACCAGTGCCTGGGCCCTAACGGCAGATGAAATCATGCAACGGGTCAATGACCGTGAAGACGGCGACAACATCGTCATGGAAATGCAGATGGTGCTGATCAACAAGAACAATGAGCAGCGCGTGCGACGCATGCAGCAATATCGGCAGGACAAGGGAGAGGACTCCCAGAGCGTGATCTTTTTTGAAGAACCCGCTGATGTCCGTAACACAGGATTCCTAACTTACGATTACGATGACGAGAGCAAGGATGACGATCAGTGGATGTATCTCCCTGCGCTCCGCAAGACCAAGCGGATTGCAGCCAGTGACAAGAGTGGCTCCTTCATGGGTTCTGATTTCAACTACTCAGATCTGACTTCTTACAATCTCAGTGATTACAATTACAAATTGCTCAAGGAGAATGACAAGGTCGATGGTTCTGATGCCTGGGTGATCTACTCCGAGCCAAAGAATGATGATGTTAAGGAAGAAACTGGTTACGCCAAGAGCGTGATTTGGGTACGCAAGGACAACTACGTGGTCGTGCGTGCCAAGAATTGGGTTCACAAGAGTCCTGACATCAAGTTCTTTCAATTCAAGGATCTCCAACAAATCGAAGGTGTCTGGTTCCCTTCTGAGATCAAAGCTCAGCGACGCTTCGGCAAGGAGGTCGTGCACCAGACCATCCTGCGTCAGCAAAACATCCGCCTGAATCAGAACCTGGAAGACTCTCTCTTCAGTCAGCGAAGGTTGGAGCAGGGGCTTTGACGACATTCCGAACGAGTATTCTTTTAGCTGGTTTGCTTCTCTGGACTGGAACTGCTTTTGCCCAGGAAGAATCACTAGATGAATTGCTTGAAGGTTTAGAGGAATCACCTAGCTCTCAAGAAGAATCTGTAGATGATTTGCTAGGTGGCTTTGAAGAGCCCGAAGCCTCTACGAGTGAACTGCTTGATGGCTTTGAAGAGCCTGCTGAAACTCCAGATTCCTTAGAAGGGCTACTTGAAGGCTTTGAGGAGAACTCCTCAGTTGTTGTT
>DJYX01000095.1 GCA_002450295.1 Deltaproteobacteria bacterium UBA6967
AGCGTATCGATGAAGCCAGCTAGGGGAAGAATCGTAAAGCCTGGTACAAGGACGAAACCGATTCTCAAGTCTGGCTGGATGAGCCTACCATCAAGGTCACGGAAATTCTGATTATATTTTTCGAGCCCATTCATGGGGATCACAGTGATTAGGGTTCAGAATGATCTTTTTGATACTTCGTACCGAAAAAAGTGAAGCTTTACAGGAATTGTCGTAAATCTTCAAACATGCGTCGCTTTTTTGGTTGCCAAGCAAAGTTGAACTTCATACGATTCTCAACCTCTTTTTCTCAGATCAATTAAGAATTCTGGGAAATCTTTAAACTCTTTCAAAAGGAGAGGACATGAAGACTAATTTTCTAAAGTACTGTTTGATGGCGGCTTCGCTTTCAATAGTCCCATTTGCAAGCGCTTTTGCAGCAGATTGTGTCCACAAGGTGGGTGGTCTTGCTCCTCTTTCAGCACCAGGATCCGTTGTTGGTGGTGAAGCAATGCGAGATGCAATGTTGTTGGCTGAAAGAGATGTCAATGCAGCCGGAGGTGTTTTAGGTTGTGATCTTGAAGTGGTCATTACCGATACAGAAGGGCTGCCTGAAAAAGCTACAGCGATGATGGAAAAGCTAATCACTCAGGATGGGGTTGTAGCTGTGGGGGGTGGTTATCACAGTTCTGTTGGTGTTGCTTCCAAGGATGTAGCCAATGCTCGTGGTATTCCGGTCGTGTTTGCTGAAACCTGGAATGATACAATCACAGGTGACAAACAGAAGTACATTTTCCGTATTGCACCCCTGAGTTCATGGGCCTCCGGAGTGATCTGGCAATTTGCTGCACAGGCGCCTGGTGTTAAGAAAGTGGCTATTGTGACCGAAAATACAGACTATGGGATCCCGGCTGCCAAGGAGTGTGAGGTAGGCCTTGGTACCAAAGGGATAGATTCCGTGACCTTCGGAGTTGATATCGGAACCCAGGACTTTGCGGGGATTGTTGAGCGGGTGAAGGCAGAGAATCCTGATTACATCATTGTTTTGTTGACCGGTGAAGCAGGATTCAATTTCACTCAGCAAGCTGCTGATGCGGGTACTGGTCCTCAAGATATTATGTTTCACGCAAATCAAGCAGGCCTGGAGAGCAAGGCCTATTGGGAGAACGTTCCTGATGGAAACTTAGCCTTCATGGCCCGAATTGGAGTACCAGAAACTATGTATTCTGAGAGTGCGCTTAAATTTGCTAGAGACTACAAGGCTAAGACTGGCAAATCCGGTGTGGAGAGCTTTGCTCTGGAAGCATATGATTCGATTGGAATCCTTGCTCAGGCGATTAATGAAGCTGGATCGA
Source organism: Deltaproteobacteria bacterium UBA6967 (assembly GCA_002450295.1). Lineage (GTDB taxonomy): Bacteria > SAR324 > SAR324 > SAR324 > NAC60-12 > JCVI-SCAAA005. The sequence continues at coordinate 1,335 of DJYX01000095.1, forward strand.
CCAATGGTGATGCCATTGTAAGTGCTTTAGAAAATATTTCATATGATGGGGTATTGGGACGAATTTACTTCCCATATGGCTCTAAAAAGGACCCATCAGCTGATGGTAAAGGTGATGAATGGTGGCACCAGTGGCCTGATGTCGCGATCACCATGGTCCAATATCAAAAGGAAGGCGAACCTTCAAATACGATGACCATTGTTTATCCAGATGCCTACAAGACAGGTGAGCCTGAATTCGTGGATTAATCTAATAATTAAAAGTCCAGAGCTTATTGCTCTGGACCCCCACCTTTTTATCCCCACAGTAATCTGATTTATGGAATTCGCCCCAATATTTTGGTGGACCACCCTCTGGCTGCTTGTCTGGGGGATTGTTGGGAGCATTGGTACTAGGCGGATCTATCTTGCAAAAGATCTCGACACTTCAAACGCAGTGCTGATGGGGGCCTTGATTGGAGCATCTCTAGGTCCAATAGGTCTGCTATTTCTCTGGCTAAAAACACCTGAGGCCTCCAAGAAATTGATTATTTTACCCTCCCTACTGACCGTTGGGATTCTGATGACTGCCTTCGCTCTCGCTGATCCAGAAAATAACTGTGTTTCCAATAGCTCCTTTGTTCTGTCCCAAATCACAAATGGACTCATCATCGGGATCATTTACGGTTTGATGGCACTTGGACTTACCTTGATTTTCTCAATTCTTGGCGTTGTCAGTTTCTCCCATGGTGAATTCTACATGATTGGAGGAATGATCACTTACTACGTCACAGTGGTTTGGTTCCCAGGAATTTCTCCGATAGCGGGCATTTTGATCGCATGCTTAGCTACCTTTATTCTAGGTGCATTGTTCGAACGCTTGTTTCTGACACCGATGTACGATGGTCGCATTGAGCGACCAGTTGAATATGGGATTCTAGTGACCTTTGGACTGGCCTTCACGTTAATGTATTTTGTTCAAGCCGTAGCCGGTTCAAATCCAGTTAAAGCCAAACGTTTTTTTGATTTTCCTAGAATCCGATTCCCATCAAAGGAAGATCCCTGGCTGATCAAGACCAGTCGAGGAAACATGGAGTTGTTTGACACCGTTTCGATCTCTAATCCACGCTTCATTGCAGCAGTCATCTCTATTTTAGTTTTGTTAGGCTTATTGTTCTTTCTTTACAAGACATGGACTGGCAAAGCGCTCAGAGCAGTTAGCCAGGATCGGGAGGCTGCAGCAATTGCGGGAATCAATCCTCATCGAATGAACATGTTGGCTTTCGCGATGGGTGGGATGATTGCTGCCCTGTCTGGAGCGACACTGGTGCAAGCTTTCTCGTGGTTGCCGCATGTAGGCTTAATTCCGGCGATGCGCTCCTTTGTGATCGTCGTGCTTGGCGGTTTGGGTTCATTACCTGGGGCCTTTTTCGGAGGGATCATCATTGGCTTGGTGGAGGCTGCTGGAACGGGATGTGTGCCCGACCCTCAAAAAGCCTCATCCTACATTCCAGCCTACGGAATGATTGTCCTCACCCTTACCCTACTCTTACGACCAACAGGCCTGATGGGTCGTCGTTTCGCCAGTGGAACCCACGGTAAGCTATGACAAGAATCCAAGTCCTATGGTTAATCTGTTTCGGAATCGTAGGATTTTTCCTGGCCTTCCCCTTCATTTATGGTGGTCGTGATTACGAATACATCATGCACATTTGTATCACAGGCTTCTTCTACGCAATATTGGCTTCAAGCTGGTCGATGCTTGCTGGATACGGGGGGCAGTTTTCCTTTGGACACATGGGTTTCATGGGCTTGGGAGCTTATGGAACAGCTCTCTTCAGTCACTATTTTTATCTCTCACCTGAACCGACAGGACTTTGCACTGAGTTCGCTTTTGGGGACCAGTATTTCATCATCAAGAATCCGGTTGGGGTCACCTCCAGTACATTAACCCAAGACTGCCTTACCAAGGCACTAGAGAATTGGAACGGTACTGTGGAAGTCACACCCATGCCGATTGTCTTGGGTATACTAATCGGTGCATCGTTGGGCGCCCTATTCGGATTTTTGATTGGAATGCTGGTACTTCGTCTTCGAGCAGCTTACCTGGCCTTGTTCACCCTTGGCTTCTCTGAAATCCTCCGGGCTACGATCAGCGCTGAAATTGACATTACCCGTGGGCAAGCAGGTATCGAACTTCCGCATTTGTTTGAGAATGGGGTGGTCTTGTTTGGATATGAATTTACCAAGACCGACAAAATCCCTCCCTACTTTGTCATGTTCTTCTTGCTGCTTGCTTGTCTAGCCATCCTAGCTTGGCTTGCACAATCACGATTTGGACTCTTCATTCGGGCCTTGCGAGAGGACGAAGATGCAGCAGCGGCGTTAGGAATCAATATTGTTCGCTACAAAGTCCTGGTCTTCGTGATTACCTGCACGATGGCAGCGTTAGCTGGAGCAGTTCAAGCCCACTATATTGGAATCATCACTCCAAACAATCTGATGATTATGCAGATGAGCCTCGTCGTGGCAATGGCGGTTATTGGTGGTCTGGAAAACTTTGCAGCTGCAGCGATTGGAGCGATCATCATTGAGTTCATCCTGGAAATGCTCCGAAATAGCTTCGTGATTGGGGGTGTTGAGGTGGATATGACAATCTGGCGGCTTGTTTTCTTCGGAGTATTGCTGATGGTCACCCTGCGGTTCTATCGGAATGGATTGATCACTCCAATCATCGAATACTTCACTCGGGCGCATGTGGCAGCTGAGACCGTCGCCAAACGCTCCAGTGAATCTTCAAATAGTCCAACAGCCTGATCATGGAACTCTCCGTACGCAACCTGAACAAGCGCTTCGGAGGGAACCATGTGCTCAAGGGCCTCTCATTTGAAGTGAAGGGTCCGGAGCTGATTGGGCTGATTGGGCCAAATGGTGCGGGAAAAACCACGCTAACCAACATTCTTGATGGGGCAATCACTCCCAACAGCGGCACGGTCTACCTAAATGGTAAAAGAATCGACCAGCTGCCTCCTTTTGAAGTAGCCCGGGCGGGGCTGGGGCGTACTTTTCAGGTGACTCGCTCCTTCCGCCGCATGACCGTGCTAGAGAACCTCTTCGTTCCTGCTTTGGCCAAAGATCTTACGGTCAGCAAGGATCAGGTACTTCCGAAGGCGATGGAAGTCCTCGAATTTTTGACAATTGATCACTTGCGCAATGAGTACGCTCAAGCTCTCTCTGGAGGACAGCAAAAACTGTTGGAGCTCGGCAGGTTGCTGATGTTGGACCCTGATATCATCATTCTCGATGAGCCCTTTGCGGGAGTTCATCCCAAGTTGATGGAGATCATCTATGGATACATTCGACGTGTCAATGATGCTGGAAAGGCGATCATTCTGATCAGCCATCAAATGGAATCGATCTTCACCCTTTGCGGTAGGCTGCTGGTGCTGAATTTTGGTGAACTGATCGCAGATGGACTCCCAGCTGATGTGAAGAAAGACCCTGCGGTGATTGAGGCCTACTTGGGGAGTGATGAAGAGGAACAGCCCTTCGACAAGCCAACCTCATCAACAGAAAACAAACTATGAGTGCAACAAATTCAACGGCTGGGGTGCTTGAACTTAGAGGCTTGGATGTGGGCTATTACAAGGACCTCAACATCCTGCAGGATCTGAATGTGAAAGCGAGAAAGAAACAGATCACCACGATTCTTGGGGCAAACGGAGTTGGCAAATCCACCGCCCTCAAAGCTGCATTTGGATTTCTGAAGCCCAACCGAGGTGATGTGGTTTTGGAGAACGAAAGTCTCCTCGATATTCCCACGCATCAGCGAATTCTCAAGGGTCTCGCCTACATCCCGCAACAACCCGGTGTCTTCAAGGACATGACCGTCGAGGAGAACCTTCAACTCGGGGGTTGGACCTTCCGCAAAGACAAGCAGCAGGTTCGTGATAAGATTGAAGCCAATTACGAACGCTTCCCGGTGCTGCGTGAGAAGCGAAAGCAGATTACAGGGGAACTCTCAGGTGGTCAGCAAAGAATGGTTGAGATTAGTCGTACATTGATGGCAGAACCCAAGGTGTTGCTCGTAGATGAGCCCACTGCAGGACTCTCGAAGATGCTGGCGGAAGAAGTCTACGAAATGTTAAAGATGCTTGTCACGGTTGATGAATTGACGATTCTCCTAGTCGATCAGGAGATTCGTCAAGCCCTGAAAATAGCTGACTATGTGTATGTGCTGGAATTGGGCAGAAACAAATTTGAAGGACCGGCTCAACAATTTACTGACCTTGAAAAAGCCTTCTGGGTTGGGGGGTGATGTTCTTCTCTTAAGAATACTTTTGTAACAAATGACGATGCCTTCCAAGTCTATTAATTCCCACCTTTTCTATCAGACTAGAAATCATAAACCTCGAGTTTCTCATTCCCGAGGAGTGTACCTTTGGGATCAGCAGGGAAACCAATATTTGGATGCTTCTTCAGGGGCAATGGTCTCCAATATTGGACACAGCCATCCCAAGGTAATTGCAGCCATCCAAAAACAATTGAATCAAGCAGCATTCGCTTATCGTCTACATTTTGAGAATGATGCTGCTGAAGAGTTTGCTGAAGATCTATCTGGGGTTATGCCAGTTGGCCTGAATCGGGTCTTTTTCGCTTCGGGTGGATCTGAGACAGTGGAATCCTGCCTAAAACTCGCCAGACAGTTTGCTATCTCACGCGGTGAATCCTCTCGATATAAGGTGATTTCACTCAGCCCCTCTTATCATGGCTGTACGCTTGGATTACTGGGAGTCACTCAGTATGGACCCCTGAATGATCCTTTTGATTCCATGTATTTAGAGATGCCAAAGATTGCTGCACCCACTGCGTATAGGGATCAAAATTCACTGAGTGTGGATCAGCGTGGAGAACGATATGCGGATCTGCTCGAAAAAGAGATTGTCAAGCAGGGTCCGGAGACGGTCTTGGCCTTCTTGGCAGAGCCTGTAGGTGGGGCTTCAACCGGAGCTTTGGTAGCCCCAGGAACTTACTATCCGAGGGTCAGGGAGATTTGTGACCGCTATGGAGTGTTGTTGATTGCCGATGAGGTGCTCTGTGGTGCTGGTCGTACTGGAGAATACCTAGCGCTTAATCATTGGGGTGTACAAGCCGATATCGTTGCATTGGCCAAGGGACTTGCAGCGGGCTACAGTCCCTTGGGAGCTGTTGTTGCCAAAGAAGAATTGGTGGAGGCTGTTTTGGATGATGGTGGTTTTTTGCACGGTTATACCTATGCTGGAAACCCGATGGCTTGTGCAGCAGGTAAAGCAGTTCTTGAGGTACTGCTGGAAGAGAATTTAATGCAGCGAACTCAAGAACAGGGTGCCAAGCTTCGAGTTGGTTTAGAAGAATTGCAGCAGCAATTTGAATTCATTGGAGATGTTCGTGGTAAGGGACTGTTGCTTGCGTTCGAACTGGTAGAAAACCGTGAAACTTGGGAAGTACTTCCACCAGCATGGAATGCACACTCACGAATCGTTGAACTGGCTTACGAGGAAAAACTGATCCTCTATTCTCGTCGCACAAGAGGTGGATATTCTGGAGATCACTTGATGGTGTGTCCTCCACTCTGCATCACTGATGGTGAATTGGACGAATTGTTGTCAAAACTAAAGCGAATCTTGATCAAGTTTGCTAATGAGCACAAACTTTCCACTAATTTGAAGTTCTCATCTTCCATGTTGCATTGAGTCAATTGATGAAATCTACAGAGAAGCAGAAGGCACTCATCCTAGCGCCTCATACTTTCAACTTTGAGCAAGCCAAGACGGCCTTTGGCTTAGTCCGAGGGACAGATCGCTTTCAGATAGTGGGGGTGATTGATCCTGAGAAATCCGGCCAGGATGCAGGAATGATTGTGGATGGAAATGTTCGTGGTATATCCGTCTTTGCTTCCGCAAAACATGCTTTTGAGCAGTTGAGTGAATCCCCTGAGATGGCCATCGTTGGTATCACTCCATCCGGAGGGAGGTTGATTCCAGAATTGTTGAGTTTTATTGAGGAAGCTATCGAAGAAGGACTAGATATAGTCAATGGCCTGCATGAATTTTTGGAGGATAAGCCACATCTGGTTGATGCGGCTCGGCAGAGGGGGGTGAAGTTACGCGACATCCGTAAACCACGCTCAAAGATGGATCTTCACTTCTGGTCTGGTGAAATCACTAAAGTGCGGGCTCCACGCATAGTGGTCATGGGAACAGATTGCGCCGTGGGCAAAAGAACCACAACACGTTGGCTTTGGGAGGCTTGTAATCAAGCCGGCATCAAGACCGAGATGATTTTCACTGGGCAAACCGGTTGGATGCAGTCTGGACATGATTTCGGTTTTCTATTTGATTCGACCCCCAATGATTTTGTCTCTGGGGAATTAGAAGATGCGATCGTTAGGTGTGATTGGGATTGCTCGCCAGATTTAATACTATTGGAGGGACAATCTTCTTTGAGAAATCCATCAGGTCCCTGTGGAGCAGAGTTCATTTGCTCCGCCATGGCAAAGGGAGTGATCATGCAGCATGTGCCTGGAAGGAAGACTTTACATTTCACCAACGCAAGCCTACCTATGCCAGATATTCAGGGAGATTTGGATTTGATTAAGATCTATGGAGCCCGAACTCTGGCTTTGACACTCAACTCAGAGGGACTTGCTCCAACAGAACTAGAAGGAATTAGAATAGATTATCAGCAGCGATTAGGACTTCCTGTCTTTTTGCCCAAAGAAAATGGTGTTGAAGGTCTGGTAGCGGTCATCAAGGATTTCCTTCTAAAAAAGCAGAATGTTTGAGAACTAAAAGCCTGAATCCAGAAAAAACAGAATAAAGAAGAACTCAATCTTCATTCTCATCCCAAAAACCAATACGAATACCCAATCCTTCTGAACGGCCCCGCCGAGAAACCAATTCTGAGTCAGACCTCGTGACTCTTTGTGAATGACGGAGACTCCATTCCAAGAGTTGATAATTGAGTTCACGATGGATTTTGGAATATCCAGCATCATCTCCAAGATCATTAAGCTTCATCGGGTCCTCCTGCAAATCGAAAAGCACCGGACGATACCCGATTGTATGAATGTATTTCCAACGTTGAGTGGTGACCATGTAGATGCGAGCTTTTTTGGGGTCTGCATTCAGTAGTGAAGATGTTGGAGCAACGGAGTAATCGTATTCGCTAATGGCATATTCTCGAATTGATTTGCTGGAGGTGTTTTTTAGCAAAGTCTTTAGAGAATGCCCTTCAAGAATATGATCAGGGAAAGTCCCTCCCAAAGCCTCGATGAATGTGGGAATCAGATCTATTGATTCAACTAAGTCCGATGATCTTGAGCTACGCGAGCAATTGGCCTCTGGGGATGGATCACGAATGATCAAAGGAATCTTTACGGATGGTTCGTGAAACCAGTCTTTCTCACCCAACCAATGATCCCCGAGATAATCCCCGTGATCTGAGGTGAAAACGATTAATGTTTGATCATAGGATCCTTGATCTTCCAGGAACTGAAAAAGCCTGCCGAGGTGATCATCTAACTGTTTCACAAGGCCAAGATATGTTGGCAAAACTCGATCCCGGACTTCATTTTTTGAGAATGCTCTGCTCACTCGAATTTTGGTAAGTGCTTCATAGATTGGGTGGGGATTCTTCAATTCATTTTGCGATCTTATTGCTGATGGTAGTTCAAGATCTCGAAATAATTGATGGTAGGGAATTGGTGCAATGTAAGGCCAATGAGGTTTGATGTAGGATAAATGAAGACACCAAGGTGCATGGTCATGTTGTTTTAGAAATTCAATCGCACCATTTGTTGTGTAGGCCGTTTCTGAATGCTCTTCTGCAACCCTTGCAGGTCGCTGAGCATGCTGCATGTACCAACCTTCCAAAACCTCCCTATTCTCTCCCTCCGCTGAGTTTGCCCAATCATTCCAGGGGTTCTGACCAGGATAGCCGATCTCATTCAAATATTTTTCGTAGGTTTATTTGAGAGGATTGTATCTTCCTCTGGGTCCTTCAGGATAAAGCCCTTCCATCCGATCAAAGATCTGGAAACCGCATTGTTGGAGTAACTGGCCAGTTGAAGATTCCAGTTCAATGCCTAATCGTTGTATGCCAGCGATATCTGGATAGAAATGAGTTTTGCCGACAAGCCAGGTTGATAAGCCTTGCTCTCTAAGAAAATCCCCTAGAGTGATCTCCCCTACTTTTAGAGGGATTCCATTCCAAGTAGCTCCGTGTGACTGGGAATAGCGACCTGTGTAGAATGACATGCGGGAAGGTCCACATATGTGAGATTGACAATAGGCTCTGTCGAAAGTGACGCCTTCCTTGGCTAATCGGTCAATGTTTGGAGTTGAAACCAGGGAATTTCCATAGCAGGACAAACAGTCCCAGCGAAGTTGGTCTACCATGATGAACAATACATTCCTTGGACGGGTCATTGGGTTTTTTCTCTAAATAAAAGATTAAATATCTGAAATTATATTTTATTTTTTGTAATGATTGTTGATTTTCAAAGATAAAGAGACTGACTAAATTATCGTTCCAACTGAGGTTTGTCCGGGGGTGAATGAGAGGATTTCACTGCAATGATCCACCCTCCAGCGACGTTAAAATCTCTGTAAATGAACTGAGATTTCGGGATGATATAAAAATGCACAGTTCGTAAAAGATACTGAAATTACTTAAAGAAAATCAGTTGATGAGGCTGTCTAAGATTTATTGATGTCCAATTATCAAAAAGCTGAGAGTTGGAAACTAAAAATATTGTGACAAAAAAGTAAAATTATTGATTTTTCTCGCTATTTTTTTCTCCCCCCGATCTCCTCACACATATTCTTTGACTCATTTATCATATTGATATCGTAACGGCTTGAGGAGTGGGCAGCTACAGATAAACGAAAGGTTTCTAAGTAATTTTCAGATTAAATATATTTTTGAGAATTTAATTGGAAGTTCCTCTCATTCTCAGGAGTCAGTCTGAAAATCTGAAAGTTCACTTTAGAAATTCAAAGGCATATCTAAATCAATTAGGAGGGAATTATGGAAGCTCTACATTTTGTAAACGCAGAACACGATACCAATCACCATCTTGGATTTTCTGGAGTTTTAGAAGCCTCTGATTCAAGTGTCGATGAAGAAAATTACGGCACTAAATCAGGTAAGTCATCTGCTCTGGATAAGGAAAAATCTTCGATTCAGGAGGCTTTTCAACTCTATGTAAAAGATGTCAGCAGGTTGAATCAGCTTGACCGCAAACAAGAGTCAGCACTAGCCAAAAAAATTGAATCAAATCGTCAAAAGATTGAAGAGATCCTTTTTGGATCAAAACTGGTCTTTGATGAAATCCAAAACTTGGCTCAACGACTGGAGAACGGAGAGATCACTATTCGTCAAATTACTGTTGTTAATGATGATGACGAGTTTGAGATGGATGATGAGAGCCGAGTTGAGTCCTTGGTTCAGCAACTTCGTCTGGTTACTGATGATTTCACTTCAAGGCAAATGATCAAAAAGTCTGGTCAAGCTACAAAATTAAACCGATTTGAAAAGGAAGAGATAGATAAATTATCCAAGAAAATCCATTCGCAAATTCAGTGGATTTCTTTCAATCAAAATCAGATTGAAAAATTCACAGATTTGCTTGTTCAACAAGCTCGAGAAATCGAATGTGCAAGCGAGCAAATTGCTGAGCTTGAACAATCTCAGAGAGTGGACTCAAAAAAGCTTCTCAAGACTATGCAGAGTTGGGAGGCAGCAAATAAGGCTGGAGATGTCTCAAAAGAGGCGAGCCTGCAAATGGAAATTGAGGATTTTTCAGGACAGTCATTTAAGGCAGTCTTTCAGGAGTATCAATTGCTGGAATCAGCTATGAAGTGGAAAAGAGATGTGTTTGAACAGACTGGTCAGGATGAAAAGGAATTTTTATCCCAAGTGATGAAATTACAGAAATCTCTAGAAGTCATGAAGACAGCTAAAAACCGTCTAATGGAATCCAATCTTCGGCTGGTCGTTAGTATTGCCAGAAAGTACCTGCATTGTGGGTTAGGGATTGAAGATCTGATCCAGGAAGGCAATTTGGGGCTGATGAGGGCTGTCGATAAGTTCGATTACGAGCGGGGCTGCAAACTATCCACTTATGCAAGTTGGTGGATTCGTCAGTCGATGTCCAGAGCAATTGCCGATCATTCGAGAACCATCCGGATCCCAGTGCACATGATTGATAAAGGTAAACGTGTAATGAAGATCTCTCAGCAGTTGGGAATGGAATTGGGACGTCAACCAACACTTGCTGAGGTGGTTGAACGCAGCAAGATGCCAGAAGAGCTTGTTCATGAATTGTTGCACAACATGAATGATCCTCTTTCGATCGATAAACCCTATGGAAGTGAGGAGGGAAGCACTCTGCAGAATGTGGTGCCAGATCAAAATGCAGTAAATCCTCTTCAAACTATGATGAGAACAGATCTGACAGAGGTTATTGAGGAGATGCTGACACAGTTGCCTCCACGTCAGGAGAAAATTGTCAAAATGCGCTTTGGCATTGGTCACAAGCGGGAGTACACACTCGATGAGATTGGCAAGGAATTTAAAATTACGCGTGAGCGGATCCGGCAGCTACTTTTTCAAGCGCTTGTTAAATTACGACATCCTTGCCGAAGCAATTTTCTGAGAGACTATCACGTGGAGGGCTGTTGAACTTTTTGTCAACTCTAGCAAGTGGGGTTGATGTTCAATCAACCCCTTACTCATTTTAAAGGGGAAACTGCTTACCGTCATTGAGGCTGCTTCGATGTGCATAGCGGAAAGCCTTGTAGTGCAAGGTTGAATGCTGGATCTGATCTAAGCAGAAAGTTTCACGATTATTCGTTACTCGACTATACTCATAGGTTAAGAATGGATGGAGTGATAATAAGTCTGGGCTATTCGCACTCTGTAGATAAAGGCGGCCACTTTTAAGATGCTGTCGAAGCTTCAGCGTTTCACTTGGAGGTACAAAAAATCCCCCCCGTAGCCGCTTGATTGAATAACTCACCTCCTCCCCAAGATCGCCTGAGAAATCACTGATTTGATCAATGAAAAGCAACTCATAAGACGTTATTGGCTCGCTGTACTTACACATCTGTACCCAAACTGGTAGGACTAATTCCAACCAAGCACTAGCGTGTCCGGAATCTGCATTCACGGGATCGTGGATACGATTGCGATAGCTGACCAATTGTTGCAAGGCTTCAGACAAGCCACTCCATTCTCCACGTTCTGTAATCCAGGCTCTGGGGACCTCCCGAACCAGCTGTCCACAAAAATCTGCATCGTAAAAAGCTTTGGCGATTCTTTTCCCGACCCATACCCAACTACCATCTGTCATCGGGCCTTGACGAAAGCGATGACGTAATTCTGAATTTAATTCTTCTGAAAAGCAGCCAGCGTGAAGATACTCTGCACAGATCAGCGCTGAAAAATATTTTGAAACGATCCCAATTGCATTCAACATGTTGATGTGGCAGCGATTCGGGTCTGTTTCAGCCATTCTCAAATTTTGTGCATAAGCCAAGGGTGAGGGTAAATCCACTCTTGCCCAAAGATCGATTGGTTGGGATTGTCCCCAATTAGCCCCAGGTGCTTGGGATTTCAGTTCCTTATTTTCAAGAACCAACTCCTCAATTTTTCGGAGTAAGCGTTTTTCTCGCTGACGAAAAGTTTGTAATTGTTTTCTGAGTTCTTCTATCTCCTTTTCAAGGATTCCTCTTTCAGGCTCACTCCCTAAAGTTGGATTATTAGAAACAGGCGATTCACTGTCAGTTTCTGCTAAAAATTCTTCCCAGTCTTCTTCTGAGGCAAAGTTTTTTCCTTTCGCAAAATCCCAATCTATGTCTTCAATCCTTACTTTAAGAGCTTGAAACACTTGTTCATCTAAGGTGACTACTTGAATTTTCTGCAAGTGATTTGTAGGAACTTCTTCCAGGAATTGATGGAGCGTTCCCAAAATAACATCTGCCATCAAACTAGTGGGGAATCCTAATGATCCAGAGCCGATCAAGGGGATTGCAATAGACTTCGCCTTAAATTCTTCACAAGTAATGATCAGGTTGTTAAGTCCTGCACGGATTGCATCGATAACAAGTTCTTGTACGATTTCCCAGAATTCCTGATCTCCCTCCTCAAGATGAGCATCTCGACTCATCTCTTCCCATGAACGGTGTGTTGCCAAATGAAAGATCCACCGACAGGGCAACAAATCTCCTTTCGTTACGCAGACAGTCCCCAGAGGTACTGGAAGTTCAAGGTTGGGATCGTGCAATAAAGCTTGCTGAATTCTTCCTTCAGTAATTTCTTGGATGCTCTTCGAAATTTCAGAATAGCCAAGATGCATTTGGTTATTGCATGAATTGACGATAGCATCGACATCCAATTCGGTGATATCACCCAGAACGGCTTGCAAGCGCATCATACCCTTACGATGAAAATTATTTTCTTAGTATTGCTGCTTGGTAAGGGAAATGCGCTTTTAACGGACTGAAACAATTGGTTTCCAGAAATGAAGTTGTTGTTTTTGGTATGCAAATTTTGATAGCAGGGTGAAGTTACAATTGCACCCAACTTGTGTCAAGAATTTATCACTGGCATCATTTTCTGATGATTAGCTAAGCCGACGACTGCGTCAATGAAATCTGTTCATACCCCGAAATTACGAACCGGGAGTTCTTAGCTAACAGAAAATTACTTGTAGAACTCTATCCGATTAAATTTTTGAAACCATTAAAATTATATTTTGAAAGAAAATGCCATGGCTGAAATCAACAAGATTTTGGAACTTTTGCCTGATAGATTACCTAGAATTGCTGAGGAAGGTCCGTTCCTGACTACAGTTTCATCGAAAGAGTTGATTGATTTCATTACAGAGACCCTTTCCTTGAATAAAGATTTTGTTGAAGGTGTTGTCATGATGCTTCAACAAAATTGGGAAGCGATGGGCCTCCTGGATTCAACGAAGCTCCGGGAAGGGCTTTGGCAATTTTCTAGTTACCCGGCCAATCTCATGGCTCGTTCTCTCTTGGATAGTTTGGCAACACCAAGACCTCAATTTTTTGAAAGTGGCTGGTGGCATAATGAAAGTTACCTAGAACAACAGCGAAATTTACTGATCGAGGTTGAAAATCGTAGAATTCACTTTCATAGAGAACATCGACCAGCCCCGATACGTCAGGTGCAGGTAGCTTGGGCGTTGATTAAAATTGAAAACAGCCTCTTGTTTAATCATCGGGAGGATCGTGAGCGGAAAGCAAATCCAAACCATGTACTGATCGGGGGGCGCCTTAATTTACATGACTTGGAGAAAGCCTTCCCAGAATCAACCATCGAAGAGCGTCTAGTTTGGCAACAAACTGCGGATGTAAACCACATCCTCCAAGCACTTCCCCATACTTTATCAAGAGAACTGAACGAAGAGTTGGGGCTGCTATCACAGCATTATCAGGCTGAGTTACACCAAACACTTGATAGCTATGACAAGTTGGAGGGTGCACGCGCCAATCATGCTTACACTAAATATCAAATTTACTGTTTCACAGTTCAATTAAATCAAACAGGCTTTCAACAGCTTTGCAGGAGACAAATCGAGTTGCCAAAGGGCCAATTGGTTTGGGCTACCTCGGACGAAATTCTTATTGGAAAGCAGGGAGATCGTAAGTTTTTTGTGGATGCTTGGCGAGAGAGTGCTGGCAAATCATTTTGGCAACAACTTGAGGATGTCCCCCAATCTATGGTCACGGCTGATTTAGTGGAAGAGCAGGTTGATTTGCCTTACGGCCCCGAAAGTTCTTTGCTCTATGGCCGTAGTGGACAAGAACAATCATTGGAAATCGAGTTGGACGAAAGGCAGCAGTCCTGGTTGATTGGCCTGGCATGGGTAAGGCTACATCAGGCTATTTTCCCTCTCGAGGACATTCCTGATTGGATCCAAATTCATCCGCTTGGTTGGTTGGAATTGGATGAAACGAAGGAGACAGAAAGGGAAGAACTAAACAAGCTCGCAGAAATATTCAGAAATGCAGGTCTCCCAATTGTTGAAGGGAGCGATGCGGGTTGGTTTCGGATGTCGGTAAGTAAAGACCATCTCTATTTTGCTGAAACTTTTTTTACGCTCCGTCCCTATCACGAGAATGACAAATACGAACTACATTTGCTCGTCCCTGATCTAAAAACTCCGATCGGTGAGCTTCCCGATTGTTATCTCTCTATTCGTGGAATTACCCCCACGGTGTATCGGGATATGGTGAAAGTTTTAAAGGGACTTCCTACCGATGAACTCGGGGACCCGAAGCGATCCTTTCGCGAACAGCTAACTAAGCACGCCCAACCTCTGGGCTTGCGGATACCCATCCGAAATGACGGGTTTAGCTTCTATACTCAATGTGAAACTCTCTGAGTTAATAACACTTTCAGACCCAACTCCATGGAAAGGGTGAGGAAATCTAGTTCTTACCATAGAAGACCCTCCTACTTCGATTTCACTTTCATCTGAATCAGAAAATTTTTTCTTTTGAAAAAAATGGAATCTAAAAATCTTTAAATCTTCTTGAAAAATAAAATCTAAGCTATTGTTATAAATAAATTAATTTTTTTCTGATTTAAATTAATTCTCCTAATATTAATTTTTAATAATGTCCGAATGAACATTTTAGTTGCGCATCTGAACATTCTTTGGCAAGTTCCAAATCATGAGAACTAATTTTCGTCCTATGGATCTTTCGGAGCGTCAGGCACAAATTGCGGACTTGGTGCGAGAGGAAGGATTTCTTGGTGTAGATAATTTAGCTAATCGATACAACGTCACCTCTCAGACGATTAGAAGAGACCTAACTGTCATTTGTGACTGTGGTTTGGGCAGGCGTCGTCACGGAGGAGTTGAGCGAATCAGTGGTTCCGGCAATCTCTCATATCGTTCCAGGCAAATCCTTGCAAGAGGAGCGAAAGAGAAGATTGCAGATATGGTTTGTGATCATGTCCCCCATAGTACAACCCTAGCTTTCAGTATTGGCACCACCCCAGAAATTGTCGCAGCAGCCCTTCTCAAACACGAAAGTCTAAGAATCTTCACACACAATCTGAATATTGCAATGCTAGCCTGCTCAAATCCAAGCTTCGAAGTCCATATTGCTGGGGGCAGAGTTCGAAATAATGACTGTGATGTTCTGGGTAAAGGGATGGAAACACTGCTCTCCTCCTACATTTTCGACATTGGAATTTATGGAGTCGCTGGGGTAGATGAAGATGGCACTTTGTTAGATTTCACTGATGAAGAGGTCCAAGCTCGACAGTTGATTCATAAAAATAGTCGAAAAACTTTCTTGGTTTTAGATCACACCAAGTTCTCACGTGCTGCACATGTCAGGGGGGGGCAAATCGGTGAGGCTACAAAAGTTTTTTGTGATGAAAAACCGCCTACAAAAATCATGGAGATTTTAGATAAATCTGGGTCTGAATTGATCCTCTGTGGTTGGGATGGAAGCGAATGAGCGGTGCACGAGTCGAGAATCTTGTTAAGCAGTGGGGTGATTTTCGAGCTGTTGATGGGGTTTCTTTTGAGGCATCGGAGGGTACGCTAACAGTGCTATTGGGTCCCTCAGGCTGTGGAAAATCCACAATCCTTCGATTGATTGCGGGGTTGGAGTTTGCCGAATCTGGAAATGTACTGATTAATAATCAGGATGTTACTCAATCAGATCCCGCGAAACGCAGTGTCTCGATGGTTTTCCAATCCTACGCGCTTTTTCCTCATCTAGATGTTCGTGAAAACATCATTTTCGGCCTTAAAGTTAGAAAGGTTCCCTCAGCAGAACGTGAGGCTCGGCTGCGTACTGCGGCAGAGATGGTTGGACTGGATCAGTTGCTTTCCAGAAAGCCAGCCCAACTCTCAGGAGGGCAACGTCAACGCGTTGCTTTGGCTAGAGCAATTGTAGCCAATCAGCCTGTTTGCTTGATGGACGAACCACTCTCCAATCTCGATGCAAAACTGCGAGCCGAGATGCGGGAAGAAATTCATCGACTCCAAAGGAATCTCAATCTGACCATGATCTACGTAACACATGATCAAACAGAAGCGATGTCTATGGCAGATCAGGTGGTGTTGCTGAAAGATGGTCGGATTATTCAGGTGGGAGCGCCCGCGGATCTCTATGATACACCCTCTACAGTCTTTGCTGCTCAATTCTTGGGTACCCCTCCTATGAATATTCTGCCCAAGAAGATAGTTCCTGCTTTATCTGGAACCCCCGAATCTGTTGATCGGATAGGTATTCGACCCGAGAAAATCCAGCTGTCAAATGATGGAATCCCAATGACTGTGGATGCAATTGACTACATGGGGGCTGAGACTGTTCTGCGAATGTTATATCAAGATCATCGCCTGATGGCCCGCATTGATGGAAAAGCTCAGGTATCCATCGGAGAATCGGTCTCAGTTAATTGGGACCCAGCTGACTGCCATGAATTTGACAGAAATGGCAACCGAATTTGTGCCTCATGATGAGTCACATCACCCGACTGTAGCAAAGCTAGAGTCGAGTTTCAGAACCAGATTGGTTCTTTAATTCCCAGCGTCAAAAGGGAGAAAGCATGTTCAAGAAACTAAAAAAATTTGCGACCGGTTTTGCGCTGACCGCAGGGGTCTGTTTTGCCTCAGCAGTAGTTTATGCACAAACTGAGTTGACAATGTACTATCCGGTGGCCGTTGGTGGTCCACTGACGAAAATCGTGGATGGGATCGTTGAGGATTTCATGAAGGAAAACCCTGACATTAAAGTCAGCGCAATTTATGCGGGAAATTACAATGATGCCCGAATCAAAGCGCTTGCTGCTCTCAAGAGCGGGCAGCCTGCTCAGTTGTCCGTGATGTTTTCCATTGACATCTATGAATTGATTGAGCAAGACGCGATCGTCGCATTTGATGACATCGTCTCCACGACAGAAGACAAGGCGTGGTTGGATTCCTTTTATCCGACCCTCATGGAAAATGGCCGTACTGCCGGCAAAACTTGGGGCATTCCCTTTCAGAGGTCCACTATTGTGATGTATTACAATAAGGATGCATTCCGTGAGGCGGGCTTGGATCCAGAGAATCCTCCTGCAACGTGGTATGAGTTGGTGGAAGCTGGAAAAAAACTGACAGCCAGTGATGGCTCAAAGTGGGGTATGATGATTCCATCCACAGGTTACCCATACTGGATGTTTGGAGCTCTGACGATGCAAAACGATCAAGTTTTGATGAGTGGCTCTGGAGATCAAACATATTTTGATGCATCCGGGACTGTTGACGCTCTGCAATTCTGGAAAGATCTTGGATCCAAGCACAAGGTGATGCCAGAAGGGACCATTGAATGGGGTACATTGCGTCAGAATTTCTTGGAGGGCAAAACCGCAATTATGTGGCACTCTACGGGTAACCTGACTACGGTCAAGAACAACGCCAAGTTTGATTTCGGTGTGGCTATGTTACCTGCAAACAAACGTAGAGGAACCCCAACCGGCGGAGGAAACTTCTATATCTTCAAGCAGACATCGGAAGCAGAGCGGGTTGCTGCAATGAAGCTGATCAAGTTCATGACTAACCCTGAGCGATCAGCAGAATGGTCCATCAAAACAGGTTACATGGGTGTAAGTCCGGCCGCCTATCAGACTTCTCAGCTTAAGGACTATGTCGTTGACTTTCCCTATGCAGCTGTGGCTCGAGATCAGTTGAATTATGCAACAGCAGAACTCTCTACATTCGAAACAGGAAGAATT
>DJYX01000244.1:0-3626 GCA_002450295.1 Deltaproteobacteria bacterium UBA6967
GGCCTACCCGCAACGTCAGTTCAAGCTTGTTCATAACCAGCAACTATTGCTTAACCTGGGACCAGCCAACAGTCTAGAAGAGCGAATTTTTCAACTCTTTGGTGAAGAGTTTCGAGATAGCCTGCAGGAAGTCTCACATCGAGAAAATTACCTAAATTACCAAGGCTGGCTCTCCATCCCAGAGAAAGTACGAACCAGCAAGCGTTGGCAGTACCTGTTTGTCAATGACCGCTCTGTACGATGTCCAGCGGTGCAGCGGGCAATCTACCAGGGCTATGGCAACTTCCTGAGCAAATCACAGCATCCAGCATTCTTCCTTTCGCTGCATCTTGATCCAGGTGAGTTGGACGTCAATGTCCATCCTGCAAAAACAGAGATTCGGCTACGCAACAGCCAGGTTGTGCATACAATCCTCCAGGATCAGCTGAGCAGAAGCCTTAAGCAACAGACCAAGCTGCGCCTATTTGGTTGGGAAGGAAAGACGATACCTAGACCAATAAGGGACCCTCAGACAGAATTGCCACTAGTAGATGAGCTACCACTGCAACAACAGGTTCAGGAGCACTCCTCTGCGCAACGAGTTGCTAAGGAGCGACCAGCCCGAGCCAAGCACAATCCAACCCTTCCCACACCTACCAAAAATACTGATTCCAAACCAGAAGCTTCTCCTGTTGCCACAACCGCTCCCTCATCACCAACTAAAGAAGAAGCACCTACCAAAGCCGAAACTATAGGTGATCCAGTTGTCGTTGAGAACCTTCAGCTGTGGCCTATTCCGGAAACTCCAACTCGATGGCAATCACATGGACAAGTATTGGGTTGTTATCTACTGGCTACGGATGTAGACGGATTGGTACTGTTTCACAGCCAGCGTGTTCACGAGCGGTTACTCTATGAACGCTACCGGATTGATTTCCTGGCTGAAAATATTGAAGTTTCTGAGTGGAGTACTCCGTTGTTGCTGCACCTGGCACCTCAGGAGGCAACACTATTGGCGGGATTAGAAGCTTTGATGCGTCAAGGTGGGTTTGTCTGGGAACCTTTTGGAGGAAGGACCTTTGCCCTGCAACAGCAACCAAGACTACTGGCCTTGTCTCGGGCAGAAGCCTTTCTGCGAGAGATGCTTAATCGCAGCGCTCTCTTCGGGAAGCGTAGTCGTCCAGACGCACTTCAGCAGGATCTCTGGAATGTCTTAGCCACACAAGCGGCTTTCTCAGAAACGCAACTGCTTGCCGCAAGTGATCAGCAGTTGTTACTGGCCCAACTTGAACAGCTAGATCCAGACAACCGCTCCCTTGACGGATCTCCCCTTTGGTTTTCCTTACCCACTGCTGAACTGGAACGTAAATTTCGACAGCGCTTTTAAGTAACACGCCAAAATTCCTGCTCTCTCACAAGTAGTACCTCACTTATAGCAGAAAAAGACACCAAGCGATTCATGATCAGCGGTCCTAATAGTAGGTTTGATAACCTCTAGACTATTTATTTTGGGTATTACTAGAGAACCAAACTTCCAATAAAGATCGGGCGGCTCGAGTTGGCAGTTGCTTGCCTTGACGAATGGCCTTCTCAACTCTGGGGATATCAGCTTGGATCTGGGAATGCTTGCGAAAACTTTGGCGCAACTCTTCATCAATCAGACTCCACATCCAGCGAACAGCCTGATGACTCCTGTGCTCTTCCCACTCTCCCGAGGTCTTCAGCATCTCTTGAAAGTCTTGCATCGTCTCCCAAAGCTCAACCAGCCCTGTTTGTTCCAGGGCACTGCACTGAAGCACCTTTGCCTGCCATGAAGCCCGAGTCGGCTTGAGCAAATGGAGAGCGTTTCGATACTCTCGCACAGCTCGTTGAGCCAAGGTCTTCTGATCACCATCAGCCTTGTTGATAACGATTAGGTCCGCTAACTCCAGAATTCCCTTCTTGATTCCCTGCAGCTCATCTCCAGCATTGGGTAGCATCAGCACTAGGAAGAGGTCAACCATTGAAGCAACCATGGTCTCCGACTGACCAACCCCTACCGTCTCAACAATAATCACGTCGTAGCCCGCTGCTTCACAGAGCAACATCGTCTCCCGGGTTTTACGAGCGACCCCACCCAGCACTCCAGAGGAGGGTGAAGGACGTACAAATGCCTGTGGGTGTGAGGACAATTGTTGCATCCGCGTCTTATCGCCCAGGATACTTCCACCGGTGATTGGACTACTTGGATCCACAGCTATTACAGCAACCCGATGCCCTGCTTCGATCAGCCGCATTCCAAAGGCTTCAATGAAGGTGCTCTTACCCACACCTGGAACTCCAGTAATGCCAATTCGCAGGGACTTGCCGGTCTCCGGCAACAACTCCTCCAGCAGCGTCTGGCCCTGATCAAGTTTTTCTGGGTGTGTGCTCTCCAGTAGGGTGATTGCCTTGGCCATCGCACGACGATCTCCCTGTCGGATGCTGCTAGGATGAATGACTGACATGGTGGGGATGGAACTCTAGGTGAGTCTAGCAAGAAACGGATGGACTACGAAATCTAGTGAGCTTGAATTGCAAACTCGTCACGCAGCGACCTTTGTCCTTTCACGGACAGCGCTCAAGACCTCACGAGCAGCCTGTGGAATCTTGGTACCTGGTCCAAAGATACAGGCCACCCCTTGCTGGTAAAGGTACTCATAATCCTGCGGAGGAATAACGCCCCCAACCACTACGACCATGTCATCCACCTTCTCTGCAAGCAACACCTGCATCAGTTGCTGTACAAGTGTCTTGTGGCCAGCTGCCTGGCTGGAGATGCCGATCACGTGGACATCATTCTCGATGGCCTGACGAACAACTTCTTCAGGAGTCTGAAACAGTGGCCCGATATCGACATCAAAACCTAGATCAGCAAAGGCGGTGGAGATCACCTTGGCTCCACGATCGTGACCATCCTGACCCATCTTGGCCACCATGATTCTTGGTCGACGTCCTTCATCTACTGCAAATTGATTGATCTCCTCGCGTACGTCTGCAAAGTCAGAATCTTCGGCATATTCACTCCCATAAACCCCAGCAATCGAACGAATAGGAGCGTTGTAACGTCCCCAGGCCTGTTCCATCGCATCTGAAATTTCACCGACTGTAGCCCGGATGCGGACCGCTTCAATTGAAAGCGCCAGCAGGTTGTCCTGACCGCTGGCGGCTGCTTCGCGCAGGCGATTTAGACTTACCTGTACAGCTGTGTTATCTCGATTCTGTCGGACTTGGTTCAACCTATGGATCTGAGCCTCTCGTACTGCGGAGTTATCGATGTCACGCACCTCAACTCGTTCTTCCTGCTCCAAGCGATACTTGTTCACACCAACAATGACCTCCTTGCCCTGATCGATTCGAGCCTGCCGACGAGCTGCTGCTTCTTCAATTCGTTGCTTGGGCATCCCAGAGGCAACCGCCTTGGTCATACCTCCAAGTTCCTCGACTTCCTGCAATGTTTGCCGAGCTTCCTGGATGAGTGCATTTGTCAGTGATTCCATGAAGTAGGAACCACCAAAAGGATCAACAATGTTGGGAATACCTGCTTCTTCCTGAAGAATCAGCTGGGTATTACGAGCAATCCGAGCCGAAGTTTCTGTCGGTAATCCCAGGGCTTCATCGAAGGAGTT
>DJYX01000244.1:4001-19500 GCA_002450295.1 Deltaproteobacteria bacterium UBA6967
GTCCGTACGATGTTGTTGAAGGGATCCTGCTCGGTCAGACTCCAGCCAGAGGTCTGACAGTGGGTACGCAACATCATTGACTGGGGTTTTTGGGGAGCGAAAGGCTTGAGCAGTTCGGCCCACAGGAAACGGGCAGCTCGTAGCTTGGCGATCTCCATGAAGAAGTTCATGCCGATGCCAAAGAAGAAGGAGAGGCGTGGTGCAAACCGGTCGATAGGCATTCCACGTTGCAGTGCAGAACGCACGTACTCCAGACCATCCCCTAGCGTAAAGGCCAGTTCCTGTACAGCTGTTGCACCAGCTTCCTGGATGTGATAGCCACTGATGCTGATCGAATTGTAGCGGGGTATGTGCTCACTGGTGTAGGCGATGATATCACCAATGATCCGCATCGAAGGAGTAGGAGGGTAGATGTAGGTGTTGCGGACCATGAACTCCTTGAGGATGTCATTCTGAATGGTTCCGCTCAGCTGTTCCTGGGAGACTCCCTGCTCTTCTGCAGCAACGACATAGGCTGCCAAAACAGGCAATACCGCCCCATTCATAGTCATCGAGACTGACATCTCGTCCAACGGGATCTGGTCGAAGAGAATTTTCATATCCTCGACAGAGTCGATCGCCACACCCGCCTTGCCTACGTCCCCGACAACCCGTGGATGATCCGAATCATAGCCCCGATGGGTTGCCAGATCGAAAGCAACGCTCAATCCCTTTTGTCCAGCAGCCAGGTTCTTACGGTAGAAGGCATTCGATTCCTCAGCCGTCGAAAAACCTGCATATTGCCGAATGGTCCAAGGCCGACCCGCATACATCGTTGCTTTAGGGCCCCGCAGAAATGGAAAAAAGCCGGGCAGCGTATTGGACATCTCCAGCTCTTCCAGATCCGCTGCGGTGTAGAGTGGCTTCAGCTGGATGCCCTCAGCTGTGTGCCAGTCCAACTCCGAAACCTCCCGACCCTTCAGTTCTTTGCGTGCCAGTTCTTCCCAATCTTTTAGCGTTGGTAATGCTTCTTCCATAACTGCTCCCTCAGAGGCGTTGGCAGCCCTTGCTGCCAACTTCATTGAGACAGAGGAGGTACCTCGTAGTACCTCCGTTCAACAGACTAACCGAGAATAGTTTCGATTCTGGATAGTTCTTCTTCGCTAAGCTGCGTGTTGCTGAGTGCACCCACAGCATCTTCGATTTGTGAGACCTTGCTGGCACCAATCAGCGCCGAGGTCATCTGTGGCTGACGCAGTACCCAAGCGATCGCGAGTTGAGCCATTGTCTGTCCACGCTCATCGGCCATCTTCTGTAGTTCACGTACCCGCGCAATGCGCTTCTGAGTCACTTCATCACCCCAGTGGAAAGCGCTCTTCAGTTTATCAGCACGGGTGCCACTCCAGTCTTCAGATAGGTACTTGTTGGTCAGAATTCCCTGGCAAAGAGGTGAGAACGCAATGCAGCCAATCCCTTCGTCCTTGAGTACATCAAGCAGGCCATCTTCGATCCAACGATCAAACATGTTGTAGCGTGGCTGATGAATTAAACAGGGAGTTCCCAATTCTCTCAGGAGGCGTGAAGCTTCGCGTGTCTGCTCTGGGGAATAGGTTGAGATACCAGCATAGAGCGCTCGTCCGCTACGAACGATGTAGTCCAGCGCTCCCATCGTCTCTTCCAAGGGGGTATTCGGGTCGGGCCGATGGCTGTAGAAAATGTCTACATAGTCGAGTCCCACCCGTTTGAGGCTCTGGTCGCAGCTTGCCACCAGGTACTTGCGAGAGCCCCATTCTCCGTAGGGCCCAGGCCACATGTGGTAGCCAGCTTTACTGGAAATCACCAATTCATCGCGATAGGGCTTGAAGTCCTCGGCAAAGATCCGCCCGAAATTGGTTTCAGCCGAACCAGGAGGGGGACCATAATTGTTGGCAAGATCAAAGTGCGTAATCCCGAGGTCAAAAGACCGTCGGAGCATCTCTCGCATATTTTCCAGAGGATCGACTCCACCAAAATTGTACCAAAGCCCTAGGGACACCTCGGGCAAGTGTAGTCCAGATTTCCCACAGCGACGATAGTGAGCAGATTCGTAACGGTTATCAGCGGCATCATAGGGCATGTTTCCTCCAAAGCATGTGTGGTTGAGATGAAAGACCAGATTTCTTCTAATCTTCGATAATAGTCAGTAGAAGATCAAACCATTCTCAACACCTGAGAAAGATTGGTGAAAAAAGCCGGCAACCGATGACACGTTACCCTAAGTATTCTCGCACCTGCAAAAAATGCTTGCCTTTGTGCTCGGCCTACGAAAAACTTCGATATCGAATTTCTTAAATTCCTTCTTTTCGGACAACAGTAATGCCTTTCTCATGCAAAGACATTCGATTCGGTACCCTAGCCGATTGTTACTGTTGTTGTCGTTTGACCTGTTGTTGATACAGGTCCTCTTCACAGCGGCCTAGCCGCATCCTTGGCCCTAGCGCCAATTTCTCCAAAAACTTTTTCGAATCAGATAGAAAGATGAACTCTCTACCCTATATACCGTTTTTCCGCTCCGGGCGTTCGAGCCTTTCCCAGACTTCTCTGACTGCTGCCGTCGTTGCCTCTGTTACTCCCTGCTGTTGCTGTCCTACCTGCTGTTGCTGAACACTCTGTTCACACATTCCTGATTCGTTTCCCGATTCTGATCATTCACTGAATTTTTCGCGAGTGCGTTTGCTCTAGAGCCTCCCGCAGGTTCCTCTCCAAAACGCTCCTCGCCTGTTGTTTTCGTTGACCGAGAACGTTCCCCACTGGGGAAAGCTTCTCCACATTTGCTGATGTTCTGGGCCATCGTTTTGCCCTGCTTTGCCAACTTCTCTCCAGGAGAAAACTGATGAAACTGCGTCTTTTGCTCATCGGACTGCTCACCTTGATTACCAGCGTAACTTTCGCCAGTGAACTTTCCAACTGGAAGCCTCTCCTCTCCGTAGACAAGTTGCATGAACTTCTCGAAGAAGATCCCTTTGCCGCAACTGTCGTTGACATCCGGGCCCTAGATGCCAAGGAACCGGACGCCTCCTACAATGCGGGGCACATCCCTGGTGCGATCTCTTCCCCCTATGCGACTTGGCGTGGGCAACCCGACAATCCTGGCAAGTTCATCACCCAGGACAAGCTGACCTGGCTCGTCCAGGCACTTGGGGCGGAGGCTGATACCCCTGTCGTCGTCGTACACCGTGGGGATTCCTACAGTGACTTTGGCGCAGCAGCTCGTGTCTACTGGTCTCTCAAGACCGCTGGATTGACCAACCTGGCAATCCTCAATGGTGGCTTCCAGGCCTGGAAACAGTCGGGTCTGCCGATCTCGACGGAGTTGGAAACTCCACTGCCAAGTGACTTTCCTGCCCAAATCCAACCTCACTGGCTGGCACAGACAGCTGAGGTCGAAGCATACCTCAACAAGCCTGGATTCCAGGTACTGGATGCCCGACCCGACTCCTTTTTCGAAGGCCTGAGTTGGCATCCAGCTGCCAGTAAACCTGGAACCATCGCTGGAGCCGTGGCTTTCGATAATGAGCGCTGGTTTCACTCCGGTGGTCCCTTGCTCGAATCCCCGGAACGACTACAGAATCTGGTGCAGGAGAATAAGCTCGGCCAGGCTGAAATCACTGTTTCCTTCTGCAATACAGGACACTGGGCTGCTACCAACTGGTTTGTGCTCAGTGAAATCGCCGGTAAGCAGAATGTTAAACTATATCCTGAATCATTAGTTGAATGGTCCACCGCCAATCTGCCAATGGACAATGTCCCCAACCGCCTAGAGTGGGCCTGGTTGTCTACCAAGCAATGGCTCGTATCTAAGTTCAACTGAACACTCGAAAAGGAGACTCCTGCAAAGTTTTTTTTCAGCCAACGAAAGTGACAACTTAGCAGGAGTTAAGGTATCCTTCAAAGGTAGAAATTTTGCTCAAAAGGCACCTGATCAACAATGCTGAAAAACCTATCTTACTCATAAATTTTTTTGGTGACTCCAGTGAATTTCTCTCTCCAAAGTATCCTGAATCAGCGACCTCCTGACCAGGAAATCTGGATTTTTGCCTACGGATCTTTGATGTGGAATCCAGAAATTTCCTTTGATCAATCAATTCTGGCTACAATTCAAGGATTCCATCGGAGTTTTTGTCTTTGGAGTACGGAGCATCGAGGAATCAAGGAATTTCCAGGATTAGTCCTCGGACTTGAACCAGGTGGGTCCTGTATTGGTCGGGCATTGCGGATTCCTCCGGAGTTGAAGGACACCCAACTGGTCCAAATTTGGGAAAGGGAGATGATCACAGAGGCCTATGAACCACAATGGGTTCGTGTTGAATCAGAGATAGGGAACTTGGAAGCGATTGCCTTCGTCGTCAGACTGGATCATCCCAAATACGTCTGCCCCACAATGCAGGTGGAAGCCAAAGGAAAACGAATTCTGGAAGCCAAAGGAAAACGGGGTCCATGTGTTGAGTACCTGAAGCAAACGATTCAGTATCTTCGCAAGGCTCAAATTCATGACTCCAAGTTAGAAAATCTCTATCAATGCGTCAGGAAAATTCAGTCTCAGCAGGCTTCTTAAGGAGTATTGAAGGCTAATGGCTACCTACCTTCAAATCATACATAACTTTTCTATAATCAATTGGTCTATTTTTGATTTTTTCACTGAGAACTAACATGAACATACGCTCTCTTTTCTCTACTTTACTGCTGGTTTTAGCTAGTAGCTTCGCTTTTGCTAATTCGGTCTCCGGCTGGAAGCCGTTGCTCTCAGCCAATGAGTTAAATCAAATACTTCAAGCTCACTCCGACGCTGTCACCATCATTGACATCCGTCCACCAAATGCGCTTGATCCAGATAGCTCCTACAATGCCGGTCATATCCCTGGTGCACTCTCTTCACCTTACGGTAACTGGCGTGGACCGGCTGAAAATCCAGGGAAGTTCCTTCCACAAGCCCAATTGACCGCACTCGTCCAGGGACTTGGTTTGAATGCAGAAACCCCGACCGTGGTCCTGCACAAAGGAGATTCCTACAGTGACTTCGGTGCAGCGGCTCGAGTCTACTGGACCCTCAAGACCGCAGGACTACAACAGTTGGCTGTTGTTGACGGTGGTTTCTTGGCCTGGAAACAAGCAGGACTGCCCATCTCTAAGGATACCGCCACGGTGACTCCCAGCAGCTATCCAGCCACGATCCAAGCCGACTGGCTGGCCTCCACAAGTGACGTGGAACAGCAACTCAAGCAAACAAATACTAAGCTGCTCGATGCCCGTCCCGCAGATTTCTTTGCTGGTGAGAAATGGCACGGTGCTGCTGCTAAGCCCGGTACAATCGCAGGAGCCGAGGACTTCGACAACAAGCAGTGGTTTCGTTCCGGAGGACCTCTGTTGGAAGCCCCAGAACAACTGCAGACCCTGGCCCAGCAAAATGACCTGACCCAAGCAGAAGTCACTGTCTCTTTCTGCAACACAGGACACTGGGCTGCCACCAACTGGTTCGTGCTGAGCGAAGTGGTTGGCCAGCCAGGTGTCAAGCTCTATCCGGAGTCAATGGTCGAGTGGTCTGCTGCTGGCCTGCCAATGGACAACGTGCCAGGACGCCTCAAGTGGGCCTGGCTGAACACCAAGCAGTGGTTTGCCAATACCTTCTGAGTCAATGAATCTGATGAGTTCCACCACCACAACTGCTGCTGACCCTAACAATGATGTGAGGCAACGACGACTCCGTATCCTACTTGGAATAGGAACTACGCTACTGGTCCTAGTACTGGCGATCTATGCTGGACTCCGGCAAGGCCTACTGCTGGCCATCGGGCTGGGCTTCGGCATCACCCTGGAGGGTCTGCGTTTTGGCTTTGCAGGTCCCTGGCGGCAAGCGATCCTACAGCGCAACACCCACGGCTTGCAGGCTCAACTGCTGGCCATCGGGCTGACGGCCCTGCCCAGTCTCTTTCTACTGGAAATAGCGGCGGGTGAATTGATAGGAGCCACAGCTCCAGTGGGGGTCGCGATGATCTTCGGGGCCTTTGTCTTCGGGGCTGCAATGCAGGTCGTGCTGGGCTGTGGTTCCGGGACCCTTGTCAACGCTGGCAGCGGCAACCTGATGGGTCTCTGGGCCCTGCCCTTCTTCATTGCCGGGAGTTTCCTTGGAACCCTGCACCTGCCGGAGTGGCATGCCCTGGGCCAGTTGCCTCCCATCGCATTGAGCGATTGGCTGGGAACCTCCGGTGCCATCCTGCTGACCCTGGCCATCCTGACCGGGCTGGGCTGGTGGTTCCGACAGTGGATGCCCGTGACAGAGCGCACCCTGCCGCGTCGACTCTGGATTGCTGCTTTGTGCCTGGCAGGATTGGCGGTGCTCAACCTGTTGGTGGCTGGACAGCCCTGGGGAGTGGTTTATGGGCTAGGCTTATGGGGTGCCAAGCTGGCACACTGGTCGGGGATGGAACTAGCGGGCTTTGCTTTCTGGAATGGTGCCGGCAATGCTGAGCGTTTGACTCAAAGCTTGCTGCTAGACATCACATCAGTGACAGACTTCGGCTTATTGTTAGGGGCTGGAATTGCTGCTCGTTGGAAGGGACCGTTAGCTGCTCAGGTTTCTCTTCCCACTCGGCTTTGGATCGTTGGTGCTCTAGCCGCTCTGCTGATGGGGTATGCGTCACGCCTTGCCTATGGCTGCAACGTTGGCGCATTTTTCAGTGGCATCTCGACCGGTAGCCTGCATGGCTGGGTCTGGTTCATCGCTGCCTTTGCCGGATCCCTGCTTGGTGTCCGACTACGCAACCACTTGCTTGAGGAGAAGAGATGACTCTCCAACGTTCCCACGCTATTGGTGTGCTATTGCTCGGACTATTTGGGTTGCTGTTTCTCGACTTGCTCTTCAGTGCTCCGATTGACCCCTTCCAAGCGCCTCCTCCACTGGCTTTTGGCTCAGGAGCCCAGGCCTCCGGTGGATTCTGTGCAACGCCTCTGGAATAAAATCAGGAAATTCTCTCTGAGACTTACTGTGGTACAGAAGTATAAGTGAGCAAGGCTT
Source organism: Deltaproteobacteria bacterium UBA6967 (assembly GCA_002450295.1). Lineage (GTDB taxonomy): Bacteria > SAR324 > SAR324 > SAR324 > NAC60-12 > JCVI-SCAAA005. The sequence continues at coordinate 11,032 of DJYX01000244.1, forward strand.
CTGCGCTGTAATTTTCAGGGCTTTTCTTTTTTGGACGCTTTGCTGCTCGGGTTTTGGTCAGACCATCTGTGGGATCTTTGCCAACCAGATAAAATTCTGATCCTGCATCAAAATAATATTCGGGCAAGCGCTGAACCAAGTCTTCTTTTGAAGCGATCACCTGAAGATGCTCCAAACCCAGCGGAGGATAAATTTCAAACTCTCCCAGGCTGATCCATCGATTGACGTCATCTGCATTGACAAATTGAACGAAACGCCTTGGTGGATCTGCCTCTTCCTGCAAGTCCAGCAAATACGAAAACGGCTCCTCTCCGGCAAAGGTGTGTCCAACAATGTAGAAGTAACCTGGCTTGTTGAGCTTAACGTAGATTTCCAGGCTATCTCCTTCCTGGAACATCAGATCTTGAGAACCCTTGTTACTGCGCACAGACACTCGAAAATCTCTTTTGCGCAAAAGATCCGGATTATTGCGAAGCTGCTCTTCAAAACTGATCTGTGACGGCTTGGCTTCCAACCCCTGATAGGCCATCTTTGGCAAAAACAGTGACCTGGATTGCTCGATTTGGTGGTTGTTCGCCTGGGTTAGGTGGGCGGAGAGCTCCAATCCCTGATCTGTAATCAAGTAGGTGCCGTAGAGCCAGAGGGTTGCCTGATCTGGTTGGCGAACCGTGCTGAGCTGCTGCTGCAAGCGGCCTCTCAAGGCGGCAGCAAAAGGAGTGATCTCTTGTGAGCTTCCTGTGCGAAATGGATAGACATAGATCCCTCTTCGATCCTGCATATCCCTAGTCAGGATTCTGGCAGCTTGTTCCAGCGAATCTGGTTCATTCTGAACCTGTCGAAGCTGACTTTTGATCTCGGTTTCTGTGATTTGCAGTTTGGGCACCTCGTTATCCCCAAGGACCAACAAGACGGTTTGGTGGCGCTTAAAATCCCCTAGTTTTTCCAGAATTTCCTGAAGGAGTGTTTCCCGCTCTGCATTACTCTCGGCCTTCTCCAGTTGCTGGGTGGCCTGCTGGATTTCTCTCTCCATTTGCTGAAGCTGATTGCGGTAAAGCGGTTTGACCTCCTGTGCTGAGAGACGGGCCAAGGCAGAGTAGTAATCCACATCTTCCACCACAAAACTCTCTGCTCCAAGAATAGGAAGGCGTGATTCCAGCTGAATCATACTACTAGCATCCTCGCGTAAATTATCTCCAATCAGTTCAGAAAGTTGGGTTTGAACAGATTTTACCTCAACCGAGATGTTCTGAGAGAGGTCGGCCAGGGCTTCTTTCTTTGCCTGTTCTTTCGTGGAGCCTACACCTTCTCCAGTGACTTCCTGGGACCAGCTAGCGGGAACTAGCAGCAGGAGCAGAAACAGGCTCAGTATTGATCTAGACATGTTTATCCACATTGGTTGGTTCAGAGTTTTCAAATTATCCCTTTCGTAAAAGTAAACATAATTTGACCACTCCTTAGGGTTACTACATCTCTCCCGGAGCTATCACAATTGACTTAGTGTTGTTGGTGGGGTTTCAAAAGGGAGATATGAGTATATTCAGGTTTACTGGTAATGTAGATCTTGGATCTGAACAGATCTGTTAGCCATGCAGTCTCTAGTTCCTGAGACTGCAGTGCTGGAACAAGCAACAGGCTCACCAACAGATAGCAGATCTGATTTTTGCGAAACATCTTGGTCTCATTGGTCAGATTCAAGTATGGGTTCGTCTACTTATCAATGCTTGTTGTGAAGTTTAAATTATGAAAAAATATACATTGATTGTTGCTAGAACCATAGCCAGAGTCCTAAAGTCCAAACAAAAAGCTCACGTTTCCTCAAAATTTCTTTCCAGAAATAAGGAGTCATCATGAACAAGAAAGTGATTTCCCAAATTGGCGCAGCGCTTATTCTCACAGGAGTTGTGGCCTGTTCCGGATCTTCTGGAACAACTAAAATTGAACCTGTAGCGTTAGAGCAAGATCCGAATCTCTGCTACTTCGACAACACTGAGGTGCGTGCTCCTGATTGGATTTGTGGAACCCCAGTTGAGGGATATCCTGTTGCTGCGGTGGGGTCTTTCCGAGATACCAAAGCAGGCACCAGTTTCGCCAGAAACCAAGCGACGATGGATGGAAGGGTACAGCTGGCCACCGAGATGAAAGCCAAGGTTGGGGCGATGGTGAAAAACCATGCCGAGACAACTGGAGTGGGGGACCAAGAGACTGTTGATGCAGTTGCTTCGGTCACGCAGCGGCAAATCACCGCAGAAATCCTCTTCGGTGCTAAAGCTATCAATTACCGCAAGGGCCCTGATGGGACAACCTACGCCTTAGTAGTAATGGATCCTCAGCAAGCAGCTGTTGCAGCCAAGCAAGCCCTCCAAACAAGTTACAAAAATCAGCAGGCCCAGTGGCAACGTTTCCTTGGTGAAAAAGCCCAAAATGAGCTAGAAGCTGAAATGGATAAGATGATCAACTCCGAATTTGGAGCTGCTCCACAATAAGGTTCCTCGAAGAGTGGGATTCACACCTGTGAGTCCCACGCATTTCATTCGGAACTTCGCAAGCAGGAACAGCTCTAACCGGAGAAAAGATGATTCCATCCAAGCGGCTACTCCCCACCTTCTTACTGCTGTTTCTTGTTACCTTTCTGACTATTTCCTGCTCTCAGCAATCTTCCCATTCTCCCCAGCCCGTCAGCCAGAACCAAAAACCAGATTGGATCAACAAAGTTCCTGCTGGGCACTACTTGGGACAGGCGAGCTACGCTCTGCAAACGGTTAAGCAGGCTCGAGAGAAAGCCTTGAATACTGCCGTCAGTCTGCTGGTTGCGGCAAAGGCTGGCAACACTGCCGAAGTGAGTGGCGACGTCCAGAACAAAACGACCAGTGTCATCAGGGGAGGGCGCGAAAGTCTGACAAATTCCTCAACAATCAACACGACCGTTACCATTTCCGGAAAAGAAATTCCTGTTCAATTTCGGATTGTAGAATTTTGGCGTGATCGAGAGGCAGGCTACATTTATGTTCTTATTGAGGATTTAGCTGCGTGAGGGTGGAATGCTGAAATTGCTGAGCAAACACGTTTTCCTGGTTGGGATCTTCCTGATTTTGACAATCCATACTGCCTCTGCTCAGTTGCTGGGGCTGGCTCTCTCTTTGGGAAATACTCTGGCAGGCTATATTTTCGATATTTATCTACGAACTGAGAACACCTTGGACATTGACGGTGCTCCGAATTGGTACTTACGTAATGATGATTCGGAGTGGGATTGCGCGTTCGGCTATGCTCCAGGAAGTCTAGCCTCTGTGGAAGCTGCCAAGTCAGAAGCCACCAAAAACTTGGTTGCACAACAAGAACAGTATGTTCAATCAGCAATCAGAGATGAGGTCCAACGGCGCAAACCAAGGGATGAGAAGGAGCGTCAACTCGTAGAGCAGTTCCGAAATGATCCTGAATTGAAAAACTTTGTGACTGGGCAGCGGCAATTTCTCAAGATCACCTACGAGGATGACGAAGACGTCCGAGCAGCTTTTGTGAAGGCTTGTTTAAGTCGAGAGACCGTTGTGGCCTACCAAAAAGAGCGGCTCCAAAAAATCACAACTGAACTCTCCAAAAACCGCGCTGAATCAGCATTTGAAGAATTGGAAGCTGAGCTTGAACAGCCCGAACTGGATTTGAATACCCCTGCTGATCTAGAACGACCAACTTCTGGTAGTAAAAGCGCCTTCAAAGAGCTAGATCAGGAAATTAGTCTCCCGAATAACTAGCAGTTTCTTTCTATATCAATTCCTCCTCCACCCAGCCGATCCCAAATTGGCCATGGCCAACCTCTCCGACTAGTATTCACTTCGGCACTTCCAGCCCAACAATTAGGTAACCTAGACTATCTCAATATTTGTGAATTATGACAGTCAGGTTTGTTGTATGGTGTGCCATTTCCAGGAATGGAACATTTGTAAATCAACTTTATCTCAAGATGAGAGAGGAATTTCTACAAACGTTTTTCCAAGTCTATAACTGAAAGAATGCAAAGGTTATCAAATTCTAGAGTTGTAAATCCAGAGCCGAATATTTTCCACTACGATCATAGACAATTTGAAATCCATCCCGCAGGACTCCCACTGTTCCTGCATCCAGTGGCTGAGCCAGCCAGTCTAGTTGAGTGAAGCCAAACTCGACTTCCGGGCCCTCTTCACAGAACGCACGGACAGAAGTGAGTTTACCATAGTCCTCAAGACGAACTGAGACTGGCTTGCCGAATTCGTTTGTCCAACCCAAGTCTTGCAGATAACTTTCGTACTCCGTGCAAAGCAGGACCAGGTCAATGTCGGAATCTTGCCGAGCCTCACCTCGTGCATGGGAACCCACCATGATTGCTCCCTCCACTACGCGCTGAGAATCAACCCACTGCAGAAATACTTTCAGAAAAACATTCAACTGATCTTTTGGGGAGGATTGGTTCATTTGTAGGCTGGCCGGGATGGATTTGAGTTCCATTTCTACTTTTTCTGCTGTATTTGCGAAAACATCGTCTACATGATGCTATCTCAAATTTCGTTCATATCTCCGGAGAAAATGTAATGACAACACAGAACATAGGCATCCTGCACCCTGGTGAAATGGGGATATCTGTTGCTGCTTCTGCAAAAAATTCTGGACATTCGGTTTTCTGGGTGTCGCAGGGTCGAAGCGAGGCTACACGCGCCAGAGCGGAACGGTTCGATCTGCGTGAGTTGCGGAGTCTTTCAGAACTATGTGAAACTTGCTCCATGATCATCAGTGTCTGTCCGCCCAAATATGCAGGTGAACTGAGCCAGCAGGTGTTGCAGGCAGGCTTCAAGGGCATCTTTTTGGACGCTAACGCCATCTCTCCAATGCGCTCTCAAGAAATTGGCAAGCAGATGGCTCTTGTAGGGGTTGAGTATGTGGATGGTGGGATCATCGGTGGCCCTGCCTGGCAGGAAAACTCGACCTTTCTTTATCTCTCTGGGTTCCAATCTGCACAAGTGGCCGACTGTTTCGAGCAGGGCCCGCTGGTCACCCGAATCATTGGGGAGGAAATCGGCAGGGCCTCAGCAATGAAGATGTGCTACGCAGCCAAGACGAAGGGAATGACCGCTTTGCTCTGCTCCATTGTGGCCACCGCTAACGAGTTGGGAGTGTGGGAAGACCTGGAGCGACACTGGTCGGCTGAGGTGAGTGGTGCCGGTAGAAAAACTGTCGAAGATATCCGGAAAGTTACTGCCAAGGCCTGGAGGTTTTCCGGTGAAATGGAGGAGATCGCTTCCACTCTTGACTTTGCAGGGCTTCCAGATGGCTTCCACAAATCTGCTGCAGATACATACCAGCGAATGGCTCATTTCAAGGATCATGAAGAATTGCCTGAACTGGAAGAAGTGCTTCGATCGTTGGTGCGTTCAAGCTGATCTGGCAGTTCCTCTTGGACCAACCACAAACACCTTGGAAGTTGCGGTATCTACACTCTCAGAAGCCCAGACCAAACCTTCAGGAATCTGTTGGTGTCTTTTTGTGTTTCCGAAATGCCCGGCTGAAGACATAAACCAAGACGAGGAAGATCAACGAGAGCAGGATGATCACAGGGATCAGCAACGTAGGATTGGCTAGCGACACGACCCAGATCATCGAAGTTGCAATCACGGCAAACCAGATAACTGCTACGCCACAAGCCGCAAAGAGAGTGGGCTTGCCACCTAGTTTCCAGTCTGCTGCTAGCAGGTTGGATTTGAAGCGCTTGCCACAGTGAGGACAAGATCTCGCCAAGTAGGAGAGCTTTCCTCCACATTCGTCACAGTTGAAAACTCCCATCACTCCTTTCACATTGGTTTTTCGGAAAGCCCTTGGATTTCACAGCCACTTCATCCAGTTGCAGAGAAAAAGCCTCAGGGTCTTGAATTCAGTGGCAGATCGAGGATTTCATGCAGGTTGCGGACGGTGCGCCACGCTGCTAGTTTCAGTTCACCTTCCGGGTTGTAGTGAACTCCACGCCAGCCCACATTCTGGGCACCCTCAACGTCACTCTGCCAACTGTCCCCAATCATCACAACATCCTCTGATTCAGATAGACCTGCAGCAGCTGCAGCCTTGTGGAAGGCATCGGGATGAGGCTTCTTCACACCCAACTCTTCGCTGGTGTACATCGCTTCGAAAAAGGGAGACAGTCCACAGCATTGAAGCTTGATTCGTTGTACCTCCTCAAAACCGTTCGTCAAGATCCACATCTGGTGACCACGTCGCTGCAGTTCTTCCAGCAAGGGCAGGGTACCATCGATCAGACCCGTCTGCTGTGGAGAATACTGGATGTAGTGAATGTCCAACTCCTTTGCGAGTTCTGATGGAGCTGTGCTACCGATTGTCTGCAAAGCCATCTCGAAACGGGCTGAGCGCAGAGTCGTTTTGTCCATTCGTCCCTGACGATACTCTTCCCAACACCAGTCGTTCGTGCGTTCAAACACACGGACCCACTCAGAAAAGTCGGTCACACCCACGTCGCGTAGTATAAAGGCCTCATAGCCCTCACGCAGCGTCTTGCGAGAGTTGCTAACAAAGTCCCACAGGGTGTGGTCAAGATCAAAGAAGAGAGGAACCATTCCCATCGGCATCAAGGTCTCAGTTGGTTGTCCAAAAGTAGTCTTTTCAGTAGTTCATTTTGATGTCGGAACCGCCACTTTTCCCTGGGCAATCAGTACCTGGACTGCTTGCTGGATCGCTTCGAGGCTGGAGTAGCGCGGATGGTATCCCAAACGCTGACGGCTCTTTTCGATGGAGTGGCAGGAACTGCGGATCACGTGTCCACGAGAAGCGGCTGCGTCCTGCTCGCTCATACCACCTAACCATTCATCAAAAGGCTGAAACGAGAGCCGTGGTTGCTGACCAAACCAGCGATACATCGCCTCTGCGTAGCCCTTGAGTGTCAGCGCCTGCTCAGAGACCGTGTTGAACGCTTCCCCGATCGTCGCCTGTCGATGGTGAATGGCGCAAAGAATCCAACGAGCGACATCATCTGCATGAACATGGTGCATCATCTCCAGACCCAGGTTGGGCAGCATCAGTTCCTTTCCATGGGCAATCCGTGAAAACACCTCCAGGTTCAGGTTCCCAAGCGGATTGATCGGCAGCCAGCCTTCCCCAACGATATGACCGGGTCGGAAGCTCGTTGCCGGAAAGCCTCTGCGACGCGCCTGTTCTCCCAGCCAGGCTTCCATTTCTGCCTTGTTTCGTCCATAGGGTTCAATCGGATTCGGCAGATCTGCTTCCGTTGATGGAATTGCTGTGAAGCTTCCGTAGACCCAAATTGTACTGCAGAAGAGGTAGTGATCAATCTTCCCGTGAAGTGCTTCAACGAGCTGCTGCATGCTGGGCAGATCGAAGGAGATCATGTCCACCACGATATCTGGCTGTAGAGCCGCGATCTTTGTCCCGAACTCTCCCTTGGCTTCCTCAGCAGTACGATCTAGGATCACGCTTTCCACTTGCTCCCAAGCGGAATGGGCACAATAGGGAGCTGAAACCCCACGGCTCACGTTGACGACCTCGTGTCCCATTGTAACCAGAATAGGTACGAGATAACTACCTACGTGACCACTGCCACCAATGATCATAATGCGAGACATTTCTCACTCCTTCCTGCTTTCACATATCGGGTGTCTAGATCCAAGCCTTCCAACAGACATCCAACGAATTTCCCGGATTAACGATGATTTGAACTTCTAGCAACATCCTATGAACTGTCCACTCCTTGTACCCGTTTAGCGTTTCACAAGCAATGGAAACACAGGCGCTTTCTGTTTCTGCTCTTGGTGCTATGCTGGTTGATGTTCGCTTTATTGTCTCTTTGTAACCCATCGCAGAAGCAGAATTTATGAAAGCAGAAGTCAAATGGTTGGAAGAATCAAAGTTTGTTGCAGAGTCTGGGACAGGGCACTCCGTAGTGCTCGACACTCCGGATTCCAACAAGGGCCCCAGTCCGATGGAGATGCTGCTGATGGGGATGGGAGGCTGCACAGGTGTTGATGTGATCAGTATTCTGAAGAAAGCCCGCCAAAAAGTTCAAAACTGCAATGTTCAGGTGGAAGCTGAACGAGAAGATGACTATCCTCGTATCTTCCGCAAAATCCATCTGCACTTCATTCTGAATGGTACCAATCTTAGTGAGCACCAGGTGCAACGAGCCATTCAGTTATCCCAGGAAAAGTATTGCGCTGCCTCAATCATCATGGGACGCTCCGGTGCAGAGGTAACACATTCGTATGAGATTATGGCTGAATCACAAGAAGACAAAGCATCGTGATTTTGGAAAGTGGATGAGGTCGTGCTACACCAGCTATCAGCACTCTCCTTATCTATTCTCCTGATATTTTTTCTTGAAGAGGGTGGAGCAGATTCTTGACGATTCATGATCTGCTCCTTCTGGAAATCCTGTCCAATTTCTCCGCCCCAAATCATAAGTTCGACATTTTTGTTAAATTC
>DJYX01000083.1 GCA_002450295.1 Deltaproteobacteria bacterium UBA6967
TGACCATTCTGGACAATTTCACGCCACCGATGAGCCAGTCGACCTGAGTGTTTACCGTTGGGAAGACTGGCTGACCTTTGTGGTGTTTTGGTTATTAGCCATTACGGTCTTTTACCAGTTCTTTACTCGCTACGTCTTGTCAGACTCAGCAGGATGGACGGAAGAAATCGCCCGTTATCTTCTGATCGGGGTGACCTTTCTGGGCGCATCGATGGCAGTCCGCCGCAACACTCACATTCACGTCGAATTTATTTATAGACTTGTCCCAGCGAAAGTTGGACGCTCACTTTCCACTATCGTTGATCTTGTGCGAATTGCCTTTCTGGCTTACGCAAGTTGGGTTTCGTACACTCTTGTGCCGAGAATGCACAACCTCAACATGACGGTAATTGACTTTCCTATGAGCTACGTCTATGGATTCGTCACTTTTGGTTTTGTAATGATGACTTTTCGCTCCGTTCAGGTAGCAATTCGTCATCAGCGACAGGGCTCGAGTTCTTTGGAACGTCCTGGAGAAATCGAGAACTAACCTATGAACGCCCTGCTTTTTCTTTCTTTCCTTTCTTCCATGTCCTTGGGGATTCCGATCGCAATTGCAATGTGCATCGGTTCCCTGATGTATATTTGGTTTTCTGGAACCATTCCTCCACTAACCCTGGTACACAGAATGGTAGGTGGGGTGGACAGCTTTCCCCTACTTGCAGTTCCCTTCTTCATCCTTGCCGGAAATTTGATGAATTCGGCAGGGGTCACTAATCGTATTTTTCATTTCGCTTTGTCTCTGGTTGGCTGGCTCAAGGGCGGTCTGGGGCATGTGAACATTCTTGCTTCAGTGATTTTCTCGGGGATGTCTGGCGCTGCCATCGCTGACGCAGGTGGACTCGGGACTATTGAAATCAAAGCCATGAAAGATAACGGCTACCCCACCAAGTTTGCTGTTGGGGTGACAGCTGCCTCGGCTACGATTGGACCGATCATACCTCCATCCTTGCCGATGGTGATCTATGGGGTTCAGGCCAATGTTTCGATTGGACAGTTGTTTACCGGAGGTTTCATTCCAGGTTTGGTCATGACCCTGTTGATGATGGGCATGGTCACTTACTTTTCTTACTCCCAACACTACGGAAGAGATGCTGCCCTCAATTGGTTGAAAATGGGGAAAGCATTCCTAGAACTAGTCATCCTACTGGTCGCGGCTTATTTTCTGTTTCATCTTTGGCAGGATGAAGAACTTGGGGGAATTTGGAAATTTGGAGCCCCATTCTTGGGGTTAATGGCTATTGATAAATTTCTGAGGTTAGAAGCCTTTATGGCGTTGATGACCCCGGTGATTTTGATCGGTGGCATGGCATCTGGCCTCTTCACTCCCACGGAAGCTGCAGTTGCTGCGGTTGCCTGGTCCCTCTTCCTAGGCTTGGTATGGTATCGATCTTTGACCTGGAAGATGTTGATCAAGATTTCGATGGAAACAATCGAAACCACAGCGACCGTGCTTTTCATTGTGGCCAGCGCTTCCATCTTTGCTTGGGTATTGACTACCACTCAAGTCACCTCACAAATTGCACAATGGGTCCTTTCGATCAGCGACAATCCCTTGGTATTCTTGCTGATGGCGAATGTCTTTTTGTTGTTTATAGGTTGCTTCATGGAGACGATCGCAGCGATTACAATACTAGTTCCCGTGTTCATGCCGATTCTTGGGAGTTTGGGGATAGATCCCGTTCACTTCGGCCTGGTGATGGTTCTCAATCTAATGATTGGGTTGTTGACTCCACCAATCGGCATGGTTCTCTACATTATGGCCAAGATTTCTAACCAAACCTTTGAGGAAACCGTTCAGGCCGTGCTGCCATGGTTCATACCGTTGATAGGTGCCCTATTGATAATAACCTACGTCCCAGAAATAGTGCTGTGGCTACCAACAATGCTTTATCGATAAATACAAAGTTCAACTTTAGGAGGCCCCTTGCTGCAATGTAGCATTCACGGAGCGGAAGACCTGAGAATTGAAGATGTTCCTTGTCCACAACCTGGACACGATCAGGCATTAGTGAAGATGGGAGCCGCAGGAATCTGTGGTTCTGATATGCACTATTTTCGGCACGGACAGATTGGTAAATTTAAAATTCAAGAACCCTTGATCCCCGGTCACGAGGCATCTGGGGTGATTGCAGCTCTGGGCGCTAATGTCACTGGTCTTGAAGAAGGACAACGGGTTGCGATTAATCCCTCTCACCCCTGCGGAGAGTGTTCTCGATGTCGGGAAGGGCGTGAAAATCTATGTGACAGTATGTTTTTTCTTGGGAGCGCAAGTGTTTTTCCACATGCCCAGGGAATGTTTCGGGAGTATTTTTTAATTTCAGCAAAGCAGTGTATTCCTGTTTCAAAACAGGTTTCTCTCGAAGAGTTGGCATTGTCAGAACCACTCTCTGTGGGACTTCACGCAGTCAACCGGGCAGGTAACTTGTGTGGGAAGAGAGTCTTAATCAGTGGCTCGGGAACGATCGGATGTATGGTTTTACTTGCCGCCAAGCTGGATGGGGCAGAACAAGTCACGATTGTTGACCTGCTGGAGGAACCATTGGCAATTGCCCGAAAAGTTGGGGCTGATCAAACTCTTTGCGTGAAACCATCAGCAGCACCTTCTCCTGAGTTAATTAATGAATTTGATGTAGCTTTTGAGGTTTCTGGGGCAGCATCTGCCCTTGGCAACTGTATTGAGCTAGTTCGTCGCGGCGGCACAATAGTGCAAGTAGGAACACTTCCTGTTGAGGGAATTCATCTTTTTGCCAATCAGATCATGGTCAAAGAATTGGACATCAGAGGTTCTATGCGATTTGGCAACGTGTTTTCAAGAGCCGTCCGATTGCTTGAGAATCAAAGATTGAACGTAAAACCGATCCTAACTGGTCGATTTCCGATTGCCGAAGCAGCCAAAGCTCTCCAGTTGGCTTTCGATAAAACAGTTTCTATGAAAGTTCAGATTGTGGCGGACTGACAAAGTCAGTGCAGTGTTCTTCGTGATCAATGATTACTGAGTACTAAATTACAGAAACTGCTCGAACGAGTAGGCGCCCTCTACCAAAGAAATGGCCTGGCCTGTCTTGATTGACTCCTGAGCTGCTAATCCAAGCAGGACAGCCCGGGCGCCATCTTCCAAACCAACTTCGATTTCCCCATTCCCAAAAACTACCTGCTGGAATCGTTGGTGCTGGTAAAAAGTTGAACCATGATGATCTCCGGCTGCCAGAATCAGAGGGTCTACAGTGACTTCTTTTCTGGAAACACCTTTTGGAAATCTTGGGCTAAAGATCAACTCCGGTGTGGGTGGTTCCCCCAAATCTTCTGGCCAGAATCGCTCTGGACCAGGAATTTTACATTCTACCTTCCCTGTTGTTCCGACTGCAGCAATCTCTTCCTGAAATAAAGATCCTTCTGCAAACATGCACAGGTCAAGGGTTGCCCTCATTCCATTTGCAAACTCTACAATCACAAAGGCTTGGTCAATAATATCTGGCTTCTGTCCTGCGTAACTCTCATCAAGATGATTGACTTCCATTCCTCCTGAGGCAAAAACCTTTGTTGCTTGGCTTTGCGTGATCAGGTTCATCAGATCAAAAAAATGGCAGCACTTTTCTACAAGCGTTCCCCCAGAGTTGGCATTGAAGCGATTCCAGTTGCCCACTTTGACCAAAAATGGGAAGCGATGCTCGCGGATACTGAGTGTTTTGAGTTGACCTAAACAGGAAGGATTGCGAATCTCTTCAAGCAGAGCAGCCAAGGGGGGCATGTAGCGATATTCCATCGCCACCCAAATCGGAAAATGAAAATTCTTCTTCAGTTGAAGTAATTTTTGGAGTTGCGGAGGAGATGTGCAGAGGGGCTTCTCAACCAAAGTTGGCTTGGGTTGCAGGTTGCTGATCAATTCTAATTGCTCAGCATGTCTAAA
>DJYX01000231.1 GCA_002450295.1 Deltaproteobacteria bacterium UBA6967
TTACGCTTGACGATTATTAGCTGAATTTTTTTTACAAATTCATCAACTCGATACCATCGGTCAAACTCAGCAAAAGTATCACTGCCAATAACCCAAAACCAGTTTTCTGACCTGTATTGCTCATAAAGTTGCTGCCAAGTTTCATATGAATAACTTAACCCTGAGCGATTAACTTCAATATTCAATAAGTGTAATCGGGGATTTTTTGGCAAGGCAATCTCCAAAAGTTGCCATCTAGTTTCTGCTGGAATCAGATCTTCTCTTGATTTGAACGGAGATTGAGCGGCAGGAATTACTAAAATCTCTGGTTCACCCCCAAGTTTTAGCAAATTTTTGATCAGCTCGATGTGTCCATGATGTACTGGATTGAAACTCCCACCAAAAACGAGAATACTTCGTAGCGGTAGTTTTATGTAACAATCTGAATTATTGTCGGAGATTCCCATGAAGCAGGCACTCAAACTGGGTAGTTGGTTCAGTCTTTGGTTCTTTTTTTCTGGTCAACAAAACTTTGAGGTATCAGATCTTGCTCCAAAAACGCAGCAGGTTGAGGTACCACTTGAGTGGATTATTGGTGCAGGAGTATTAGCTGTCCTACTGATCATCATTCTGATCGTTCAAATTCAGCTGAAGCGCAAATCCGAAGTCAAAATGCGCCAAAAGTACAACTTTGATCATGCTGAGCGACTGCTGAATTCGATGATAGGATCCGGTCCTAATGCCTTTGAACTTCGTAAGCTTATAGAGGCTGTGCTCGGAACTAAAGATCCGATCGAAATTATGAATTTTAGTAGATCCTTAGCTGCCTTTGATAAGCGCTCTGAAGAGTATCTTGAATTGGAGCAAAACTCTGCTGAGGCCCAAAAAGCACTTACCCAAACACGGAAGTTATTGAATCTGAGCCTGAACAACTCTAACATCCCGTTCACAAGTTCAAAATTGCTTCCGATCGGTCAGGCTCTCCAATGTCAGGTTCAACTCGGTGAACGGAAGCTCAAATTCGACTCCATTGTGCTTGCCCAAAGCGAATCCAAGCTACTGATCAAAACTCCTCAGGTGGGAGAGCGGCCTGTCGAGATCAAGGACGTGGCTGAAATAAGTTGCCAAATTGAACGTCACAAAGACGGAATTTATGAGTTTAGGCTTCCGTTCCTAGCCCAAAAGCAAGGCAAACAAAATGTGTTGGTAATGCACCACTCCTCTGACATCAAGCTTATCAGCAAGGCAAACATTGACAAGGATACCCTGGAAGAAGAATGGTACATGGAGTAACAAGACTGTTGAGCTTAAATTTGCACTCGAAGTGCATTCATTCCAACCGTTTCTAACTGATTTGCATAATGAATCTACTAAACTTTACTGAATAAGAACATGAAACAAATCTCCCACATCTGGTTCCTCAGCCGAAAAAGAATACTCTTGCTGATTTCACCATTGTTATGGTTCTGGCTGTGTGGTCAAAAGTCAGCATCCGGAAATTTCCAACTAACAGACTTGCAAGCAAACTATGACGCACCTGCAGTCATCCCCACTAGCTTTTATGTTGGGGTTGGCTTTGCGATCTCTGCTGCAGTTGGTGGCTTCTTTGGTCTGCGCTTCTATCGTGCCAAAATGGAGGAATTAGAACAAATTCGGATCAAGCGAGAACAGACTGACATGACTCTGCATACTCTTTACGAAAGTCTGAAGATGTCAGAGGATGAAGTAGAGTTAGTACATCGGCTTGGGAATAAACGTGAGGCAGAGGAGATCCTCTCGATGATGCGCAGCAACAAACTTTTTGAGGAAGCTGTGGATGAACTGATCGAGGAGGGAAGCTTAGATGCAGAATTAATGGCTGCAATTCATGCTATGCGGACTAAGCTGCAGTTTAATCTCACCAACAAAGATTGTGAAGTCATCAATACGAAGATGCTACTCCCAAACATGCGGGTGGAGTGCTCAGTAACAGCTAAGGGTAGACAATTAGCTTTCATTTCCTTAATCAAGGAAGTTAGTGAGCGAGGTGTGCGCATTGACCCTCCCATGATCAAGCGGCGGCCCGCAAATCTTTTGCAGTTTAAGGTCATCAAATGTCGTGTCCGGCGCCAGGGGGACGCTGATTATGAGTTCGCATTGAGAGTTGAAGAACAAAAAACAGAAACTCCGGGAATTGTCTGGTTGGGTCATAGTAACGACATTCGAAAAATGGCGATACGTGAATCTGAGCGACTCGAACTCAATCAAGACGCTCTTTTCAGAAGAGTGGAGGCAAGCGAATACGAACAAGAGATGCGCTCTGTACGTGGATCTGCTGATGATTATAAGATCAAAGGCAAGATTATTGACATGAGCGCAGGAGGTATGAAACTAGCGATTACACAGAAACTTGAAGATCCATTGAAAAATGGCGAAATTTTTCTGTTCCACCTCTCAGGCGCAAGCTTACTGGAAAATATGGCAGCAACTGTTTTGGCCACAATTCCAAGCGGTAAACAATTAAATGTTCACCTGCAATTTCGTGACAGCAACGCCCTGACACGGATCAAGCTTTTGCAATTTCTGCATCGTTACAAGAAACAACAGGTGGCTGCCTAGAAGGATGGTGGAAGAACAATACCGAGACCTATTACGAAGGGTTCAAAAAAAAGCTGAAAGTTACAGGGAACAGCAACAGCAGGCAGTTGAATTTCAAAGTGAATTAGAGGCTGTTAAGGAAGTATATGGTCTGACAGATCAAGAGTTATCAGATATCCTAAAGGAAGTTGAATCTGAGGTTGAAGCAGAAAATAAATCAACATCAAAGCAACCACCTCTTCCCGACCGAAATCCACTTGCTCTCAATGTTGCAACGCTTTGCCTATTGCTGGTGGGAATGATGCTTCTTTTCGTACAGCCTTTGATTGGTATTGTTTTTCTCGGAGGTGTCTTGGCTCTCCGTTGGATTAATTAATTTAGATCGTATCCAGCATTACTGGAACTTGCCTAAGTTTGATTTGGAAATTCAGCTCCTCGAATAGGAATTTCGAACACCCCTCTATTTTGATTGTGATTAGAATTCGAATAAGGATTTCTAGCGTCAATCTCTTAAATTGATCAAAGTTCTAATAATCTTAGCGGTCTTTTCTGGCTGCTCCAGAGGAAACATGTGTCCTCCATTGAAAGCCGTTTGCTGAAAACCCGGTAGAGTCTTACGAAGTTCATTGCGGTCGGAATGCTGAAGCACTCCTTTATCACTTGCGAATATCAAATGGCCTTCTAGCCCTTTCCAGGACTTAGAAAAGTGCAATGGAATAGTTTGGAAAAGATGATATTCCAACTCTTTGGGAATATGCAGCTTTACGCAGTCTGCTTGCTCAATGAAGCCATTTGAAACATAGTCAGTCAATACCTGATCGGAAAACTTGCGAAAAAAACTGCGTTTTCGCAATTGATCAAAAGCTTCTTGATGAGAAGAAAAGGCTTCGCGGCGTCTAAGAGCTGTACGAGCTGGAGTAACCCGATCCATTTTTCCGAATTTTTTCAATAACCACAAAGATGCCCGCTTGCCAAATGAAAAGAGGGGTGGATCCAGTAAAATTATGTTTGTAAAAGCTTCCGGCCTTTGTTCCGCAGCATAAAGTAAAACTACGGCTCCCAATGAATGTCCCACACCCACGCTCGGTTGATGAGAGTTCATTTGCGAAAGGACTTGGTCCGCAATTGATTCCCAATCTTGGGGCAAACCTTTATCAAGCTGCCCTAATGATTCAACAAAATGGACGTCAAAATCCTCAAAATTTTTAAATAATTGCTGATAAGAACTTGCTGGAAATCCATTGGCATGTAGGAACTCGAGCTTTCGAAGTGGCTGATCTGTCATCTGTAATGAACTGGTAAACAATCTATGAGAATTGGAATTCTTCAGTGCGATCACGTAAAATCCGAACTGCAGCCCAAGTTCGGTAATTATCCAGAAATGTTTGCAACCATGATTCATGCTCAAAATCCTCAGCACGAACTCCTGAACTTTGCGGCATGCGACGCTGAATTACCTGATCAGACTAATCTTTGCGAAGCCTATATATTGACTGGAAGCGCATCAAGCGTCTATGAGGATCTGCAATGGATCAGGGATCTTGAATCCTTCGTGCGTAGTTTGCATCAACAAAAGATTCCAACCGTGGGTATTTGTTTTGGCCATCAGCTGCTAGCGCAAGCACTGGGCGGTGAAACTCTGGAAAGTCAAAAAGGTTGGGGTGTTGGGATAGCACACCATCGTGTAGTTTCAAACAAAGATTGGATGATTCCGAAAGTTGAGGAGGTGAAGGTCTTGGTCAGTCATCAGGATCAGGTCACCAAATTACCTCCACAAGCCCAAAGGATCCTCCAAAGCGAATTTTGTCCCAACGCGATGTTTCAGCTTGGTGAACATATCATTGGGTGTCAGGGTCATCCTGAGTTTATACCTGAATATTCGCATGCACTCATGGAAATGCGCAAAGGGAAGATGCCCGAGACAGTGCGCCAAGCAGGTTTAGATTCACTCACAAAAAATACTGAATTGGGACCCATATCTCTCTGGATTGAAAATTTTCTTAAATCACACCAAAAACCATAACTTTATCCAGTAGACAAATGAATTCCTCAACTTCCAGCCCAATCCCAAGTCGCATTACGACTTTGCTGGTCTATGGGCGAGCCCCCTTAGCACTTGCAGGCTTGATCTGTGCGATTCTGACCATGATCTTGCGCAATCCATCTCTTTATTTTTTGGGGATGGCTTGTCTAGTTATAGCTATGGTCTTTGATCTTATCGATGGCTGGTTTGCAGCTCGATTTCAGCCACATCACAAGCTTGCCGAGTTAGCAGAGCGATTAATGGACAAGCTAGTCTATTCGCTTATTTTTCCCCTCGTTGCTTTTGGCATGATGTGGCGCTTTCACCATCTGCCCGAATCTAGTC
Source organism: Deltaproteobacteria bacterium UBA6967 (assembly GCA_002450295.1). Classification (GTDB taxonomy): domain Bacteria; phylum SAR324; class SAR324; order SAR324; family NAC60-12; genus JCVI-SCAAA005. Next base: position 4,925 of record DJYX01000231.1, read on the forward strand.
CAAATCAACACTTGGAACTTTTCCACGCTATGTTTGTGCTGTTGCTCGCCATCATTGTCCTTATGCGAGACCATTTTGCCCATTTTATGTTGGGATTCGCACAGACACATGGGGAAGCACCTGGAATGCGTGAACTAAGTCGACTACGTACTATGGCGGCAACACCAGTGGGAGCTTTTCTGTATGGGTACGCTTTCTACATTCCCGAAGCTGCCGAAGTTTTACCAAATTGGTTGAATCAAATTGGAGGACTTTCACTGCAGACAATGATGGTTTTGGAAGTATTCTTTCTGATTATCAACTTTGGATCGATTGCAAGCTACTGCCGTAAGTATGGCACATTTTGCTTAGATGACCTTTGTCTAGGGGATGTGAAGCTACGTCGGAAAATTCTTGCTACGCTACCGAACTCTCTGACCATAATGAATGCTCTGATGGGACTGCTGGCTATCTGGTTTGCGCAGCAACAGGAAATGCATCAAGCTTATATCATTCTGGTGGGAGCCGCTTTCTTTGATAAGTTGGACGGAGCTCTAGCCCGAAAACTCGGACTGATTCAACCTCCAGATCCGCAAAAGAGAAGAAACATCACAACTGGTGGGATTCTGGATGACATCTCTGATGGAGTGAGCTTTTGCTTAGCCCCTGCAATCATTTTCTATATTCTAATGGATCGGATTGATCATCCTGGAATGCAGATGCTCCCCTATGGACTGATCGCAATAATTTATGCTGTTGCTGGAATTACCAGATTGATCGCCTTTACTCTGGACACCAACCCGACTCCCGGCTTTTTTAAAGGCATACCAACTCCTGGGGCAGCTCTGCTTGTAACGGCTCCGTTCATTATGGTTGAACAAGCTCGATTGAGTGAATCATCCAGTTTATTGATTTGGGTATATCTCTGCTCAGGAATGATGATATTTTGTGCACTACTGATGAATATCTACAAGATCCGATACATCCACGCTGGTCGCTATTTCAATCAAAATCCTTGGATGGGGAGAGCAACTACACTAATTTTAGTTGTGTTTGCATTCACAGATTTCTTCGGTTACGTTGCCTTCATCTACATGCTTGGTTATGCTATCTCTCCGATTCTTATCGGAAAAAATTCTCAAGAGGTTAGCAAACAGGAATCGCGTAATACCGTCCACAACTAACGGTTTTCAGTTTTGAATAGCGAAAATCCAGACCGCCTTGTTGCCCCAGAAATTCAGGATGGTGAGTCACAGGACTTATCCCTACGGCCAACCCGCCTCAGTGAATATATTGGTCAATCCACAGTAAAAGAAAATCTGCGGGTTTTCATTCGTGCTGCTCGCAAGCGAGGTCAGGCACTAGATCATGTGCTTTTGAGCGGCCCTCCAGGACTAGGCAAAACTACGCTGGCCAATATTTTTGCGAATGAGTTGGCAGTTCCGTTAAGGTCTTCCTCAGGTCCAGTAGTAGAAAGACAGGGGGATCTAGCAGCGATTTTGACCAACTTGGAACCAGGATCTGTTCTATTTCTTGATGAAATCCATCGAATGAATCGAGTTGTCGAGGAAGTACTTTATTCAGCAATGGAAGATTTTACTTTGGACATCCTCATTGGAGAGGGTCCTGCAGCTAGAACAGTAAAATTAGACCTACCAAGATTCACCCTCGTTGGAGCAACTACACGTGCTGGATTATTAAGTGCACCCCTGAGAGATCGATTTGGCATTCAATGTCGGCTTGAATACTACACTCCTGAAGAACTGAAGCTGATCGTCATCAGAGCTGCGGCTTTGCTTGAGATTGAAATCGTAGAAGAAGCTGCGATGGAACTGGCCACCAGATCTCGAGGTACTCCAAGGATAGCAAACCGGATGTTACGACGATGTCGGGATTTTGCGGACTTAGAAACAGGAGGAGTGATCACCCTGCCGCTGGTCCAGAAGAGCTTGGCAAGGATGGGAATTGATGAGCTTGGGTTGGACCAAATGGACTGTCACATTCTGCGCACTATCATCGAAAAATATGATGGTGGCCCAGTTGGTTTGAACACGCTCTCTGCTGCAGTTTCTGAAGAACAAGACACCCTTGAGGAAGTGTATGAACCTTTCCTACTGATGCAGGGATTTCTTCAAAGAACACCCCGTGGCAGGATGGTAACCCGACAAGCCTATGAGCATCTTGGTATAAACATTCGATCAGAAGATCAACTTCCTCTTTTTTCCAACAGATGAGTTATTCACTCCTTTAATAATCCACTCTCTGAATATCTGCTCCAAGTCTATGTAAGCGTTCGTCAATTCTCTCGTAGCCCCGATCAATTTGATGAACATTTTGGATGATGCTCTCACCTTTAGCACAAAGTGCGGCAATCAAGAGCGCCATTCCAGCTCGAATATCTGGAGATGAGACAGGCATTCCTTGCAGTTTGGACGGTCCTGAAACAACAGCGCGATGAGGATCACAGAGGAGGATTTGAGCTCCCATTGAGATCAACTTGTCTACCCAGAAGAGTCTGCTTTCAAACATCTTTTCGAAAATTAGAACCGTTCCTTTACATTGCGTAGCCACCACCGTCATGATGCTTGTCAGGTCTGCGGGAAATCCTGGCCACGGGGCATCATCAATCTTGGGAATCCCGGGGGATTCCTGATTGATTCTCAAAGACTGTTCTGCTGGAATCATTAAGTCATCACCTTCACTATCTGTAGCCACCCCCAGTCTTTCAAACATCATCCTGATCATTTTCAACTGATCAACGCCCGCATTTCTGATCTTTAGTTCACTGCCTGTGACAGCAGCCAGACCGATGAATGAGCCAACTTCAGTGTGGTCAGGCTGGATAGTATATTCAGCACCATGCAAGCGAACACACCCATCTATGGTCAATAAATTACTACCAATGCCTGTAATGTGTGCGCCCATCTTCAACAGGCATCTGCACAAACCCTGAACGTGGGGTTCGCATGCCGCATTGTAGATCGTTGTTCTACCCCAGGCCATCACAGCAGCCATGATCGCGTTCTCTGTAGCCATTACACTGGCTTCATCTAGGTAAATTGAGGTTCCACAGAGTCGATCTGTTTGCATCACATACTGACCCTCTGAATCCAGCTCAATCTGCGCTCCTAATTGTCGTAGAGCAAGAAGATGGGTTTGCACTGGGCGCATTCCAATCCGGTCACCACCAGGTGCAGGGAGGCGGATACAACCGTAACGGGCGAGCATCGGTCCAGCTAAAAGGAATGATCCTCGGATTTCACGGGCTGCAGCAGTATCAGGATCACAATGAGTTAGTTGACGAGACTCAAAACGCAACGAATGAGGACCAATTTCTTCAATGATGACCCCCAAGCTCTCAAGCAGATCCATCATTGATCGAATGTCGGCAATGTCTGGTACGTTGTGCAGAATGACAGGCTCCTCTGTCAGTAAAACTGCTGCCAGTACTGGAAGGGCTTCGTTTTTATTTCCCGAAGGTGTGATTTCACCGCGAAGGGAGTTCCCTCCCTGCACAATAAATTTCTCGTTAGATTTCATTTCAAATTCGTCATATCCCATGCTTCATCCCTGAAGAATTTAAACTCCTGTTGAAAACTGTTTCAAACCCTCCACTGCAAAGGAGACACCGGAGTCTTCTTTATTGAGCAGGATTTTTTTCAGATGTTGATTGGATGATTGCTTTATGGAGACTAGAAATTGATAGGAATGATCAAGAATTAAGCACTCCTGGTAAATTTTGTTGAATTGTATTTGTTTAAAAAGTTTCCAAATCTTATCGAAAAATCTGGAGTCGCATTGACTTAGATGATAAAAATATTATTGTTTTCCAAAATTCTTACAATGGATGTCACCAGCCAGGAAGGTAATGTCGCCACTCCACCGCAGTAAAATTCTCCACGAAGAGTCGAAGCACCTTACTAATTGGTTGGAATTTACAGAGATCGACTACGAGGATGAAGCCGGTCATCGTCGCAGTTGGGAGGCAGTTTATCGAAGATCTCGGAACGAAGCTGCGATCATCGTTGCGCAGCTTCGGCCAAGTGGAAAATACATCCTAGTTCGTCAATTTCGCCCCCCAACCGGAGGGTATGTTTTAGAGTTTCCGGCAGGTTTAGTCGATTCTGGCGAGACTCCTGCAGGAGCCGCCCTTCGGGAATTGAGTGAAGAGACCGGCTATCAGGGTGTTGTCAGAAGGGTAACAGAGCCTATGTATTCATCTCCTGGTATGCTTGGCGAGGCTTGTCGTTTCGTGTTCGTCGATGTTGATGAAAACTTATCCACTAACAAATCTCCCCAACCACACTCAGAGCCGGGCGAATTTTTAGATGTCTATGTCGTGGATCCTTCTGAAATTTCCAATCTAATGAAAAAGGAGGAGATGAGGACCTCACATGTGGACGTAAAACTTTTTGCTTTTTTCAAAGATTTGTTTCCATCTTCGGAAGAATGATTGAACCGAACTTAATCCAAACCAAATATTCTGAGGTTCTCAACCCAAGTAATTTCTGGGAGACCAGGCCGTTTGCTGAGCCTGTTGCCTTGTCAGAACTGGGGTTTCTCTTGACTTCGGAACAATTGGGATCAGATCGGTTAAATCATTTGAACAATCTGATGAATCGCCTCTCACAAGTTTGTCAAACAAGTGATGAACTTCAGGCTGGGTTGCTTCTATACCTCTATCCCTCCTACACAGATTTGCCTGACCGAATGACTCAGCAACTCTGTCATCCGAATGCTTACGAAATATTTTTAAGACTCCGCCAGATAGATGGTCTATCTTTCAAGATGGAGACAGAAAAACATCTGATTCGAGCCAGAGATCTCATTTACGCGATGTGCGGCAATTTCTCGTTGATGATGGCTTTGTTACTAATTCGCCTGCACCGAATCCAGCAATTTGAGGACTTGCCAGAATCTCATCTTGATTTAGTTGCAAAACAATCTCTCCACGTTTATGCGCCCCTCGCCAACAGACTGGGAACTTTCTGGATTAAAGCAGAATTAGAGGACCACGCTTTTCAGATACTGGAGCCTGATCAGTACTATCAATTGAAGAAGCTGGTTGCGAAAAAAAGAAATGAAAGATCGGCACTGGTAGAGTCCATGTCTCGCCAAATTCGCCAGACTTTACGCAAAGCAGGCCTAAGTCATCAAGTTTATGGGCGCTATAAGCGCTTCTATTCGATCCATGAGAAACTTCAAAAAGTTGATCAACAATTTGAGCGAATCCAAGATTTGATAGCACTTCGCATCTTGCTTGACGACGTTGCTGATTGCTATGCCGCACTGAGCTATATTCACGAGCAATGGCCTCATAACGAAGATCGCTTCAAAGACTACATCACACAACCGAAGCCCAATGGCTATCAATCCCTGCACACCACAGTAACGACACTAGGTGGAGATGACGTGGAGATCCAAATCCGCACGCATGAAATGCATGCTGTTGCAGAATTTGGGATTGCTGCCCACTGGCTGTATAAAGAAACCCATCGTTGTTCTGCGGTTAAAGCTGATCTAAATAGGTCATTCAAGAAGCTTGACCAGACTCTTCAATGCGTTTATCCGATGACTCCTCAAGGAGATATTCTTGAACTACCCAAAGGTGCTTCACCTGTTGATTTTGCTTACCACATCCACACGGATATTGGGAACCAGATCTCGGGAGTAAAAATCAACAACAACATCAGTAAAATTGATACCCAACTTGAAAATGGGGACTGTGTTGAGATTCTGACCTCTTCTCGCCAAAATCCGACCAAGGAATGGCTGAATTTCGTAAAAACCCACAAAGCTCGCAACAAAATTCGGCAATTTATCAACCTTCAGAAACGTGAAGAATTCCGTCGTGAAGCGTGGAGTGTTTTAGAAAAAGATTTTCGGCAGGCAGGGTTAAATTTGAATCGGATGGTGCGGGAAAACCGATTAGAAAATGAATGTCAGCAGCGCAAATCTCAATCCTTTGAGCACGTTCTAAATTGCATCGGGCAAGGCTCTCTGCGCTCACAGGAAATACTGCAGTGGTTTGTGGACGCACCTAATGAGCCTGCCGCTTTACCAATAATTCAACCCAAGAACGAGAAAACGCTTTCAAGCATCCAGAAACATTTTATTCCTGGGAAATTTCATGTTGGTGTCGAGGGATTAGAGGAAGCAGCTACTTTTTTAGCAGGTTGCTGCAAACCAGTTCCAGGCGATGAAATTATTGGGTATATTTCGAGAAACCGAATGATCAAGATTCACAGAAAAAATTGTGAATCAGCTAGTCATCTTGAAAATGATCAACTGCTTGCCGTCAACTGGATTGAGTTTGCTTAATCTAGTTTATCAGTTCATTCCCAACTCATATCTTCCGAATTCAAGCTACTAATCAGTTTTTCCGTTCGACTACATCAGACAAAAAATACTAGGCTTTTCACTGGACTATTATGTGGGTCCACACATAATTTTGCAGGTTTGCTGAGTACATTTGCAGTGCGAGACAAGTATGAAATTAGCGGTTATTGGAACTGGCAACATGGGGGGTGCGATCGCGACTGCGGTCATTCAGGCAGAACTAGTGCTCCCTAAAAATCTACTATTGATCGAACCCGATCAAGAAAAGCGTGAATATCTTGGAAATCAACTCTCCTGCGCTACATCCAATCAGTTTGATGATCTATCTGAAAACTTTGATTTAATCCTGTTGGCTATCAAGCCTCAGATCTCAAGGGAGGTTCTCACCAATCTTCGTGATCATCTTCACTCACATCAACTCCTTCTTTCAATTCTCGCTGGGACCTCCATAGAGTCGATTCAACGGCTAAGTGATCACACTAAGGTGGTCAGAATCATGCCCAACACTCCTGCACAGCTAGCACAGGGTATGTCAGTCTTTCATGCTGCTAAAGAAGTCAATTGGACTGAGAAAGAGCTTGTCAAGCAGCTACTAGATTCTTGTGGCAAGTGTTTCGAAGTACGGAGCGAGATCATGATTGATGCTGCCACCGCCATTTCAGGTAGTGGTCCCGCCTACCTGTTTTATCTCGGAGAGCAAATGGTCATAGAAGCTATGAAATTGGGATTTTCCGAATCAGAAGCCACTCAACTCGTCCAACAAACGATCTTTGGCTCTGCGCAACTATGGCTAAACAGTGGCGAATCTCCTGGAACGCTCCGGCAACGAGTAACATCGCTTGGTGGAACCACAGCAGCTGCAATTGAAAAGTTCAATGACTTGAAGATCGGCTCAGGAATTCAACAGGGAATTCATCAGGCTTTTTTGCGAGCTGTTGAACTATCAAAACCGTGACTATCAACTTAGATATTTCTTAGTATAAAAATAATGACTTGCGTAATTATCGTTGGTTCCCAGTGGGGAGATGAGGGTAAGGGAAAGATTGTCGACCTCCTGACAGAGTATGCAGATGGCGTCATCCGTTACCAAGGAGGAAACAATGCGGGACACACTGTAATGTTCGAAGACAAAACCTTCGTCCTGCACTTGATTCCGTCAGGAATTCTGAGAGAAAAACTCTCGATCTTGGGTAATGGTGTTGTAATAGATCCAGCGGCACTTCTTGAGGAAATTAAACAGCTTCAAGAAATGAATATTTCTGTCCGAGACAACCTTCGAATTAGCAATAATGCCCACCTGGTCATGCCTTACCACCTGCTGTTTGACCAACTCAGAGAATCACGCAAGGGTAAGCAGAAAATAGGTACAACAGGACGGGGAATTGGTCCGACCTATGAAGACAAAGTTGCGCGATCAGGTATACGCTTGGGCGATCTGCGAAATTCAGATCATCTGAAAGATCGACTTTCGAAAATTATTGAAGAGAAAAACTCCCAACTTCGGCACTACTTTGGAGCCGAACAAAAATGCCTGAATTTGGGACATGTACTAAATGAACTACAAAATCATTTTCAAGAACTAGAGCCATATCTTTGTGACAGTGCTCAATTGGTTAATGATCGATTGGACGCAGGCAAGAATCTGATTTTTGAGGGTGCGCAAGGGACTTTTCTTGATGTGGATCATGGCACCTACCCCTACGTAACTTCGTCAAATACCCTGGCGGGAGGGGTTTGTACGGGAGCAGGAATTGGCCCGACCAAAGTTAGTCACGTTTTGGGCATTACTAAAGCCTACACAACGCGTGTGGGAAGTGGTCCGTTTCCGACAGAATTAGATGATGAAACAGGAGAATTCCTGAGGAGCGAGGGAGGAGAGTTCGGCGCCACAACTGGCAGACCAAGGAGATGTGGTTGGTTTGATGCAGTTTTGGTTCGTCAGGCCGTGCGCCTAAATGGCATCAGCAGCTTGGCGCTTACCAAATTAGATGTACTTGATAAATTTGAAGAAATCATGATTGCAGTGGCCTATCAACTTGCAGACGGTACAATTACCAGAAATTTTCCTACACAGCATCTGGATCAAGTCACTCCAATCTATGAAACTATGCCAGGATGGAACCGCTCTTCCCAAGGTATTCAACAAGTGGATGAATTACCGAAAGAACTAGTCGCGTATATTAAACGCTTGGAAGATTTGGTTTCGGCGCCGGTATCCATCATTTCAACTGGCCCTCGTCGCGAAGAAACCATCTTGCTACCATCTGCTCCACTCATCAATCCCTGAATTATAGCTCACCAGCAACACAAATGAAGATTACCTACCGAAATTTTCAAAACGAGGGAATTATTGCCCTGGACACACAAATGATGCGTCCGCTCATGGTTTCCAGTCATTTGATCCTACAAAATGGTAAAGCTGCTTTCGTTGATGTAGGTGCTTCCCCTTTGATTCCTAACTTACTAAAAGGACTCTCTGAGCATAGCCTAAGCAAAGAAGATGTAGAGTACGTCATAGTCACACATGTTCACTTAGACCATGCGGGAGGTGTGGGTGTATTGATGAACCAACTTCCCAACGCAAAGTTGGTTGTTCATCCGCGAGGATCAAGACACATGATTGATCCATCCAAACTGATTGCTGGAGCTACGGCAGTTTATGGACCAGAAGAAATGTCCAAAACTTATGGGGAAATCCTCCCAGTTTCCAAAGATCGAGTGATCGTTGCAGAAGATGGATTTCAGCTAGATTTTGATGGGCGAATTTTGGAATTTTGGGACACACCAGGTCATGCCCGCCACCATTTCTGCATTATTGATCATTTGACTCGCTCGATCTTTACAGGGGATAGTTTTGGGTTAAGCTATCGAGAATTTGACCACAACAATCAGGTTTTCATTTTACCAACGACTTCTCCGGTACAGTTCGATCCTGATGAAATGAAAGCAACGATCCAGCGTATCGCTAATTTCCAGCCAGAAGCAGTTTATTTGACTCACTTTAGCAGGCTGGATTATAGTGAAAGCCTTGCTGAAGACCTATTGAGCATGGTTGATGCCCATGTTGAGATCGGCCAGAGAGCAGCAAAACTTGAAAAAACAGTAAAACTTGAGCAAATAAAAATAGACCTTTGGGAACTGATCTGGAAAGAAGCCCAAAAACGCAGTTGTCCACTGGACGAGCACCAAGCACATCAACTTCTCGCTCTTGATTGGGAACTGAATGCCCAAGGCCTTGTCAGTTGGCTTGAACGAACTGCCTGAAAATTAGAATCTAACTCTTTACCGCCACTTCTATTCTGCCTAATTTTTCAGCATAAGCTTTTTGCTTGTGCTC
>DJYX01000157.1:0-10599 GCA_002450295.1 Deltaproteobacteria bacterium UBA6967
CGATTGGTGCCCTCACTCACCAAGGGGGGATTCTATCACGCTGGGCAAGTGTGTGTATCAGTACAAAGAGTCTTTGCTGATAGCAGTATTGCTAGAGAAGTAGCTCAAAAAATAGCGGAAAAAGCCAAAAACTTGATCGTTGGCGACCCCACAGATGCAGCCACTGAAGTAGGCCCACTGATTCGACACCGAGAGACCGATCGGGTAGAGGCTTGGGTCAACGAGGCAGTAGCAGCTGGAGCAGAAGTGTTCTGTGGCGGGAAGCGGATTTCAGATTCATGTTTTGAAGCCACCGTCCTGCTGAATCCACCAAGTGACTGCAAAGTGAGCCAGGCAGAGATCTTTGGACCAGTAGTCTGCGTCTACAGCGTTGAGAATGTAGATGCTGCAATCGCTCGGGCCAACGACGTTCCCTTTTCCTTTCAGGCTTCTGTCTTTACTAGAAGCATTGACACTGCAATGCGTGTCTACAGACGTCTCAACGCATCTGCTGTAATGGTCAATGAGCATACTGCATTTCGCGTGGACTGGATGCCATTTGCAGGCTTGAAACAATCTGGCTTGGCAGTCGGAGGCATCCCCTTCACAATGCATGACATGCAAGTTCGTAAAATGTTAGTGCTCCACTCAGAGGAGCTACGTCCGTGACTTTTTTGATTTATTATTATAAATTTTCATAATAATTAACTGCCTATGAACTCTTCATTGTTTTCACTTGAAAACCAAATTGTTTTGATCACTGGGTCCAGCAGGGGACTGGGGTGGTCAATTGCCAAGGCAGTTGCAGAAGCAGGAGCCACCGTCCTGCTGCACGGCCGAGATGAGAACTTGCTCAAAGAACATAAGCAATATCTGCAAGAGCTTGGTCAGAATGCCGAATACTATATTTTTGATGTCGTCAATGACGAGGAGGTGCTTGCTGCTTTTGGAAAAATTCGGGAACAGCACGGTAAATTGGATGGCTTGATCAACAATGCTGGAATTCAACATCGCCGTCCACTGACCGAGTTTGAACTAGAAGATTTTGACCGAGTGATGGACACGAACCTCCGGGCGAGTTGGTTACTTTCTCGGGAAGCCGTCCGCTTGATGCAAGTTCAAGGATCGGGATCTATTGTCAATATTGCTTCGATCATGGGCCCCCAGGCTCGTAAGACAATCTCCGCCTACACCGCCAGCAAAGCCGGGGTGGTCGGCTTGACCAAGGCACTGGCGGTTGAATTGGGGGGGCAAGGCATTCGATGCAATGGCATTGCACCCGGCTTCTTTGCCACAGAGATGAATACCGCTCTCGTCAATGATTCCGAATTCACCGCCTTTGTTTCAGGCAGAACTCCAATGCAGCGCTGGGGTGATCCCGATGAACTCGGTGGAGCCGCTGTCTTTCTGCTCTCCAAGGCAGCTTCTTATGTAAATGGGAACGTGATCTTCGTAGATGGAGGATTGGCTTGCCAAGTCTGAGAAATCTCAAGGAAGAAGACTTTTCGAAGAGATCGGAATGAATTCTTCGCAACTACTTCAACTGCTTGAATCTGTTGCAGAGGGAAGCCAATCTCCTGACTCTGCCCTGGAAAAACTAAGAACCTTTCAGGTAGAGAATTTAGGCTTTGCAGAAGTCGATCATCATCGACAGCTCCGCAATGGTTTTTCTGAGGTTGTTTATTGTGAAGGCAAAACCCCTGAACAAGTTGCTGAGATCTTTACTGCCCTCAATCGTGAAACACCAAACGCCTCGCTTCTTGGAACCAGGGCCAACGCAGCTCACTACAAAGCTGTTAAAAGAGACCTTGATGGATGCGACTATTGCGAAGCCTCCAAGTGTCTTTACCTCGACCAAACTGAGGAAGAAAAACTCAAGGGCGATGTCTTGTTGGTCAGCGCGGGAACCACGGATCGTCCGGTCTTGCTAGAAGCCGCTCACACAGCCAGACTCACCGGAAGCAGAATCCAGGTGATGGAAGACTTGGGGGTTGCGGGTTTACAACGGATAGTGTCCAGACACGAGCGTTTGATCAAAGCTAGGGTGATTGTCGTTGCTGCAGGGATGGAAGCTGCTCTTCCAACAGTAGTAGCCGGACTGGTTTCCTGCCCAGTAATCGGCATACCCACCTCAGTTGGCTATGGCACCTCTTTTGGTGGTGTCACGGCTTTGTTGGGCATGCTCAACAGTTGTGCTTCTAACCTTTGCTGCGTAAATATCGATGCTGGCTTCCGCGCAGGATATCTAGCTAGTTTGATCAACAGGAACTGATGCACCTTCATCTTCATTCCACTTCAGGGATCAGCGGGGATATGCTCGTTGGTGGTTTCTTGGGCTTGGGATTGCCCTTGGATTCCCTCCAGGAACAACTGGAAAAGTTGGATCTCGGAGGATGGGAAATTTCTCAGAAAAGCGTTGAAAAACTTGGGGTTCCAGCCATTCAGTTCGAGGTTGCATACGATGAACAACACCATCATCGACACCTCACAGATATTCTTGAAATTCTTGGCAAGTCAAAGCTTTCCCCAAAAGCAAAGTCCATCGCCGAAGATTTATTTCAATCATTGGGTCATGCCGAATCATCAGTCCATCAAGTACCAATTGAGGAAGTTCACTTTCATGAAGTTGGCGCTGTCGATACCATCATTGACATTGTCTCCATTGCAGTCGCCATGGAATATTTTGAAATTGAGAGCGTCACAGCCAGCACCATTGTTGAAGGAGTGGGGAAAGTTAGATTTTCTCATGGAGAATGCGATCTCCCCGTTCCGGCTGTCAGAGAACTATTAGGAGATATTCCACTGCAAAGAATTCCTGTTTCTTCGGAACTTGTTACTCCAACTGGTGCAGTTTTTCTCCAAAGATTTGTAGAATGTTTTTCAGATCTTTCTCCACTTCTTCAACCCAGAAAAGGAGTTGGCTGTGGAACCAAGGATCTACCTCATCCCAATGTGCTGGAATTACAGCTAAGTGGGCAAAAGCTAAGAGCCGAGGAGATCATAAGATTGGAAGCAAACGTTGATGACCTCAGTCCCCAACTATTAGCTTCCTGTATCGCAAAAGCTCTAACTGCTGGAGCGTTGGACGGTTGGGCTAGCCCAGTTTTTGGTAAAATGGGCCGGATTGGTCAGCAATTGGTGCTACTTTGCTTGGAGAAAGATCGAGATTTACTGCTGGAAATTCTTTTGAAGGAATCCGGTAGTTTTGGGGTCCGTGTTCAAACTGTAAAACGTCTCAAGTTGGATTCAAGGCATGAAAACTTCTCCACAGAATGGGGAAATATTTCAATGAGATCAGGGTTTCTTGGTAAAGAGTGCTGGCAATGGAAACCAGAGCATCGGGACATTGTCACTGCTGCAGATCGGGCTGGCCAACCTCCGGTGTTGATCGAGGCTCAGGTTCGTCAAGCCTGGGGGGCAAAGTTGTTGGCGTCTGGGGATCAAAAATGACGATGTTCGAGGATTTAAAGCGACTCAACACAGTCTTGGAGGCTACCAGTCCTCGCTTGGTGGCCTGCAGCGGGGGAGTTGATAGTATGTTACTAGCGACTCTGGCCCATCGTCAAAAACCTGAGGAGACTATTGTTGTGCATGCTGTTGGACCCGCAGTGCCTGCTGCGGCTTCGACAAGAGTCAAACGTTGGGCCCATCAAGAGAAATGGCAACTTCAACTGGTCAATGCAGGTGAATTTGATGATCCCGAATACTTGGCAAATCCAGTAAACCGTTGCTTTCATTGTAAGAAAAATCTTTACCGCACGCTGAGAGAAATTCGAGAGCAGTTAGATTCATCAAGCGTTTTGCTGAGTGGTACCAATCTAGATGATCTCGATGAATTTCGGCCCGGCTTAGAGGCTGCAAAACAGGCAGGAGTGAGGCATCCCTTCGTGGAAGCATCCATCACAAAACCACAACTTCGTGAAATCGCCCGTCTATCAGCACTGCCATTTGCAGATCTACCTGCCGCACCGTGTCTAGCAAGTCGGCTCTACACTGGAACAAAAGTACAGGCAGATTTACTTCGACTGATTGATCAAACTGAAGAATGGATTCGGGAACAAACTAGCCTAGCTGTCGTTCGTTGTCGCATCCACCAACAGGAAATGCGTGTGGAAGTTGAGAATCCGAGTGTGATGGAAAAGCATCATGGGCTTGTCCATAACTTGAGAGCTAGAGTTCTAGAGGCTTCAGACCACATCAATTCCGTAGTGATTGATCCAAAACCTTACCAACCAGGTCGGGCTTTTGTGAGAGGGAATCTCTGAGAAGAGCTCATTCAACAATAATCCAATAATGAAGGCATCATGACGATTGAAAGAAGAAAATTCGGTAGGACTGGGCACCAAAGTAGCGCTGTGCTGTTTGGTGGCGCTGCATTGGGCCCCGTTGACCAAAGCACAGCTGACAAAGTTTTGGACTTGCTGCTCGAATACGGGGTCAACCACATTGACACCGCTGCTAGCTATGGTGATTCGGAACTGCGAATTGGGCCTTGGATGAAGAAATATCGAAAGCAATTTTTTCTCGCTACCAAGACAGGGATTCGTGACTATGCAGGAGCCAAAGAGGAGATACATCGTTCACTGGACCGACTCTGCACAGATCATGTCGATTTGATCCAACTTCATGCGCTTTTTCACCCGGATGAATGGGAGCAAGCCTTATCAGCTGGGGGAGCTTTAGAGGCTTGCATCGAAGCTCGGGAGGCAGGGCTTGTCAAGTTCATCGGGGTAACTGGACACAGTTGGAGCGTTGCCACCATGCACAAAAGGAGTCTGGGGCGCTTTAATTTTGATTCGGTGTTGATGCCCTGGAACTATTTCGCCTCTCAACACGAACCTTATGCGAGTGACTTCAAAGACACCTGGAACCTTTGCAAGGAACGAGATGTAGCCGTTCAAACCATCAAGAGTATTGCTCGTGGGCCTTGGGCAGCTGGGGTCGATAAAACCCACAACACCTGGTACCAACCACTTCAGGATGAAAAGGATATACAGCGAGCCGTTCACTGGTTGTTGTCCCATGAAGGACTCTTTCTGAATTCTGTGGGGGATGTGAATCTCTTACCGCTGGTTCTGAAAGCAGCTGAAAACAGAGGAAAGCGCCCAAGTCAGAAGCAAATGGACGATTTTAAGGAGAAAGCGGGGCTTGTTTCAATTTTTGGGATCTGAGCACTGATTTCTAAAAACTATTTTTTGAAAAGGTCGAACAGAAACTTTTTCATTTAATGCTCGTGCGTAAGCTTGGCGGGAATCTATTCGCTATTGAACGAAAAGTTTCAGGACGACTCTGGAATTGGTCAATTGAGATCTGTTCTGGAAGGACTTCTACCGGAACTCGAAACCTCAAACTCAAAAGATGTTACAGAAGCTCTCAAGCAAGCAAAATCGCTAATTGGTGAGGTGCCTGGCAGTTATGGAATCAAATCACCACTGAGTAAAGCAAGACGCTGGTTCCAAAAGGCCGATGCAGACCGGCAGAAAGCTCGGGAATTTGTGGATGAAAGCTTGAGTGTTCTTGCCTCAGAGATTGCTTGGAGGCAAGACGCCAAACAGAATATGCTGCCATCAATTCGGGAATATGCAGAGGCGCTGAAACCTACAGTTGGCTTACGCTCACAACCATGATTGAGTGTGGAGTTGGCTAAAGAGGTTTCGGTTTGCCAGGCTGATCACCGGGACGTTTCACTATACTTCTAGATTCTAAGGTTAGCGAAGAAATCCAGCAACTTGTGTCAGGCTTGACTTGGCATCACCAAAGAGCATCCGAGTATTTTCACGGAAATACAGTGGGTTCTCTACTCCAGAGTATCCAGTTGCCATGCTCCGTTTGAGAGCAATCACCATCCCCGCTTTCCACACTTCAAGCACGGGCATCCCGTAAATTGGACTGCCTGGATTCTCTTCGGCTCCTGGGTTGACAATATCATTTGCACCGATCACCAGAGCAAGATCTGTGTTTGGTAATTCTGGATTGATCTCATCCATTTCTAAAACTATGTCATAAGGCACGTTCGCTTCAGCCAACAAGACATTCATGTGGCCTGGGAGGCGACCTGCAACTGGGTGGATTGCAAATCGCACGTCCACGTCCATTTCTCTGAGGAAGGCAACAATCTCTCTCACAACGTGCTGGGCTTGGGCAACCGCCATCCCATAACCTGGGACAATGACGACACTTCTGGCATTGCGAAGTTGTTCCGCCACTTCCTCCGCCTGAATCGGAATTGCCTCTCCCTGAACCTCAGAGGAATCTAGCACCGTGCCCTCTTCAACTCCCCATCCACCAGCAATTACATTGATGAAAGGCCGATTCATTCCCTTGCACATGATGTAG
This sequence comes from Deltaproteobacteria bacterium UBA6967, assembly GCA_002450295.1. Classification (GTDB taxonomy): domain Bacteria; phylum SAR324; class SAR324; order SAR324; family NAC60-12; genus JCVI-SCAAA005. The sequence goes on from DJYX01000157.1 coordinate 6,316, forward strand.
CTTAGGATTGCTCCACTGCTTCCCACTAGGGCTCCAGTAACTAGCAACAGATTATTGCCCAACATGAATCCTGCCATGGCCGCTGACCAACCGGAGTAGCTATTTAGCATGGAGACTACGACAGGCATATCCGCACCACCGATCGCCATGATCATATGAATCCCAATGGCGCCTGAGATCATCGCTACCAAAAATAGGGCAAAGGCATGATTTCCTGGTTCACCCACCATCAACCAAATTGCTAGAAGAAAACTGACTCCTATACCTGCCAAGTTAATGAGATGTCGGCCGGGCAACATCACCGGTCGGCTGCCAATCCGAGCGCTCAGCTTTCCAAAGGCGACCACAGAACCTGTAAATGTGTAGGTTCCAATGAAGACCCCAAGAAAAACCTCAAAGATATGGATGGTTGATCCCGGTCCAGCCACGGTCTCTAAATAACTGACAAATCCGACAAAGGTTGCCGCAAGTCCTCCAAAACTGTTGAGAATCGCAACCATCTCCGGCATTTGGGTCATTTCTACTCGGGTGGCCAACTGCCAGCCAATGAGAGTGCCCCCAGCTAGTAAAAGGACTAACCAAAAATATTGACCGGCCTCTGGCAACCAGAGAGTCGCAATAATCGCTATTGCCATCCCCAACATGCCCAGACGATTTCCCCGCTGAGCAGTTTCCTGTTGTGACAAGCCGCTGATGCTCAAGATGAATAAAATACTCGCACCAATAAAGGCTAAACTAATTATCCCTGAGGGCATGATGTTTATAACTCCTAATTGAGTGTCAGATTTTCAATTTAGTGATGAGGTCATTTCTTGAACATGCCAAGCATCCGTTGGGTGACGAGGAAGCCACCCGCAATATTTATCGTAGCAATCAGAATTGCCGCACCTGCCAGCATTGGATGATCTCCAGCAATATGCATCATTCCACCAAGCACAATGATTCCACTGATCGCATTTGTCAGACTCATCAATGGAGTTTGCAGAGAGGGTGTGACATTCCAAACCACCATGTAGCCAACAAAACAGGAAAGCATGAAAACAAAGAGATGACCCAGAAACTCTTCCGTTCCAACGAAACCTAGCATCACACACAAGAGTGCCGCTAACGCATAAGCGACGTATGGATGAAAAATCTTTTGCCAAGCTGGTTTTACATTTTCTGTTTCAGCCAATTCAGCTTTTTGAGCTGGAGCAGTTTCCGGTTGAGTGGGTTTTTTCGGTACCGGAGGTCTTGGTGGCTCCCATGTCACCTCTCCATTACGAGTAACGGTGATTGCGCGGGTGATTTCATCTTCAAAATTCAACTCAACAAGGTTCTCGCCTTTCAGATGATTCAATAATTTTAGTACGTTGTTTCCGTATAGCTGACTAGCCTGCGTTGGTAACTCACTTGGCAGATTGGTTTTGCCAACAATGGTTACTCCCATTTGCTTGACCACTTTGCCAGATTCAGTTAGTTCGCAATTACCTCCACCTTCAGCTGCCAAATCGACAATCACTGAACCCGGCTTCATCGAGCGAACCATCTCTGTAGTGATTAGTTTTGGTGACGGACGGCCCGGGATCGCTGCCGTAGTAATGATGATATCGACTTCTGCAGCCTGCTGAGCGAACAACTCCATCTCTGCCTTGATAAAGGCCTCACTCATCTGCTTTGCATAGCCTCCTGCCCCTGTACCATCTTCCTCTAGATCCAATTCGAGAAATTCCCCTCCGAGACTCTTGACTTCGTCACGAACCGCAACTCTCGTATCAAACGCTCTGACGATAGCTCCAAGGCTATGGGAAGCTCCAATTGCCGCCAAGCCTGCCACTCCAGCACCAATGACCAATACTTTTGCCGGAGGAATTCGACCTGCTGCCGTGATTTGGCCGGTAAAGAATCTCCCAAAATGCTGAGCTGCCTCAACGACAGCTCGATATCCTGAGATGTTTGCCATTGAGCTGAGGACATCCATCGACTGAGCCCGCGAAATGCGAGGAATTGCATCCATAGCCAAGGCAGTCACTTGTTTGCTTGCTAGCTCCTCCAATAACACCTTTTGTTGGGCTGGCTGGAGCATGCAGATCAAAATTTGGCCTTCATGTAGTTTTTCAATTTCTTTGGCTTCAGGTGCTCGGATCTTCAGAATAATATCTGCTTTTTTCCAAACTTCCGCAGTCCGTCCAGCTATTTTGGCTCCTGTTTCGACGTAGAGGGAATCAGGGAAGTTGGCTTTCACCCCTGCACCTGATTCAACCAATAGGTCATAACCAAGTTTTTGGAGGTTGGGTACGTGCCCCGGAGCAATAGCAACTCGTCGCTCTTCAGGAAGAATTTCTCTTGGAATCCCAATCAGCATGAAAGACTCTCCTTCAAACAAAATTTTAGATTAAAAATTACTTAAAAAGTTATTAATTAAATTAAGAATTACTTAAAATATAAACAACAGTCTTTATTTCAACTGAAAAAATCGCAAGAGCAGATACTGTTTATCAAGAAGTCCTTTCTAAAGAACTTCTTACTCAAATTAAATGATCTGAAAACGCTATCAAAGTAATAGTTTTTTTTCTGACCTTGGATAGCGGTAGATCATTTCTGCATTTGGGTGAACTAACCTCTCAGGAAGTTCGATTTTCTGTGGTTTCCCAGTTTGAGCAGATTTCTCGATGGCAAGTAAAATAGCGAGATCAGCAAGACCTTCCAATCCGTCAGCTTCAGGGGGGTTATCATTCAGAATGCATTCTGAAAAATAGGCCGTCATGCCTGCAAAGTGATCCGTGTAGGGGAACTGATCCAATTTAATAACCTCCTGATTACGTTGCTGAAGCCGCATGGCACTTTCAAAACGGTAGGCTGGATCCATTGTGAGACTTCCTGCTGTTCCTACGACAGTATAACTGTCGCAAGTATCTGCCCCAAAACTCGCAATAAACTGGGCAATTCGCCCTCCCGGGAAAATCATTGTCGCTGCAATGGATTCTTCCACCTCATTAAAAAGCGGATTGCCTGTTCTTTCGTTGAAGCATGCCCAAACCTCTGTAGGTTCTGCCTCGAAGAGATGACGAGCGGCATTGATGCAATAGACTCCCAGATCCTGCAGTGGTCCACCCCAAAGGCAGCTTTTCAGTCGATGATTTTCAGGCTGTATCCGAAAGGAAAGGATCGAATTGAAAATGCGCGGCTCCCCAATCTCCCCTTGGCGAATTCTTTCCATTGCCTCCACAGTGCCAGGTTCAGAGTGCAGGCGATAGGCCGTCATCAAATACACACCATTTTCTTCGGCAGCCTCAATCATTGATTTTCCCTCTTGAAGGGAAACAGCAAGTGGCTTCTCTACAAGTATATGCTTACCGGCTTTTGCCGCCTGAATTGTGTATTCGGCATGCATTGAGTTCGGTAGCGCGACATACACTGCATCACAAATATCTTCATTTAACATCTCTGCATAGCGCTCATATCCGAAGACATGAGGAACTTGATGGAAATCAGCGAGTTTTCTCCCCTTGTCCTCAGAGCCAGTCACAATTGCTGAGACAACCGAATTTTCCGTCTGCCACACTCCTGGCAGGAAAGCTTCTTGAGAAATCCAACCAGCACCCACCACAGCATATCGAACTTTCTTCACAACTGACTCCCTCACTGTATTTTTTTGAATTAAGACCTGTTAGCTCATTGCTTTTGAGCTGTCCCGAGCAGAACTTGAAAAATTTTTTCTCGTGCCGGCGGTAAGGATTCAAGATGGATCTGTTGCCAGCCAGATTTCTTCAACATTTTGTGGAGATCCTGAGCTGAAAAGCCCTGCCAGGCATGCTGCAACTTATCACGCACCCACCCTTGGTTGTGACTCTCCAATTCAGCTATCAGGACACAACCTCCTTTGCGGCAAATTCGATGGGCTTGCTGCAAACCAACCTCTGGTTCCTTGAGATGGTGAAGTGCCTGAGAAAACACCACTACATCTACTGATTCATCGGTGAGCGACAATTTTTCTAAGGGTTCCTGAATCCATTCTACATTTTGGAGGCCGGATAAAAGCAAATTTTGTCGGGCAACCCGGAGCGGTTCACTTTCAAAATCCACTCCGATTACTTTCTCAGCACATCTAGCAAGTTCCAGGGTCAGAGTCCCATCCCCACAGCCAAGATCTGCAATATGCAGATTAGGCTTAAGAGTACCAAGCAAACGTCCAAGCAACCGGGACCAGGCAGACCAGGATTGCCCGGGTTCTAATAGTTTCTCGTTGAGTCCGGGGCCTCCCAGTCGGCGTTGATGTAAAATTTCCTGTAACCGAACTTGGTC
>DJYX01000157.1:10995-19606 GCA_002450295.1 Deltaproteobacteria bacterium UBA6967
ATCCTGGTCAATCAATGGAGTCAACTGATAATAGGACCATACCCCTTCTTTGCGTTCCTGAATCACACCCATCTTGCGCAAATGGCTCAAATGCCGTGAAATACCAGATTGAGCCAGGCCCAAGATCTGGGTAAGTTCACTGACATTCAATGCCTGCTCAGAAAGCAACCTCAGCAGCCTCAAACGGGTCTCATCACCCAATAGTCGTAACGATTGCGCAATCCTTTCCATTCAATTTCCTTAGGCCAAAAAGTTTAAATGCAATCCTATGCGCTGGTTACCGGAGCTTCAACTGGAATCGGACGTGAAATCGCCAGATGTTTTGCTAAAGATCAAATTTCACTGATTCTAGTCTCACGCCAACTGGAAGTGCTTGAAAAAGTCAGGCATGACCTGATGGAGGTCTCAAAACAACCAATTGAAGTGATTTCAATGGATTTGTCCCTTCCTCAAGCTGCGAGCGAGCTTTGTCAGAGGACCGAGGATTTGGGCTTGGAAGTGGAGTATCTAGTCAACAATGCAGGCTTTGGGAACTTTGGAAATGTTCAGGATTTACCTGAGGGAAAAGACGAGGAATTACTTCAATTGAACACCGTCACGCTTACCGGCCTCACAGAACGCTTTTTACCGAAGATGCTTGAGCAAGGAAGAGGCCGTATTTTAAATGTAGCCAGTACCGCAGCCTTTCAACCGATTCCCAACATGGCAGCTTATGCTGCTTCAAAGGCCTATGTCCTCCACTATTCAGAAGCATTGGATGAAGAACTCAGAGGGACTGGAGTGACCGTCTCTGTTCTCTGTCCAGGGCCAACCGCAACAGAATTTGGTAAAAGAGCCGGTGTAGAAATGCTTCCCTTTTTTGAAGGTCCGCTCGTAATGACTGCTGATAGGGTGGCAAGAGAAGGTTATGAAGGGATGCTTGCCGGCAAGAGGATTATTATCAACGGCAGGCTCAACCAAATTGGAACATTTTCCAATAGATTCAGTCCCCGCTGGTTATCCTGCTGGATTGCTAGACAATTGATGCAAAGCGTAAAACGCAGAGGACAATCATCTCAATGATTCTTTTGGGAAATACAGTCGAAACTCACTGAAGGTACTTCAGATTATTGATTAGTTGAGGTTAGGCTGTTGAGGCATGCATAACCCGCAACTACCCCACCCTCGTTGACATTAGAAGCCTTTGTCCGAACCAAATGTCCCACTGGCATATTCATTCTTAGATCACCTGATTGTGCTCGTAGCAATCCAAAGATTCCAAGCTCACTGATGCTTTGGCGAGACTGAGCCTGTTCCTGAACCACTAGCAGACTTTCGGCCGTCTCCGCTTCAATACGTTTCATTGCAATCCAAGCCCTGTCTTCACTCGTAGGTAAAGAAGTCAAAAAATCTTTAATTTCTGCTCCATAGACATTGTTGCCGCCTCCTTCTCTTTGAGGTTTGAGGACGTATTGCTCTGCATTTTCTGCCAAAAATTCTCTAGCTGGTCTACCTTCTACCTCTTCTTCTAAGCCAAACATCATTGCAAAATAAGCCTTCAATTGATCCGCGACGGACTCGGGGACAAATTCACTCAAGATGCTGTAATCAGCTAACACTTGTTGAATCTTCTTAGTACCAGCCAGTTGCATGGAGGCTTCCGGAACCAGGACTGCAGTGGAGGCTTCCAACATTCTTCTGGCTGAACGGCTTTCCTCATCAGGAAGATCCCCCGGTGCATATCCGGCTCTAAAGTAAACAACCCCAATTCGTTGTGGACCAACCCAGAGGTCTCCATTCTTGAGTTTCCCTTTCTGATGGACTTCTGCCAATGTCGCCCGAACAACCTTCACACCACGCTGACTCAGTGCAGCAAATAGCCCCATCTGATCAAACCAGTTTCTCTCTTTAGGCTGGACCAAAATCAGTAAAGCTGAATCCCGCCAACCAAGATTCTCAATTGTCTCTTTGATTCCACTTGCAAAGCCCGCGATGGCATCATGAGGGAGGGGAGCTGCTTTCAGAATATTTTCTTGCTGAAGTTGCTGGTGAAGGGCTGTGACCCTACCCGAGAGATGAGCAAAGCTCGCTGAAATGGTATTGAATTCGACTTGTAGGGGCTGAAGTTCTCCATTTTCTTTTCTTTCGAAGAGAAAATCATTTCGATTGATGAGGAGCTGTTGGTCCTGTCGTTTTTCCTGCGGGATCAAGGAGAGTAGGAATCGTACAAATTCGTCTACTTTTGCAGTAGGCTCTAAAATTTCTCGTAGAAAATCGGAATTTTGAGCAACCTTCCAAAAAAGCAGGCTTGACCACTGTGTGTGTATTTGAAGTTGTGAGATCAGGGAAGATGGTAGTTGATAGGGCGTAAGCGAGAATGGAGCGTGAACGAGTTGTCCGTCTAGATTTTTCTGAAGCAATCCAAAGTAATGAGCACGATCAATAATATTCCGTAATTCCTCTGGAGTCATAGATTAATTTAACGTGCTCTGACTATGCAGAAAGAGTTCTTGAGTTAGCCAGCGATCAAACGAATCCGCGGATTGGTAACGCTCTAGGACCAAGTCAGCTGGGGAAAGACCCTGCTTTGTGTATCTATCGAAAAATGGTTCCAGCCAATTCGCTTGATTTACAGAATCCATATGGGATAGCGCAGATTCCATAATCTTAATTGCCAACTTGTTGAATCTTACCGGTCCAACCTCACCAGTCAGTCCTTCCTTGCAAGCAGTTTTTCGAAGCTCAGGAAATAGTTCAGCTGGGATGTCCATTAAGAAACCTTCTAATTCTGTCAGCACACTCTCATTGTAGGTCAGAGCTTGCAGCAATGCTGGAACCGCCATCACATCCTGAGGCTGTTGCGTGTCCATACAGCGCAACTCCATAATTCTCTTGATCCGCACCTCAGGGAAGAGCATACCCAGATGAGTGAGCCAGTCTTCTTGATTCATTTCAAGTGACGTTTCCTTCTTCATCAATTGTCGGAAGGTGTAGGGACCAGGCTGAACCACCTCTCCATCACGGTAGAGGTGATATGGACGGACGTCCAAAGCCCACTCGATGTAGTCCACCAAGCTGAATTTCTTACTCAGGAAACTAAGAGGTAAACCAGTTCGGTAGGGATCCGTATTTTGCCAAATTCTGCCCCGATAGGAGCGATAGCCACTTGGTTCTCCCACTAGGATTGGGCTGTTTGCAAAAATTGCCGTCAAGAATGGAGTAAGCCTGTTGAGAATCACAAACTTCCGCTCCAAATCTTCCAGTGACTGATAATCAAGGCTGACCTGAACACCACTTGTCGCTTTCATCATCCATTGACCATGAGTATCCACTTCTTTCATGGTCGAGTACATGATTCGATAGCGTTTCTTGTCAAGCAAAGGCAGATCATCTGGAGTTAGGTAGGGATGAGCCCCTAAAAACAAAGGTAATCCTCCCCAATCGCTGAGCGCCTGTGTGAGTTGTTGAATATGAACAGTGACTGCTTGAGCCACCTCGCTCAAGTCCTTCCTGGGAGAATCCGATAGTTCAACCTGACCGCCTGGTTCAATCGAAATGTTCTGACCACTGGAATGCAACAAACCTAGAAGCAGTTCACCTTCGTAGTGTAGTTCCCAAGGCTGCGCTCCCTGGCTACTCAATTGCGCCATTTTGAGCAAGAGCGTCCCAATACTGACATCCCCACTGATTGGCAATGACTTCCATTTCCCTTCATCAGATGGTAGCGCCGCAAAAGTTTCATACTCCAGGCCCATCTTCTCTTGGCGTTTGCCACAGCATCGCTGTTGGAGGAAATCCAAAAATTGGTTACGGAGTTCCGCAAGCTCCATAATTTCTCTGCATGTATTGGTTTATTCGTATCGTAGGGAATCTACCGGGTGAAGCCGGGCAGCTTTAGTCGATGGGTAAATCGTCACTAAAAAACAGATCAAGAATGAGCAAATCGTTGTGAGCAGCACATCGGTCCAGTTAATCAAGACAGGAATTCTGTCTCCTCCAGGATAAACGCCAGGCGGAATGTCGATAAAATCAAAAGTCGCCAAGGCCCAGCAAATTGTCAGTCCTAAGCCAACTCCCGAACAAGTACCGATCAAACCAATGACCACGCCCTGCATCATGAAGATTTTTCGCACGCTTTGGTCTGTAGCACCCACTGCTTTGAGAATCGCAATTTCTCGAGATTTTTCAAGAACCAGCATGATCAGCGAGCTAATTATGTTGAAGGCCGCTACTACGACAATCAATGTCAGAATCACGAAGAGTCCAATTTTTTCAAGCTGCATCACTTGAAAAATACTCTTGTTCTCATCGACCCAGCTGCTGACCGCAAAGTCCGTGAATTCTGCACGTAATTCATCGGCTACTTCCTGGGCAGTTTCCGGGTCCTTCAAGCGAACTCCTAGACCTGTCACTTCATTCTGCATGCGATAGACTTTCTGAACGAGTCGATAGTCCATGAAAGCCAGCACCTCATCATAGCCTGCGATGCCAGATTCGAAGAAACCTATCACCATCAATTTCTTGATTCTCGGAACATCTCCTACGGGAGTCATTCTTTGTTCAGAAGAAACGAGTTGGACGGTATCTCCAAGCTGAACACCTAATTGTTGCGCAAGGTTTGAACCAAGAATGATTCCATCCTGCAGTCCATCTTCTTTGGCTTTGGGATGTGAAAGACGAGCTAAGATTTCATCAGAAATTATCTTCTGTTCTTCCGTCGTCGGAGGGCTAGGTGAATATCGTTCTTGTCTGAGGAAAAGGCCCAAATTGGTAACTTGGGTTTCTTTGGAAGGGTCAATACCTCGTAATAAAGCACCTTTTGGACGCCTTGTCCCCGTTAGCAGAGCTTGCTTGAAAATATAAGGAGCCGTGGCTTTGACTTCAGGATGTTCGAGTATTTGAGGTTGGAGTTGTGGATACTCCGTCATTCGATCTGCCCATGAGAACAGAGTCACATGAGGAAGTGATCCAGTGATCGCTTGACGGAGATTATCTCTGAATCCGTTCATTAAGGATGTCGCCACAATCAGGGCAATCACCCCAAGGGCTACTCCACAAACTGAAATCCAAGTAATTACAGAGACAGATCGGTCTTTACGAGGGGAAAAGAGGTAGCGTTTTCCAATGAACCACTCATAAGGCAGAGGTTTCACGCTACCTAAGCTCAGTTTAAATTTTGAAGGTAGTTCTCGATCTGATCGGCTGCTTGCGCCAAAGCGTGGGGAAGTTTTTCGGGTGACTTAATGCCCGCCTGTGCCAAGTGAGGCTTACCCCCACCCCGGCCATCTGCAAGAGCTGCAACCCGGTTCACAATCTCAGCCGCCTTCGCTCCTCGATTGAGAATAGAGTCCGCAACCACACACAAGAGAGTTGTTTTGCCGTCAAGCTCTGCTCCGAGAAGGGCTATACCTTCAAGTTCCTTCCGCAAGCTATCTCCCAAAGAACGCAGCTCATCCATGGAAGTAGCCTCTACCTTTATTGCCAGGAGGGGGACTCCTGCAACTGGCCGAGCATTGGAAATCAAATCTTGGGCGGATCCAGCAGCTGATTGTTTCTTGAGTAGTTGAAGTTCCTTCTCAAGCTTTCTTTTCTCTTCCATCAAATTAGCGACCTGTGCCCCGATGCTCTCAGTCTGTACGTTGAGCAAGTGCTTCAATTCCTGAACAGCTTTGCCCTCATCCCGACTGACCTCTTCTGCACGTTCACCAGTGACAGCAACAATTCTGCGGACACCAGATGCAATGGCACCTTCAGAGACAATGCGGAAGGAACCAATCTCTCCGGTAGCTGAAGTATGACATCCTCCACAAAGTTCGGACGAGAAGTCATCTAATTGGACAACCCGGACGGTGTCTCCATATTTTTCACCGAAGAGAGCCGTTACTCCGCTATCCACTGCCTGACGGTATCCTGTTTCAAAGACGTTCAGATCAATGTTTTCACGGATCTTCCGATTGACGAGACGCTCTATCTCTTCAACTTGATCGCTGCTTAATCGCTCTGAGTGAGTGAAATCAAATCGCAGGTAATCTGGATGAACGATTGAACCCGCCTGGTTGACATGCTGACCAATGATTTGCTTCAAGGCCGCATGTAGCATATGAGTGCCAGTATGGTTTCTGGTCGTTGCCTTGCGTTTATCGACATCGATTCTGGCGATGACTGGCTCCGGCTTTGGCTGTTCGCTACCTTCACATACATGAATGATCAAATCTCCTTCTTTGCAAACATCTACCACACTCCAAGTTCGTTGACCCTGCTGTATCGTGCCCTGGTCGGCGACCTGTCCACCAGACTCTGCGTAAAAGGGTGTTGTGTCTAAAGTAAACAACCATTGCCCCGATTCGTTCTGTGCAAAGCGCCGAATCCAGGTCTCAGCATTGTAGGAATTGTACCCGATGAATTGAGAATGCGGTCCGCCCTCCAATTCTTGCCACTCAATTTGAGCAGTCTGAAAACGAGCAGATTCACGAGCTTTGGTGCGTTGGGCTTCCATGCATACTTCGAAACCTGCTTCGTCCAACTCCAGTTGACGTTCCTCACAAATCAAACGAGTCAAATCAACTGGGAAGCCGTAGGTGTCATAAAGCTTGAACGCATCCTCACCGCTAAGCTTCTTATGAGAAATTGTTGCTGGCTGAGCTACCATCTGTTCAAAGATCTCCAAGCCTCGATCGAGGGTATTACCAAAGCTCGCTTCCTCTGATTCGATCACTCTTGAAATATGGTCTTGCTGCTGGCGTATCTCAGGGAATGCGTCCCCCATTACCCCAGCCAGGGTTGGCACCAGCCTGTGAATGAACGGGGTTTCCATACCAAGCACTCTACCGAAGCGAGTTGCCCGGCGCAGCATCCGGCGTAGCACATACCCACGACCTTCATTAGAGGGTATGGCACCATCAGCAATTGCGAAGCTCAAGGATCGAAGATGATCTGCAATCACTCGGTAGGCGACACCAATCTCTCCTTCAGCATCTTGTGTTCCTGTTATTTCAGAAATAGCTTTGAGAAGAGGAGTGAAAAGATCTGTGCTGTAATTGGAATCAACACCTTGTAGCACCCGGCAAACTCGCTCCAGTCCCATCCCAGTGTCTACACCTTTGGCAGGCAGAGGAGACAACTTGCTATCATTACCCCTGTTGAATTGAATGAAAACGAGGTTCCAAATTTCAATTACCCGAGCATCATCAGCGTTGACCAACGGAGCCCCACTGCGATCTTCCGTCATATCGATGTGAATCTCACTGCAGGGACCACACGGACCCGTATCCCCCATTTCCCAGAAGTTCTCCTTCTTGCCAAAGAAATGGATATGATCCGGATTGATATCTGTGCATCTTCTCCAGAGTTCAGCTGCTTCTTCATCAGGAGGTAAACCATCCTTCTGATCTCCACCAAAAACTGTGGCGTGCAGCCGAGTTTTGTCTAGCCCCCACACCTCTGTCAACAGTTCCCAAGCCCAACGAATTCCTTCCTCCTTGAAGTAATCTCCAAAGGACCAATTTCCCAACATCTCGAAGAATGTGTGGTGGTAGTTGTCCCGTCCTACATCTTCCAAGTCATTGTGTTTTCCACTGGCCCGGATGCACTTTTGTGAGTTAGCCGCGCGATTGTAATCGCGTGTTCCGGAACCCAGAAAGACGTCCTTAAATTGGTTCATACCCGCATTGGCAAAAAGCAATGTTGGGTCATCATTCGGTACAACTGGAGAACTGCGCACAAATCGATGCTGACGCTCTTCAAAAAAACTAATGAATTCCTGACGGATCTGTTGGGATGTCTTCACGGGAGACTCCTAGAGTCAGAATCTGGGAAGGAAGTCCTCACAGGTCTGTGAGGACAGCTGGGATGCAAGGTTTAAAGAGCCATGTATTCGACAACTAGGTGATCTTCCACCTGGATTGGAATCTCTTCACGAGCCGGGATCTGAAGTAACTTTCCAGTCATCTTGGATCCATCTCTTTCGATGTAGCCAAGCTGCTGTTCTGAGAGTTCGAACCACTCTTTGTATTTCTCAATTCCCTTGCTGCGGTCACGCACAGTGATTTCGTCCCCAACGCGAACCTCCATGGAAGGCTTATTGACATTTTTGCCATTGACCATGATATGTCGATGCACGACCATCTGACGTGCAGCTCTGAGGGTGGGCGAGAAGCCCATACGATAGACCATGTTGTCTAATCTACGCTCCAACAACTGCACCATGAATACGTTGGTTTGCTCCTTTGATTTGGAGGCGCGATCGTAATAGCGTTTCAGTTGTTTCGCGGTTACACCGTAGTAGTGCTTCAACTTTTGGGTTTCCATCAACTGCATGGCGAATGGCGAAAGCTTGGCCCGTCGGCCTGCGCCGTGCTGTCCGGGTCTGTTCGGTCGGCGTTGAAGAGTGAGTGCAGCGCTTGGTGTTCCGATTAGATTCACACCGAGTGCCCGGCAGTGTTTGCGGAGAGTCTTGGTCTTAACAGTCATTTATTTCACTTTCTTTCAGATGGCATCTAACGGACTTTAGGAAAATTCTAGTTCAGGATTAGGTTCGTGCTGAGAGCGAACACGGGATGCCATCCCGAATTATTTTCGGGTCCTTCCGTCATTCGTGAAAAATGCACTAAACTCAATAAAATATTCAATTTCT
>DJYX01000127.1:0-8624 GCA_002450295.1 Deltaproteobacteria bacterium UBA6967
TTCCTCAATAGTGTTTGGATCTAGAGCATTATGAAACTTGGAGGCAAAGATAGTCGCGTTGGCTTCAGATGAAAAGTCTGAGTTCACCGGAAACAAAATCTCAGAATTTTTTCTCATCTTGCCATGCCAAAATCGGGGCAACTCTGGCTGGAATCTCTTTTCAGGAGTAGGGACTTCTTGTAGTTGGAAAGTCACTTCAAATCATCTAACACTCAAAGAAGCATTTAAAATGGACGCAAAGAAAATACGTCAGCAATGGGAATCTCGAGGTTTCAGCTTCGGGATCTTTAGAGATCCACCGGGAAGAGTCTGGCAGGACTTTTCGCACTCAACCGAAGAACTAGTGATTTTGGCAGAGGGGCAGATAGAAATTGAGGTCGAAGGGCAAATGCACAGACCAGTAATCGGAGAAGAAATTTTTATCCCGGCACAGGCTATCCATACTGTCCGTAATGTCGGAAAGGTGCCGAATGTTTGGTACTACGGATATCGAGTAGCCTAGTGGGTTCTGGTTTTGCTCAGCATCCACTCGTAAAGTTCTGGATTGGCATAAGCAGCAGTCCATGAATCGTGAGATTTTTCGTGAAAAGTCTTCAGTTTCGCATTCCCGCCTGAAGCGTTAACTTTTTCCACCATCCTAACTGATTCCTGGTAAGGAACTACATCATCCCCGCTGTCATGAAAGGCCAAAATCGGCAGGTTTCTCAAACGGTCCATAAACGGCAAATCTATGTGCGATCCTCCTCCGCAGATAGGTACTATTGCAGCGAATTTCTCTGGATATTCCAAGGCTGCCTGCCAAGTCCCATACCCTCCCATACTCAGCCCTGTTAAGTAGACTCGATTCGGATCAATTGAGTAGTTCGCCAGAAGTTCTTCAACCAGGGAAATGATGAAACTGCTGCGCCAATGGAACTCAGCAGGACATTGTGGGCTTGCCAGAACAAAAGGGAATTGCTGACCTTCCCCTGCTAATTTAGGCGGGCCATGCTTTCGAACCAGCTCAAGATTGTCTCCGCGCTCTCCGTAACCATGCAGAAATATCACGAGAGGCCAATTTTTCTCTGAGGAATAGTTCTCTGGAAGATCCAACAAGTATTGAAGGTTGATTTCTTCAGTAAATGCCCTTTTCAATTTCATGAATCTGACCTGTTTTTCTTAAAGATGTTAATCCAGAAGCTGTTTCAACGGGGTTTCTTTGGTTCCAAATGAATCAATTTGATTTTAAACTCCGGTCAAGAATCTTTGAAAAAAACTGGATTGCTCAGCGTTCTGAGGATTCTCGGAGGATCTTCCAAGGATTGTTGAGATCGGTTGTAAATAGGACGCTCTTTGTACCAGTCCACTAGTTCATTGATCAATCGTTGACGGCTATTTTTAGCTTCGATTTCTGCACGGAGAAATTTACCGTGAACTGAAATTGTCATGCTATCCTGCCAATCATCTGAGGGAATTCTGTATGTCTGAATGCAACCGTCCTCTGTCACAAAACGTAGTTGATCACCCTCAGCACCTCTTACTTCAAAATTCACCTCGAGATCATTGGAGCCTAACTCAGAGCGTTTAATGTGGCTTCCCATGGGTTGATCATTTACGGTGAAGGCCAGATGAGGCCCAGTTGGGGATTCTGTCACATACCCAAATCCATTTTTCAGAGCGCCCACAACAGAACCAGCATCTAGATAGGGAGCCCAAATGACTGTTGTGGGCTTGCCTAGACCAAAGGGCCCTGGCGATCTCAATCCTTCAGGCTGATGCAGATCACTACCACCGATCAGTGAAATTTGACGGCCTTCCGCGAGCAGTCGATCATACGTTTTCAAGACACCATCATTACTGGTAAGCCAGTGTCCGTGGTAGACCTCCATGCAATCCATTTCGGGATAGTCATAGTCCCAAACAAGAGGTTCCTTGTCATGGTTGACAGAAAAGATCGCATTTTGGCGTTTCACTTCCTCAAGAAACGTTGGCAAGTCTTCAATTCCGCCTATCCGAAAATCAATCCACTCCGAAAGACCAAAGACATTGGCATGCCCACGGTAGGTGGTCAGTTCCATACCTGGGACAAAGACTAGATCTGGGGTACTCTGCTGGCCAAAGTACTGCCACTGCGTGGTTGTGTTATGATCTGTAACAGCCAGGAAATCGAGCCCAACCGATCTAGCGTTTTCTGCAAGGACCTCCGGGGCTCCCTTGGCATCGCTGTGATAGGTATGGCAGTGCAGATCCCCTCGGAACCATCCTGGGCCGTCTCTCCGTACCCGAACCGGTTCAGGAGCAACGAATAGCTGTCGAGCAGAATCATCAGCTTTCATCCCCAATTTGACGCTTGCTCCTTCCTCAGGGAGGATGTAGAGCCCCAGCAGTATCTTCCATCTGCCTTCTGGAATCTCACCCGCATAGTATCCAGGAGTCGCACTGTCTCGGGCTATGAAGAAATGATCTCGTGCCCCACCACTCCAACCCCGAAAGCCTTTTCGAGTCGGAAAGTCTGTGGCAGTGCTATCCAAGATACCAATATCAATCAGACAATCGTCAGACTTTTCGTATTGAAAGTTGACATCAATCCGAGTGACCCCCTTCGGCACATGCACAGGAATCTCAAAGAATGGAGACCTCGCCTTGGTGCTACGATCAACGTGAATGTCGAACTCAATTTGCTGACCTGATGACAGAATAAATTCTTCCACTGTTTTCTTCCTCAAGAGTTAATCAAACGAGGCGAGGTTACAGAGCAGCTACGCAGTGATTCCTCTACTCTATCGCCAAGTACCAACCTGCTGACCAACAAATATAGGATTTGAGAGTGCATGGAGTTCCCCTCTCGGATCTCTCAATTCGAGGGTAAACCAATCTGCTTCCTTAGAGATTGTTGTAAACTCAGAATCTGAATGATCACCACAGGACCAACGGCCCAAAGTCTCGTTATTTTTAATCAGGACAGCATCTAACTCAAAGGGATCAAATCCGTTTAGCCCCAAAGACCAACCCATCTTCAATTTCAGCTGACCTGGCTTCACTAAATCTCCCATACTAGCTTTTGAATCTTCCGTTTCAGCTGTGAAACTGATCTCAGGACCACTGGTTACAAAACAATGTCCTCTTCTGAGGCCAGCAAGAATTTCATCCTGGGTATTATCGTGAGCATAAACTCTGTTTGCTCCGATACGGACATCAGGAGGCATTGGACGGTGACTGTCTGTTCCACTAGATGCAACCATTCGGAATCCCTCATTGAGCCATTTGTAGAATTGGCGCAGTCCCGGTTCGTTATGAGAGCCTGCCCAGCCTCTGTTCCAGACTTCCAAATGCCTTGCAGGTCCGGGCATCATATCCGAAAAAGCCCAACGACAACCCGTACAGATTGGGTGACCCTCACTCTTGGGATGAGCAATGATGTAAAGTGCGCCTCTGTCTTGAAGATCTGAAGCCAGAGCGCTCATCGAGCTACCATCCTTGACTCGCCATTCTGTCCATTCGCTAACACCAAGGACAACAGCATGCCCATTGAAGGTTGTCAGTTCCACTCCCCCTAGAATAGTCATTGCCTCTCCAGCCAGACTCGTAATTTCGGGAACTGCCGACTGAGTATTGTGGTCCGTCAAGGCAACAAAATCATACCCCCTCTTCCAGGCTTCCTCTAGGAATTCCGCTGGACTGAAATCTCCGTCTGAATGATAGGTATGCCCATGTAGATCCCCAGTATACCAACCCGGACCACGCCGCCTCACTGAATTGGGCCTCAATGGGGTAGCCTTTGGCGCTTTAGCATCTGTGACTTCGTTCTCACAGAACACATTGATTTGATAATCCACGCTACCAGGTGGCAGGATGCGGTGAACATCCAACTCAACAGTCCAATCTCCTGGCTCAATCGGGCCACTCAGATACCCCGGTGATGCCCAGTTTGTGGAGATAATCGGTTGTTGATCATCATTGTTGTGCCTGGTTCCCCGTGCCCCATTCGGGCCATAAACTGAAATACTAAGCTGGTGTGGAATGTTACCCACTCCTGGATGCTCTGGTGTGTGTGCAAATTCAAGTCGCAGTGTTTTGGTTCCATCGGGAACCTTAAAATTGTGCGGAACATGGGTGGCCATGCTATCCAGTGTAAGATGTCCGTAAATTTCTTGTTTCATGATCTGCCTATCTGTGTTTGTTACTATTTGGTCTTTGAAAGGCTTTTTAACCTATCAAGTTTATGCTACCGCGTTTCCGCTAACCCTTGTGATACCTGAGAGCGTTAGTTCATTCTTACGATGGCAGGCCACGAGCCTCCCTTCATCATCGCACTCCAGCGTTGGTGAATTCTGCTGACAATTTGAACTCGCGAAAGAACATCTTGGAGCAAAGGAGCAGCCTGGAGGCAAATTGGCTGGGTTTGGAGGATGTCCCTGCAAAGGCTCTCTACGAGATTTATTGGGGGTATATTCTGGCGTAAGGACAGCTGAAAGAAGAGCTGCAGTGTATGGATGACGCGGAGAACTATAGATCTCATCAGTTGGGGCGATTTCTACAATGCGTCCTGCGTACATAACTGCGACACGGTCAGAAATGTTAGAGACGACATTCAGGTCATGCGAAACGAAAAGATAGGTCAGGCCAAGGTCTCTCTGCAAATCCTGAAAAAGATTCAGTATTTGAGCCTGCACCGAAACATCTAGGGCAGACACAGGTTCATCAGCAATCACAATTTTCGGTTTGGGAGCAAGGGCCCGGGCAATCCCAATTCGCTGGCGCTGCCCACCCGAAAAGGCATGAGGATAGCGATCACTCTGGGCAGGATCTAGCCCAACTCTTTCTAGGACTTCATAGACTCTCTGCTGCCGGAGGCGCCGATCTTCAATGCGTGAGGGTCCATTTCTCAAAGATTCAGACACAATCTCAAAAACAGTCATCCTGGGATTGAGTGAAGCAAATGGATCCTGAAAAACAAAGCGGATGTGCTGCCAAGCATTCCGCCGCTCCTGCTCGGACAAATTTGAAATCTCACGCATTTGTCCCTCGATAGCTAATCGAATCTTGCCATCAGAGGGATCTATCGATCCAGCAATGGTTTGACCAAGTGTTGTTTTGCCACAGCCCGACTCACCTACAAGACCCAGCGTTTCTCCTTCTTTTATTTCCAGGCTCACCTCAGTTACAGCACGAATCGTTTTTTCTTTTCTACGGATTAAGCCCGTTCGCTTCACAAACTGTCGAGACACTGATTCCACCTGCAAAGCCACGTTTGCAAGTGATTCCGTTTTCTCCCCTTCGTCACTGGCTGTGGTTACTCCCTCTTTCTTGAACTCTTCAGGAACACCTGCTCTCCCTAGAAAACACCGAACATTTGTACTACCAAGATTGATTGGAGGCCGATCTATATTGCACAATTCTGACTTGTTATGCTGACAGCGCGTGGAAAAAGCACATCCGGTGGGTCTCTCCAACAGTGAAGGGACAATCCCTGGAATGACGGGCAGCCTCGATTCCTGATTGCCAGCGTAATGTGGTGCAGCAGAAATCAGTGCTCTTGTATAGGGATGACGGGGTTTGGAAAAAATTTGCTCAACAGGTCCTGATTCAACCACTTCTCCCAAGTACATCACCACAACTTCATCAGCAATTTCTGACACAACCCCCAGATCGTGAGTGATGAACAAGATGGACATCTCAAATTTCTTCTGGATCGTACGCATCAAATCCAGGATAACCGCCTGTGTGGTCACATCCAGGGCTGTCGTGGGTTCATCGGCAATCAACAGGCGAGGATTTGTCATCAGCGCCATGGCAATCATGGCTCTTTGCCTCTGACCACCTGAAAGCTCAAAAGTATAGGATTCCATCTGAGCCTGTGGATCAGGCATTCCAACTGCTTCCAGAACCTCAATCGCCCGGGCTCTTGCCTGGTTTTTGGTGACCCTTTCGTGTTGTCGCAGAGCTTCAACGATTTGATTCCCGATCGTGTAGAAGGATGACAGCGCCGTCATCGGTTCCTGAAAAATCATCGTTGCATCATTCCCACGCAACCTTCGTAAGACTTTGGAATCAGGCTTCAAACCAACTATATCTACGAGTGTCCCTTTTGGATCAGAGTAATGGATCGTTCCCTCGTCAATCGTCGAATTGGCACCCGTGATCCCCAAGAGCGTTCTTGCAGTTACCGACTTTCCACAACCAGATTCCCCTACAAGACAAACCGTTTTGCTTTTTGGAATGTCAAAGGAAACATCTTTAAGCGCCTGGAGGCGACGCTTCTCTTCCCAGAAAGAAACAGAAAGCCCTTGGACAGACATCAAGAGATCAGTTCTCATAAGGATCCCCCGCATCTCGCAGGCCATCACCAAGAAAGTTCAAAGACAGGACTGCAAGCACGACAGCAAAGCCTGGAAGAAACAGCCAGGGAGCCGTCGAAATCGATTTGAGATTCTGTGCTTCCTGTAACAGCACCCCCCAACTGACAACTGGTTGCCTTAGGCCGATCCCCAGAAAGCTTAGCGACGTTTCAGCGATGATCATTCCCGGAATCGCCAGGGTTACCACTGCAATAATGTGAGAGAGAAAATTCGGAAGCATGTATTTGAAAATAATGCGCAGCGGCCGATTTCCATCCAGCCTTGCGGCCTTAATAAAATCTTCATTTTTGAGAGCCATAAATCGTCCTCGCACAACGCGGGCGAGTCCGGTCCATCCGATGATCGAAAGGATGATTGTGATCAGGAAATAAGTCTGAATCGGTGGAGCTGTCGGTGGGATCGCGGCGGCTAAACCAATCCACAATGGGATCGAAGGAATGGACTGCAGAATTTCAATCATTCGCTGAATACCAAGGTCGATGAAACCTCCAAAAAACCCTGAAATTCCTCCAATCATGATTCCCAAAATCAAACTCAGCGCGACACCCACCAAACCAATAGTCATGGACACACGGGTCGCATGGATCGTCCTACTGAGAACATCCCGACCCAATCTGTCCGCACCAAAAAAATAAACACGGTCACTTTTTTTAATCGGACCGAAGAGGTGCCGGTCATAATCAAACAAACCCCAAAGTTCGTATTTATCCCCCCTCACCCAAAAACCCAGTTGAATGATTTTTCGTGGATCTTCTACGAAAGTTCGCTTCCCAGAGTCATAATCGACTTTTGAGCGATATCCTAGGACGTGGAGCCGGAAGGTTTCCTGTCTAGATCGATCCTTAACAAAGAAACGAATTGATTGGGGTGGAGCATAGACATCACGAGCTTTGTAGGTAGATTGTGAGTGAGGCGCCAGGAATTCGGTGAATGCAGCCACCAGGTAAATGAAAATCGTGAACAAGAACCCCAAAAAGCCCAAACGATGTCGCCGGAATCTTCGCCAGATCAATGTTCCGTAGTTTGCGTTATCTGCAGCGAAACTCACATCATTTCTCCTTCCCTCGCTTGGCGTCTGATGCGCGGATCCAATAACATCAGGCAGAGATCTGAAAATAGAGTTCCCAACACAGCAAGAAAGCTCAGGAACATGATCAAGGAAGATGCGAGGTACAGATCCTCTTCTTTGAGAGCTTGCAAGAGAAGAGGTCCTGTCGTTTGCAGACCCAGTACGACAGCAACAATTGTTTCACCCGAGATGATTTTTACAAATAGGTCATTTAAATCGGAAACAAAGGGATTCAGCGAATGTCTCACGGGGTATTTAATGACCAGATTTAATTCTGTGAGTCCTTTCGCTCGGGCTGTCAGCACATACGGACGATGCAATTCATCAAGGAGGTTAGCTCGAATTTTCCGGATAACTTCCGCAGTCCCAGCAGTCCCCAGAACAATTGTCGGTATCCAGAGGTGAGATAGTAAATCGAGGAACTTATCGAATGACCAGGGAGCATTGATATACTCTGGAGAGAATAGTCCTCCAACGCTTTGGCCAAAGTAACGGAATGAAATGTAGAGGAGAACGAGTGCTAGGAGAAAATTTGGTACCGCAAGCCCCACAAAACCTACAAAAGTGGCTGCATAATCTCCAAGAGAATACTTACGAACCGCAGAATAGATTCCGATTGGGATCGCTACGATCCAGATGAACATCAAGGTAACGACGGAGAGAGTCGTTGTCAGTCCCAGACGTTGAGAAATCAATTCAGAAACTGGAACATCCCACCCGAAGGAGTATCCGAAATCTCCACGAAAGAGAATATTTCCCATCCATATCAGATATTGTTCTAACGCGCTCTGATCGAGTCCATACATTCGGCGCAGATCAGCAATCTCATGCTCCTCAAAAACCTCCCCATACTGGTTGGCCTCCAATACGATCCTATCCACGAAATCACCAGGTGGTAGAATGATAATGAAGAAGGAAACCACAGTGATGACGAAAACCGTAATCATCATCAACGAGAGTCTTCGGACGAGGAATCTAAGCATCTGAATAGGATATCAAGGCGGGGCAAAGATCTCGAAGCGATCTCAATCTTCACCCCAAGTGACCTACTGCTTATCCTTCGTTATGTAAAAGGTTGAAAAGTTTGCAGGAGAAATTCCTGGATACATCCAACCCTCCATCAGAGGCTCAGGCACATTACGGAGACGATTGCTGACAGCCCGATAGTTTCCGGCTGGCAGAGCAATTCCAATGCGAGGAAAGTTATCTGTCACCAG
>DJYX01000127.1:8964-20333 GCA_002450295.1 Deltaproteobacteria bacterium UBA6967
CATCACCTCATCTTGCATGGCGCCAGCAACCAGTGGAATCTGATCAATCAGCTCCAGCATTCGCTTCACATTTGCGGGTGGCTCTGTTCCCTCTTTCCCTTTAGTGTCATGATATTTCTTCCAATCAAGGTCATTGTCTGCTCCAAGCAGATCATTAGGTGCTAAGAGAGGTAAGCGACCCGCTCCATTTTCGGATAGCCAAAGACCGATATCATTATCAGCTGCTCCGCGCCGACTGATGGATGTTGCATCCGAAAGAACCTCAATCACCGTTTCTACTCCGACAGCTTCCCAATAACCTTTGATCAACTCCATCATGTCAACCCAGTCGGACTTGAAGTCTTTGTTGACCGCAATGACAACGACAAAACGATCACCGTTGGGGCGCAACCGAAATCCGTCACTGTCTTTCTTGCTGAGTACTTTATCCAAATATTCTGCTGCAAGCTCAGGATCATATTCAGTGTACTGTTTGGCCATCTTTTCTGAATAAAAGGGAGACCTTGGACGTGGAGCCACCTGATACGGTTCACCCTGACCTAGAAAGACAACATCAATCAACTCTTCTCGGTCAATTGCGTGGGACAGCCCGATGCGGAAGTTTTTGTCTCGGTAAACAGAAGCCCTGAAGGTATCAGGATGATTTTCAGGGAACTGAAAATTAGCCACGTTCATATCAGCTGAGTCTGCGGCCACAAAACGGTAGTCTCCCTGCTCCATGTTTTCAAAGAAGACACTTCGGTTCGCAGGCGTGGAGATATTGACTCGGCTAATATCAACCTCACCAGTCAGCGACTTTGCCAACTGGATTTCAGTATCCGCTGCCAGGACCCATTGACGATAATCAATGTATGGCAGTTGGTTACAGGCTTTATCCACCTTAAAATAGTATGGATTTCTTTCGAACTTGAATTGCTCTTTTCCGAGGAAGGGTTCTTTGGGAATCCATCCATGTACAGAAGGGCGAGCGGGATTGTTGTATTCTGACTGCTTGCCGTAGCTACCGACAGTAGCATTCCACCACTGTGTGTAATCTGTAGAACCATCTGCCGCCATGAGTTTTGCGACCCCATCTGGGTTCAAGCCCTTGATAAATTGTCGATGGTAGTGCTCAGCAAATTGTACAACCCGAACTCCGTAGGGGGAGGCTAGGTTTTCCAATAACAAGCCATTTGGATTAGACCACGAGAATTGAACAGTATGTTTGTCCACTGCCTTTACTGTTGCTTGCTCGCCCTTGACAACCATGTAGCCACGCGGCTTGGATTGTATGTCCTTGTTAGACTCAACGTACGTCCACCAAAACACAATATCATCAGCCGTAAATTCCTCGCCGTCAGACCATTTCATACCCTTTCGCAGTTGGAAGGTGTACGTTGTCGCGTCATCAGAAATCTGCCAACTCTTGGCGACGTTAGGTACAATTTCACTTCCATCTACTGACCAGCGCACGAGTGGTTCATATCCAAAATGACGGAATTCAGCTAAGCGGTTCCCTCCCGTGGTATCAACCATTGTTCCACCATAAACACCAATTTGCTCTGCGACCTCCACAACTAGTGGTTCCTCAGGAACACGTTCTCGTACCTCTGGGAGCGCTCCGGATGCGACCGCGTTTGCCAGCATCGGCGATTCATTGTAACTAGAGCAACTTTGTGCTTGAGCAGAATTTGACAGCGCTGTGAATGTGAGTACACCCGTTATAGTGGAGAATCTGTAAAACCTGCTAAAAAGACTTTTTTTCATGACTTCCTTTACTGATTAATTTCAAAATAGGACCGATTCTTGGTGAGCAGATAGAACTGTTTACATTTGGCCTCCTTCAACAAATGGTTGACTTAGAAAGTTGAGGCAAATTTAATTTGATGACACCTCTAACGGCTAAGAAACATCATGATCCAATGACTAGATTTATATTTTGAAAATCTTAAACGACTTACTAAGTTGTTAATTTTCTTAACTGCTTGACTGAGATCTTTGAAAATTTGTTTCTACAACTAAAGTGAAATAATAAATGGTCAAGAGTATGTTTAAAGGCTAACCATCTTCTAACCTATTTCCTCGAGAAATTAGAAAATTTAAACTTTCAATACTGTTTAAATTTCAATCAGGGCGCAAAAACCCAAAATTGTCTCGAAAAATTTTTCTTAGGCTTGTGAGGGATCAAATGAAAATAAACGTGGGAATTATTGGCTTAGGCGAAGTTGCCCAGCTTGTTCACTTGCCTATCCTTTCGGATCTAAATGATAAGTATCGGATCAAAGCTGTTGCGGACATCTCACCCTCATTAAATGAGTTTATTGTAAATAAATATAATATTTCAAATAGTTATCTTTCTCCATCTGGTATCATAAAGGATCCTGAAATTGATGCTGTATTTGTGCTGTCTCCAGATCAACATCACTTTGAATTTGTGCAGGAGTCCATCAAATCTGGAAAACATGTCTTCGTTGAGAAACCAGCTACCCTGAATATCCAGCAACTAAAAGAACTGGTTCATTTAGAACAGGGTTTTCCAAATCAAATTACAATGGTTGGCTACATGCGTCGCTACGCTGGATCGTTCCTAAGGGCTAAGGAACTGATTCGAGTGAGCACTAAGAAAACTGAATATCTCAGATTCCGAGACATTATTTGTGAAGGCCCATTTTTTGTGAATCAAACAAGACCGATCTTTTCACCTGCTGATATCCCCTCGGATTTAATCGAAGCATCCAAGAAGAAGCGCAACCAACAACTTGATAGCGCTCTCGGCCCGGAAACAACTGCAGCACACATGACCGCTTATCAAATGTTAACCGGCCTTGGTTGTCATAGTTTTTCTGCTGTCCGTGAGCTATTCGGATCCCCAATTAGGGTCAAGGCAGCAGCGGCATCTCATCAAGGAGTGCTACTGATCATCGTCCTAGAATACGACGGATTTCTTGCAACCTATGAGTTAGTGAACAACCAGGAAATCGTTCAATTTGACGCAACCATCGAGATCTATCAGAAAGATCGACGGCTCAAAATAAATTACGAGTCTCCCTATGTCCGCCATCAAGCTTCTACACTAGAACTTTCTGTGTATGCTGAGGGGAACGCTCAGACCACCATCTATGGTCCTGATTACAAGGATCCTTTCGTCAATGAAATCTGTGAGTTTTACGACTGTATTGCCTCCAGTCGTAAGCCAAAAACAAGTTTACAGGACTCGCTTGAAGACCTGGAACTGTTCCAGAAAATCATCGAAACCTTAAAGAAATCGGAATCAGTATGAAAGTAACTATCGCTACCGCCCCTTGTTCTTGGGGAGTCTGGTATCCTGATGGAACTCCATCAGGCACACCTTGGCACACTTTTTTGGATCAGGCTGCTTCCGCAGGGTATCAAGCTCTGGAACTAGGCCCCATTGGCTATCTACCAGCAAACTATCAGGAGTTATCAACCGAGCTTGAGAAGAGGTCCTTGTCAGTTTGTGCGGGAACGGCCTGCTATGCCTTCGATCAAATCAGCAATTTAGATAGTATTCGGGAAGAGTTAAATTCGTTGTGTTCGCTGCTGGTTCAGATGAATGCAAAATATCTTGTGACAATGGATGAATCAGATGTTGGGAGATTCGGTGAAAAAAAATCAGATTTGACCCTCTCACAATCAAACAAATATTTTCAGATTATTCGTGAGATGGCCGCATTCACCTTCCAAGAACACGGCATCAAAACCGTTTTTCATCCGCATATCAAATCTCTCTACGAATATGAAAATGAGATCCAAAATTTGATGGAGGCAACCGGGATCGATCTATGTTTTGATACCGGCCATCACGCTTATTCAAATGGAAGTCCTGAAGCAGGCGACCGCTCGGCGCTGGATTTTCTAATTAGGTACCCTGAGCGTATTGCTTACCTGCACTTCAAAAATGTAGATGGGCTAATCAAAAAAAAAGTTCTTGTGGAGAACCTTGATTCAGACCAGGCATTTGATCTGGATGTGATGTGTGACTTGGAAGATGGAATTATTGATTTTCGAGAACTGAAGACTGTTCTTGAAACCATCAACTTCGAAGGCATTGGGGTGATCGAACAGGACATGCCAAGAGCAACAACGGATCAAGCTTTCACTTCTGCTAAAAGAAACCTGAATTTCTTGAAGCAGATTGATTTGGTGTGATTTTTCATCGGATGTCTTGAAGCTTGTTTTCGACTGAAGCGATCAAAATAGTCATTGAAAATTACTCCATCAGCATATTGCTGAAAGATCAGATCGATTAACTTGGCTAAACAAACTAAATCTCTACTGTCTATCTTCCTCTTCAAAAATTCCCTTGACCAATGCTGATTTTCTTGTGTACTGCACCTCCAAATTCTCCAAAGTTGGAGGAAATACCGGTGTGAACTACCGAATCTTGTGATTACTGGGGGCGAGGGAGCCTCCTGTACTATTCTTTCAGGGCGATTTTCAGTCCAGGCAACATCCCAAGGAGAGCTGAATGAAATATCTCATTTTCGCAGCAATTAGCGCGATTCTCGCAGTCCATACAGCGGTCGCCGCAGATAAGAAATTGACCATCTCCGTCTATTCTTTTGCTCAAGATGCTTACAAAGAAGCGCTCTATGATCCGTTTGAGGCAATCTGTGACTGCGAACTGGTGATCGAAACCGGCAATAGCGTCGAGCGGATGGCCAAAATCGAAGCCAATGCTGCCAAGCCTGTGATCGACATGGCAGTGATCTCTTCTCATGACGCACTGGCCTTGGCTCGAAAGGGACTTCTACAGAATCTGGATGTCTCAAAGCTCTCCAGCTACAATGATCTATATGAGGCGGCCAAGAATCCTCTCGGTGAAAATTGGGCCGTTGGTTACACCTTCTACGCCAGTTCAATTGTCTATCGCTCCGACTTGATTCAAATCAACAGCTGGAAGGATCTCCTATCCCCTGAACTTGCCGGCAGAGTCGCTCTTCCCAACATCACCGGCACCCAGGGACCACTCACTCTTTTCATGCTGTCAAAGGCACTTGGCCACCAAGGCTACGGATTTGAAGAAACCATTGATAGCATTGGCGCAAGGGCTGATGACATCGTCACCTTTTACGTCCGATCTTCTCAACTTGCGCAGTTGATGAACCAAGAAGAAGTCATTGCAGCTCCCGTTGGACGTTTTGCCTGGAGCAGCTTTGCTAAGAGCCCGCTTCCCTTTGTCTGGGCCAATCCCCAAGAAGGACAAACGGGAGGGATGAATGTGATGATCATGACCAAAGGCAATGGCAATGAAGAATTGGCTTATCAATTCATGGATTACTGGCTCTCCGTGGAGTCCCAGACCCGCATTGCCAACGCCAAGATTGACAGTCCCGCAAATAAGAAAGTTCAAGTCTCAGACGAAGTTGCCGTGAGCCTGACTTATGGTGCTGAGCTCATTGATTCTCTCAACATCATCAGCCCTGCCGATATCATCGACAATCGTGAAGGCTGGGTTGAGCGTTGGAACACCAAGGTCATCAAGTAGATAGTTGATCAAACCTGACTGAGATCTCGGAGTGATTACTCCGGGATCCTCCTTCTCAACACTCCCACCGTGTTTCAAAACCGTCTAGAGGGCTTGGTGCTGGCCCTCCCTGCAGTACTTTTCACAGCAACCCTCTTCTTGTTGCCTGTCCTCGTCCTCCTTTCAGAAGGCTTCAAGGTCGATGAAGCTTGGTCGCTGCAAGGCTATGCGGACTTTATCAGCAAGCCCCTGAATCAGACGGTCTTTTTCCGAACTCTCAAACTAGGCTTCCTCGTTGCAGGGGTCAGCGCCGTTATCGGATATGCGACAGCATTCTCCATCTTCCATCTGCCATCCAAACATCGTGGACGAATCTTTGGGCTAGTGGTCTTGCCACTGATGATCTCCCCTGTCGCACGAACCTATGCCTGGATCGTCATTTTGGGACGTACGGGCATTGTCAACGATGCCATCGTCGGGTTGGGACTCAGTGACACACCGATTCGGTTGTTATTTACAGAGACAGCGGTCTTCCTGGGATTACTTCAGCTCTTCATGCCACTGATGATCATTTCCCTGATCTCCGCCATGGAAAATTTGCCAAATGACGCGGTTGCTGCTGCCCGAGTTTTGGGAGCAAACTGGCTGCAGGTCTTTCTGAAGGTCATCCTTCCACTGACCAAGGAAGGGCTGGTCATCGGAGGAACTCTGGTTTTTACGGGTTCTCTCACCGCTTACATCACCCCTGCGATCCTTGGGGGAGCGAAGGTCTTGATGCTGGAGACACTGCTTTATCAGAGAGTGAATGTAGCCAATGACTTTGTGTCCGCAGGAATCATTGCCACTATCTTGATCACAATGAGTTTTGGCTCCAATCTACTCTTCAAACGGATTGCGACCGCTCGAAAGTAGTCCAGAAATCAACTGTATAACAATCCTAGATGGGCAGACAATCACTCTACTGGCTCTTGTTTTTGAAAGTATGAGATCAAAATTTTCACCGGACCTCTTCGCACTTGGAAAAGATCTGCGGAACAGTGTTCTTGGCAGAAGATCCTGATGGGTAAGTGGACATCATTTTTGATTATTGGACTGACCCTCACTTTCCTGATCGGGCCATTTTTTATCATTATTGCAGCAGGTCTATCGGCTGGAGAAAATTTGGCTTTTCCACCGCAGGGACTCTCGCTCAAATGGTATTGGGCAGTCTTCAAAGTCCAGAGTTTTCGGGAGAGTTTTGCTCTCTCCATGTTCCTTGCTGTATTTGGAACACTGACGGCCTTGGTGCTCGGCGTTCCGGCAGCCTACGCTCTCAGTCGCTATCGTCTACCTTTTGCGGAGACGGTCAAAACGATCGTCGCAGCTCCAATCATCGTTCCGGGGATCATTGTTGGACTCGGACTGTTGCGTTACCTGGTGATTCCACTTGATTTCACGGTCTCACTGGCGCTCTTCATGGCTCACACTGCGCTGGTAATTCCCTATGCGGTACGAGTTGTAATAGCTAGTTTGGAGAATTTGCGAAGCGACATGGAGGAAGCTGCTATATTGCTGGGCTGCACACGATTGGGAGCTTTTGTCAAAGTAGTGCTGCCCAATATTCGCGGAGGAGTCCTAGCAGCTTTCATTTTGGGATTCGTCACTAGCTTTAATCAGGTACCCGTTTCATTGTTTCTTTCCGGTCCAGGGGTACGCACACTGCCAATTGATATGCTGGCCTATATGGAAATCACTTACGACCCCTCAGTTGCAGCCCTCTCTGCGTTGCTCGCAATCATGTCCGTGGGGATCATTTTCCTCGCTGAAAAATTCTTGGGCTTCTCTCGCTATGTCTGAGTCCTTTGTTTCCCTGAAAAATCTGACGCTTGCTTATGGGGACACGGTCGCGGTGTCCAAACTCAGCCTGAACATCCGCAAAGGAGAGCTGATCACTCTTCTTGGACCCTCAGGATGTGGCAAAACCACCACGATGAGAGCCATCGCAGGTCTATTGTCTCCTCGCTCAGGGACAATCGAGATTGATGGGAACGACGTCACTAAAGTCCCTGCCAATAAACGTGGTGTTGGGTTAGTGTTTCAGTCCTACGCATTATTCCCCCATCTTTCTGCCTTTGAAAATGTAGCCTTTGGCCTGCGACTCAGAAAAGTTTCAAATGGTGAGATCAAGAAACGAGTGGAACAAAGTCTCGATACGGTCGAACTTGGCGAATTTGCCAATCGTAAACCGAGCGAGCTCTCCGGTGGCCAGCAACAAAGGCTCTCCTTGGCTAGATCTCTTGTTCTGGAACCCAAGGTCATGTTGCTTGACGAGCCACTTTCGAATCTGGATGCTCGTTTGCGGCTGGACATGCGGTCTGAATTGCAGCGCCTGCAACGCAACAGCGGCATCACCATGGTCTTTGTTACCCATGACCAAGGGGAGGCTCTTGCGCTAGCTGACCGAGTCGTCCTGATGAAGGACGGTTTGATCGAACAGATGGGCACTCCAGCTGAACTCTACAACCATCCCAGTACTGTCTTTGCTGCCGATTTCATGGGCTTTGAGAACATTTTCGAAGTTCGTGAGGGAGCCTTGATTGGCAGGGACGGCAGCAAGATCAGTGGATACAACGCTCCATCTGGATCTTTAGCCTGGCGTCCTGGTGGTGTCAGCTTAGGAAGTGGCCCCTTCCGTGGGACGGTTGCTGGTGTATCTTTCGCTGGTGAGATGTGGGAATACGTCATCACCTCCCCCCTAGGTCGGATCACAGCTTCCACTCCAGCCGGGAATACCCCTTATCCAATCGGAGCCACCCTAGCCTTTGACCTACCCGAGCAGTTTGGACACCAAATCAAGGGAGCTGGCTGATGGGATTATGGGTCGATACCGACTTTGGATTTGACGACTTATGGGCCTTGCTGGTCCTTGAAGCGGAGGGCGTTGCCATTGATGGCGTGTCCCTCGTCGCAGGCAATTCCCAACTGGAGCAAGTCTGTGCCAACGCTTTAGGTGCGATCCACCATTTTGGTTTCTCATGGCCAATCTACAAAGGTGCAGGTGGTCCGTTGTCCCGTCCTTTGGAGACTGCAGAAAGAGTTCTAGGACCAAAGGGTATGCGCAGCCGAGGACAATTCCTGCCCTTGGTTCGAGCACCACACGTCCAGGAAGCGCAGCCAGCTTTGGCAAGCTGGCTGGATTCCGAAGGCACCAAAGACGTGCTTGCCATCGGTCCACTCACCAACCTCGCTCTCGCCTACCAAAGCTTTCCGGACAAGCTGCAGAGGTTAAGGAGTCTAACTTGGATGGGGGGTAGTCGGGCCAGAGGCAACCACACCGAGCATGCCGAATACAATGCCTTTGCTGATGCAGACGCCCTCGCCACTGTCCTTCAGCATGGTGCACCACTGTGGGTTGTCGATCTGGAACTCTGCCGCCAAGTCACATTTGGTCCAGCTGATGCGCCAGTTTTGGAGGATGGTCTTTTGGCAGACTTACTGGGAGGCTACCTCGATATCGCCCTTTCCCGAGGACGAGAGCGGATGGCAATCTACGATCCGATTGCTGCTTTGGCTGTTGTCCAGCCGTTCCTAATCAAGTTTGAGCGAGTCAACCTATCCGTACACACTGAGAATGATTCTCGATACGGTCAGACAGAGTTCAACTTTGTGCAGCCTGTGAATGCTTCGATTGGAACCGGAATTGACCCCAAGATTACGCTTCAAATCTGTATCAAAGCCCTAAAACAGAGACAAAACCAATGAGCGAAGCAAACCTGACTCTGAATCAGTTTTTGCAGCAAATCCCCAAGATCGAGTTGCATTGTCATCTCCTTGGTACCGTCCGCAAGGAGACCATGAAGGAACTGGCTCGTAAGAATGGTGCCCGCACCACAGATGCTGAAATTAATGCTTTTTACGTCCGTGGTGAGAAGCCGGTCGGGGTCCTCCACGTTTTCCGTGAGTTGGAAAACCAAATTCTCCAAGACCCTGATGACCTGCGTCGAATCACCTATGAATACCTGGAAGACGCCTCCCGTCAGCAGGTTCGACATGCAGAGTTTTTCTGGAACCCGACAGGCACTCTAGCAGCGACTGATCTCTCTTACAGCGAATTGCAGAACGCCATTCTTTTGGGCATGAACGAGGCTGAGACAGACTTCGGGATCACCAGCTTACTCATCCCCAGTATCGATCGTGAGGCCTCTGCATCCGCAGGTCTCGAAATGGTAGCGTTGATGTGCGCCCACCGTCATCCTGCCGTTGTGGGCATCGGAATGGATTACAACGAAGTCAACAATCCACCTGAAAAATTTTCTGATGCCTACGCATTGGCAAAAAAAGTGAGCTTGAAGACAACCGCTCATGCCGGAGAATTTGGCACTTCCTGGAAGAACGTGGAAACCGCAATGGATGTTCTGGGAGTTGATCGGCTCGATCATGCCTACTCAGTTCTCGACAATCCCGCCCTTGTCTCACGTTGCATTGATCAAGGAATTTTGATCACGGTGGTCCCGACAAACAGCTACTATCTTCGAACCTTGAGCGCCGATTTATGGGCTCAAGAACACCCAATTCGTCAAATGGCTCGGGCTGGATTAAAAATTCATCCAAATACGGACGATCCTTCTTTTCATCTAGTCGACCCAATCAAATGCCAGCGGATGATGATCGAAGCTTTCGGTTACGGCATCGATGACCTCAAGAACTTTATGCTCAACGGCCTGGAAGGATCATGGCTTGATCACACGACTAAAAGCAATTTGATTAAGCAGTGGTCGGAAGAATTCGATGAGCAGCGACAAAAATATCTTTAAAAACAGAATAATTTCTTGAGCCTACAATTGTTTTCACTTGAAAACCAAATTGTGTTGATCACTGGATCCAGTCGGGGGCTGGGGTGGTCAATGGCCAAGGCAGTTGCAGAAGCAGGAGCCACCGTCCTGCGGCATGGCCGAGATGAGAACTTACTCAAAGAGCGTCAGCAATATCTTCAAGAGTTGGGACAACAAGCTGAATACTATCTTTTTGACGTCACCAATGACGATGAGGTGCTTGCTGCTTTCGGAAAAATTCGGGAACAGTACGGTCGATTGGATGGCTTGATCAACAATGCTGGTTTTCAACACCGCCGTCCGCTGATCAAATTTGAACTAGAAGATTTTGATCAGGTGGTGAACACCAATCTCAGGGCGAGTTGGTTACTTTCTCGGGAAGCCGTGCGCTTGATGCAAGCTCAAGGATCAGGGTCAATTGTCAATATTGCTTCAATCATGGGGCCCCAGGCTCGTAAGACCATCTCAGCCTACACTGCCAGCAAGGCCGGAGTGGTTGGCCTGACCAAGGCCCTGGCTGTTGAATTGGGACCACAAGGCATTCGCTGCAACGGTATCGCCCCTGGCTACTTTGCCACAGAGATGGCTACCGATCTTGTCAAAGATCCTCAATTCACCTCCTTCATTTCTGGGAGAACACCTATGCAGCGCTGGGGTGATCCGGATGAACTCGGTGGGGTTGCTGTCTTCCTGCTTTCCAACGCCGCATCCTACATCAACGGAACCGTGATCTTCGTTGATGGAGGCATGTCTTGTCAGGTCTGATCCCAAACAGAAGCTGCCAGAATATTCTATAAAACTGTGAAGTTCTAACTTAGCTTCTTTGAAATCACTTAGGTTTTAGATGCTCATCAAGGAGATAGCATCAGACACGTCTTCTTCCCAATCTTTAGAATTACTTCAGAAAAATTTAATTAACTTGGCGAAATTCTGGGCTTAGGTCTAAACGACTGTAGAAGTGTGAAGAATCGTGAGGAGAACAATTGTTATTGGAAGTGCGCCCGAATTGCGCCTGCAGGAGGAATTCTGAGGATCTCTGAAATTTGATTGACTTCTAAGCAACTGATTTTGTTGGTGGGCTGACAGGGACT
>DJYX01000127.1:20685-23156 GCA_002450295.1 Deltaproteobacteria bacterium UBA6967
CTGATTAAAAGTTCCATC
This sequence comes from Deltaproteobacteria bacterium UBA6967, assembly GCA_002450295.1. Lineage (GTDB taxonomy): Bacteria > SAR324 > SAR324 > SAR324 > NAC60-12 > JCVI-SCAAA005. The sequence goes on from DJYX01000127.1 coordinate 20,704, forward strand.
TCTACTAAAATGCACTTGAAGTAACTGAAATAAACTTAACGAAATCAGTTGATTTAGTCAATGACTAGTTTCGTGGATTCAAGTGAATTGAAGCAGTTGATGGCACAAATTGGCACAAAAACCTAGGTTGGCGCAATCTGTTGTTGATGTAAAAAAATCTATGAACATTTTCTTCAACAACAGTGCATCTCCAAGCAAAGTGAATCATCACCCAAGTTGATTCTCTCAAATTCCGACTACTGCATACCCCGCTCGGTTAAGATGCAACACACGTTGCTCCATTAAGTTCAAAACAATGCTAAAATTTATGGTCATTGAGTGGGGGAATGAAAGTTTAAAAACATGACGTGACGACGATTCTAAGAACTCTATGAAGCAGGGCTGAGTTCGGCCTCACAGACAAAGGTGTTCAACTAGCTTTTCTGTGGGTTGGTATTTTTTGAATCACAATCAATGGGAGAATTTAATGTTATTCATGATCAGACAAACACACGATTATTCGACCTGCCATGTTCGCAATCAGGAAAAACTCAAGAAATATAACTCTGCAATACAGGAATTAACTGACAAAGGTGTGAAGTTACACGCCATGTACAGTAACAGACTGGAACACACAGCCTACATGGCCATTGAGTCAGATTCGATGGAAGCCATTGATAAGGCTTTTGATAGTGTACTCGAACTGGGTCATTGGGAAATCACGCCAGTGGTGCAAAGTTTTCCGACACAGAACTGAGGGTGTAGTTGGACATCACAAATCCATAGTACTAATACCAGCTGGGGCATCGTGGCAAGTGCACTATTGATTGGCCACTAGTGTCAGGTATGAAAAACCTGCTGGCACTGTTGTTACGTGACAAACCTGCAATCGCAGGTAGTGCTCAGAGGCAGCTTGACCCCAGCTGGATTCAAATTTGATAGATTTATTACTGGACAGCAGGCACTTTCAGCAATGTTTCCAATACTGCCAGAGAAACGCAGACTCCAACAGTACAGGCAGTCCAGAGCGCAATGATGATGTAGGTGTTATCTCTTTGTCCAAACTCCATGATGCCTCTTTCGGATTGGTTGACGGATGCAACGTTATTGTGCTTCCAAGTATGTCAACGATCCGTATAGACTCGGAGGACAGTGGGGGGGAGTTAAGAGACCTAGTGATTCCAAGCTAATATTTTAGCCCATGAAATTTTATGAAGATTACCAATATGAACTAATTCGAATGGTTAGAAATTTTTTATTTCAGGGAGGACAACTAAGAAAAATTGATCAGGATGCTGTCACCGTTCACTGTAGCAGTGTAGGTTTTAAGAGGAATAGAAGCTGGGCCCTGAAGAACACTCCCATCCTTACCAAATCGGCTGTTGTGACAAGCACAAACATAGTTGCTGCCAACCGTACAACCCAAATGCGTGCAATAGCGGCTTACTACGTTAACTGAGTCCTGACTGGTTCGATGTACCAATATACCTGGATTGGGTATGCCGTTGACAGCATTGAATGCCAAGGAACCATCAGGATTCGCTAAAACACTATAATTACTGTCAGTAGTATCAATTATCAAATCAGCATCAAAGGTATTGTTTTCGTTTTCAGTAGCACCAATGGGGGTGTCTGGATCCTCCTCAACTATGGTATTGTCGCTAACTTCTGAACTTTCATTCGAATCTACCTCTGAAGATTCACTGGCATTTTCAATATCATCAATCGAGCTTTCTGAATTCCCCTCAACTGTGGCGTTATCACTAACCTCTAAACTCTCATCTAAATCTACACCTGAGGGATTGCTAACATTGTCAGATTCATCAGCAGCAGCAACTGGTTCCAGGTCAACCGTAGCATTATCACTTTCACCCGATCCTCCACCCGAAGCAGAACAAGATACGAGAGAACCAACGGAGCCAATACTTAATCCTGCTATAGCAATTTTTTGAGCAGTGGACGTCTATGGAGTGGTTTCATTTTGATTACTCAGATAAATTTTTCTTGCTAAGAGAAGAATCGAAATTGTGTCTGGTGAAAAAACAGATCCCAAAAACTCAGCTTGGTTTTAATGAGATCCAGTAGCGTCTGGTTGAAAAAGACTGAACGGCCCATCAATGGAAATTTTGATGCTTGATGGAAATTATTCGAACTGACTGTCATTGACATGAGACTGTGGACAAGACCATGAAAAAACAACTTTTTCAAGTCACCTGCTGCTTATATTTTCTCCTAACAATTACTCAGCAAATCAATGCGCAGCAGAAAATAGTGAGAATGAACCCAAATCAATGTTCTCAAAGTTCAACAACCAGAGAATACTTTGTAAAGCAGGGTAAATTTCAAACAGCGAATGAACTTATTCCTCCTGGTTGCTTTGCTCAACTTATAACAGAGCTGAATGGGGATGACAGCGTGGCTGCAGTCTTTCTAAACAGAACACAAATGAGAGGTTGCATTGATGCAAACTATCC
>DJYX01000120.1:0-1539 GCA_002450295.1 Deltaproteobacteria bacterium UBA6967
ATCTTTCTGGTCGTTGGGCTCCAACTACTCCACCTTACCCAACTGAATGTTCTTGGGCACTTGTTGAGATGAAAAGTCTTCCAAGCAAAATAAACCAGCAGTGCAAATGTTAGATTTCCACCGATCAAATGACCTGTGACGATGTAAGGATTCAGCAGCATCGTCACAGTGAGCCCTCCAAGTATTCCCTGGATTAAAACCATTACCAAGCAGACCAGACTAAGGTTTCTGTATTCACGATAGTGAGGACGGGAGAAAGCGAGTATTACCATTAAAACAATCAACATACCAAGCAGGGTGGCAACGAAGCGATGGCCCACTTCGAGCGCAATCTCGTATCCAGGTGGTGGAATCAATTGCCCATAACACAGTGGCCAGTCTGGGCAGGCCAGTCCAGCACCCTTGAGACGTACGAAAGCACCAAATGAAATGAGAGGCCAAGTGAGAATTGCTGAACCTAATGCAAGCCATTTCATCATTATAGATTACCTTTAGAGAAGGTAGAAATTATTGTGGAAGGGATTTACGAATAATTAACTAATGGAGGCTTTAATAACAAGCCAAACACCAAAAATCAGATGTGTTGTCGCACGCTGCGTTTGCACACAAATGCGTGTTCTAACCTAGCCAACAAGAACATTGTCTAGTTTCAACTTGCTCTCAAATCGAATTAGATTTATTATCGAAAGTTTAATTTTATTTAATAAAACTTGTTAAATTTTTCTCCTCAGTCGAAGGCTACCTATGACTTATGTTGTCACTGCACATTGCAATGGATGCAAGTATACTGACTGTGTGGAGGTCTGTCCGGTAGAGGCCTTCCACGAAGGACCAGAAATGGTCTATATCAACCCGGAATCATGCATTGACTGCAACGCCTGTGTGGAAGAATGCCCAGTCGAGGCAATCTATGCGGATGTGGATCTTCCAGAAAAGTATCAAGAATATTTAGAGATCAATTCTGATAAAAGCCAAGAATTTCCTGTGATTAGCGAGAAATCAGATCCTTTGTCTACTGCAAGAACTTTGGATGAGATCAAGGCTGCAGGTGACTGAGTGACATGGAAAGATTTATTCAAGTCTCTATGTTGTCAGAATCTAAGGCCTGGATTCAAAGAGGTGAACTCCAAGCAGATGAGATGCCCAGACTCGTTGATATCTTGGTAGAAGGCGATTCATTTTTACAATATCGGATTAACCTAGAACGAAACAAAAAAGAAGTTACCTGTATTGGAAATCTTGAAGGAACGTTGTCAATTGCCTGTGATCGTTGTGGACAACCGCTGAAACTGGATGTGGACGAAGAATTCACCTTCAAAATGGTTCCTGAGGCGAATTTGGAATCACAGAACGGGAAAGAAGTTTTTTTGGAGGATGAAGACTTGGACATGGACTTTTATCGAGATGACCAAATTGATTGGAAGGGAATTTTAGAAGATCAGGTAATACTAACTCTTCCAATGAGAAATTTGTGTGAGGAGCAAGGGCAATCAGCATGTGAAATTCCGTTGAATCCTCAAGAAATTGAAAATTTGAAGA
>DJYX01000120.1:1940-6115 GCA_002450295.1 Deltaproteobacteria bacterium UBA6967
CACAAAAACACGGAGAAATCATGGCAGTCCCAAAACGAAAAATTTCCAAAAGCAGACGCGACAACCGTAGAAATCATGTCAATGTTTCAGTTCCTGCACTTTCTAATTGTACAAATTGTGGCGAAATGACACGTCCACATCGAGTTTGTCAGCATTGCGGATACTTTAAAGGTGTCCAAGTTATGGAAGTTAAGCAGCAGTTTTAATCATAATCAGAATCCTCCGAGGGGGTTTCCATCTCCTCTTCCAACCCACCATCATGTATAAGCATGCCAGTAGCGGTTGATGCGATGGGGGGAGATTCCCCATTATCCATTCAGTTGGAGGGAGCCGTAAGAGCCGCCAACGAATTAGGCATTGAAGTAGTTCTTGTTGGTCAAGAGACGCAAATCAAGGACCGACTCCAAAACATGCCACATTCGGCAAATAAAGTGCGTATTGTCCACTGTGAGGAGATGGTGGAAATGCATGAATCACCTAGTCAAGCATTGCGGCAAAAAAAGGATTCTTCAATCCGTGTTGCGATGGACCTGCACAAGCGTGGTGAGGTTAGCGCTGTCGTGAGTGCTGGCAACACAGGCGCTGCAATGGCCACTGCCAAATTTGTTCTTAAATCTATTCCAAAAATAGATCGCCCTGCTATCGCGACCCTCATGCCGAGCACACAACGTAATCGCCCCTTCGTGATTCTAGACATTGGCGCCAATACGGATTGCAAACCAGAGTATTTATTGCAATTTGCGCTGATGGGGGGAGCCTATGCTCAAACGATGCTGAACATCGACAATCCACGAGTAGCTCTTCTCAACAACGGTGAAGAAGAAGGTAAGGGAAATCAAAATCTTAAGGAAACCTATCCCTTACTAAAGAAGAGCACGCTTAATTTTTATGGGAACATCGAAGGCAAGTTGATGTACCAGAATGAAGTAGATGTAGTGGTATGCGATGGCTTTGTGGGGAACATCACGCTCAAGGTGGCAGAGGGAACCTTTGACTTTGTAAAGCAGGTTCTCAAGGAAGAGATTGAGAAGTCTTGGGTGGCGAAGTTAGGATATTTGTTGATGAAGAGGCCATTCAAGGCATTGAAAGAGAGGGGGGATTACACTGAGATTGGTGGCGCTCCACTTCTCGGGGTACAGGGCACAGTTGTCATCTGTCACGGGAGTTCAAAACCTTACTCGATTAGAAACGCCATTAGGCATGCCGATAATTGTGCAAGTATGAAGTTGAACGATAAAATTTCCTCCCTTGTTCTAGAAAATCAGAATCTGCTTTTGCCAAGGAAGGAATCCACTCCACTAGCTGCTGCTGGATAAATCCTCAGTTTTGTTGCAGGTGCATCTTCAACTGCTCCTGCACAAATTCTTCGCATGCGTCCCAGTGCATGTTTTCTCGCTTTAGCTTCTCGTACAAATTAAAGAGAATTTGAAACTGATCCATCAGGCTGATCCCTTGATTGGTAAGATCTAGGGGCAGTAGGCGGTGGCGCAGAAGATTCAGGGTGTAAACTGTTTCTTGGTAGGAATTTTTGCTCAGCAGTTTCTCATCGTAATCATGCATGAGGTAGCAAAACAGGAAAAAGCCTTCATCATCAAGTTCCCGGGCCCATTGCCAGGTTTGATCCTGGAATTCATGCTTCCCAAGAAACTCATCTCTGGCTTGATGAATCATCCCATAAAATTCGTCTTCTTCCTGCATTATTGCTCGGTTCGGTTTAGCGGTAATATGGATTTGATCCGCTATCATGGTCGGTTGCATCATGGATGGCAACGATGTCCGGTACACTCTCTTTCATCATTACTTCTACACCCTGTTTAAGAGTTACGTCCACCATTCCACATCCTTGGCAGCCTCCTCCAAATCGCAAGAATACCTCACCATTTTCAATTCTGCTTAGACTGACGACACCTCCATGGGAAGCAACCATTGGATTGACCTGCTCATCTAAAACTTGACGCACTCGGTCTTCAAAGTTTCCACGGAGTTTCCCGATACCAAGTCCTTCATTGACTACCTCGATCTCCCCTGTGTCTTCATCAATTTGGATTTCGGTACCTTCTAGAAATGGTAGTAATGAGAAATCCATCCAGAAGACAATTCCTTCCTTCTCGAAACGTTGCATTTGTTCAGTATCGTCATCATTTAGGGGTCGAAGTGTATAGACACCTTTAGTCGGTGATTTTGGTTCAACAGCTAGGAGCCATCCATCTGAAGCATCCTCATGCTGAGCTTGGATTTTCTTCAAAGCCTCAGGACTGATGGTGAAAAATGATTCATCTACTAGTTCATAAAGATCCAAGAAGCGGTCTACATAGTAGAACGTATCAAAGCCATTGTCGTAAAGCATTTCAGCTGCTGTTAGTGTCTCTCCTTGCCCTCCACCGTAAAGTAAAATGTCGCCGGTGAAAGGCATTTGGTAGATTGAATTTTCGAAGTGCTCGATGGGAAGATTATGTGCACCCGGCAAATGGGAAATTTCATAATCACCTGCACCCCGAAGATCAAACAAGTAAACTCGCTTTGCGGTGCGGCGCTTTGCAAAAAAGTCTTTGACGCTCAGTTGATAATTTTCAGGACGGAATAACTCATCTTCAGTATTTGAAAGATCCTTGAATTTGAACATGGATCACCTGTTGAGGGAGGTTGCTAATGAACTAAGAATATCCCAAGGGTTGTTGGCTGTCAATTTGAGCCGGATGATATGTTGAAAGATTCTTGAAGTTATAATTAAGCCTATATATTTTAAATCTTTTTTGTCTTTTTCACCTTAGCCACATAGGAGGGGTTATGGAAAGGAAGACACTAAAGGTCCTTAGCGGAGTCCGAAATCTTCGGCAACAACTTTTTCAAGAACTGAGTCAGGGGGAGAAATCAGCTCCTAGAAAAGCGAGGTTATTGGCAGAGTTGGAGACGTTGATGAAATGTCAACCTTACCTAAAACGGACCCATGATTGATGGTGAGCCGAAAAAGGGGTCGGAGATACTCAAAGTAACTTCGACCCCTTTTTGTTTTTTTAGGCATTGCCTAAAACTGTTTTGGTAAGTTTGGTGTTGGTTGCAGAGTTGTTTTCAGTGATTTCTTGCAGAAGCGCCTGAAGAGGGTGCATCGGGCGGAAGCCAGAAAAACGCTTCACTTGAGAACGACATGAATATCCTGTTGCCAGAATTGTGGCCTGTTGTGTCAATTCGTTGGGCATGTGGTGCTGCCAACTCATTTTGAAAATACCTCTTGATTCGTCGTAGTGTTCCTTCTCGTGGCCATAAGTACCCGCCATTCCGCAGCATCCTGTCGCCTCAAGTTTCAGATCGAGACCCAATGACTTGAATACGTTTTGCCATTGTTGTTGGGATTGAAGAGCAAGGGTCTTCTCTGAGCAATGCCCAAGTAAACGGTAACTCCGGAGTGGTTCTAAAATCCTGTTGGAGCGCAACCGATCAGTCTGTTGTATTAACCATTCCTGAGGAAGCATTATTTCAACTGGTAACTGCTTCAAACCCAATGACTTGGGGTATTCGTCGCGGTAAGTTAAGACCATGCTTGGTTCAATCCCAACGATTGGCACATCTAAAGTAGCGAGTGTTTGGAGCCATTCAGAATTCTTTCGGACCAATGGATCAAACCAGTTGAGCAATCCCTTGATATGTAGTGGTTTACCATTTGGGCGGAATGGGGCTACGCAGACTCGAAAGCCTAATTTTTGAAGTAATTTGACAAAATGAATGACCAGTGGCGCTTCGTAGAAGGAGGTAAAAGCGTCTTGCAAGAGGATGACGGCGCTTTGTTTTTGGGCAGAAGGCAACTGTCTCAGTTCTTCGATGTTGAGCAAGCCCTCCACTTTCGTAAGTTGATTAGCGAGGTTGGGTGTGCTCAGAGCGGGTGCATCAATGAGTCCCACCAATTGTTTCAATGCTTTTACAGACAGTGAGTTACCCAGTAAAGCATTACCAAGACGGGGGATCTTGGAGAGGATTTGCCCACTCCACTCAGTAGTCCCAACCAAATAATCCCTCAATGGTCGCAGGTATCTTCCATAGTATTCGTGCAAAAATTTAGAACGAAACTCAGGAACATCCACATGCACTGGACACTGAGAAGCACATGCTTTACAGGCAAGACATCCTGACATTGCTTCGAAGACTTCATGGGAATAGTCGTATTCTCTATACTTTTTGGC
>DJYX01000120.1:6512-11159 GCA_002450295.1 Deltaproteobacteria bacterium UBA6967
CTGTCGGAGCCATTCCTTCATGATTCCTGCCCGACCCTTTGGAGAGTGAATCCGGTCACGAGTGATCTTGGATGAAGGGCACATTACGTGGTTGGGGTCATAGTGGAAACAGGCTCCGTTGCCATTACAGCTGATGGTAACTGCGAATTCATCCTGCCAATTTGAATGAATTTGACGATCTCGATGACCTCGAAGCGGTGCTTCCACAGAGACCGTTTGTTCCTTGGATTCAAGGGGTGTGACGATTTTCCCCGGATTTAATTGATTGAACGGATCAAATACTTGTTTGATCTTGCGCAACTCCTGATAGAGATCCGAACCAAAATGCTCTTCAGTATATTCAGTACGGAATCCTCTGCCATGCTCCGCCCACATCACACCACCGTATTTGCGGACTAATTGACAGACACCATCTGAAATTTTACGAACAATTTCTTCGTCTTCGGTCGTCTTTAGGTCCAGCGCAGGCCTAACATGTAAACAGCCCACATCCACGTGACCGAACATGGCGTATTCAAGCCCAAAGCTTTCAAGCAAGTCACGAAATTCTCGAATGTAAGCAGCCAAGTTTTCTGGAGGGACCGCAGTATCTTCAACAAAAGGAATGGGCTTGCGTCGTCCTTTAGCATTTCCCAGAAGGCCCACCCCCTTTTTTCTTAGATTCCAAAGGTCTTTGATTTCTTCTGGAATTTCAGTTCGATAAAACCCTGTAGCTTCCCCAGATATCTCTTTTCTTTCGTCGATTATTTGCGCAAGTTGATCAACTTTTGCGCTTACTTCTGATTTTTCATTGCCTGAGAATTCAACCAAGTTGATTGTACGGGTTGGGCGATGTCCTTCATCGGCCACAAAATCTTTAACCTTATGGTAAATCTCATCCTCCCGGGCAAGGCCCAAGATTTTTTCGTCAACGGTTTCAATTGCTGTTGGATCAGATTGGACGAGGATTCCTGCGGCTCGCAATGCATCGTCAAAGCTCTCGTACTTGACAACAATTAATTCCTGAAAGGCAGGTAGAGGTGTTAATTTTAGCTTAGCCTCATGGACAAGAACCAAAGTCCCCTCGGATCCAGCAAGCAAATAATTTAGATTAAAGACAGACCGTTGATCATTGCTGTAGACTCTAGCCAGATTGTAGCCGGTCATGAACCGGCTCATCTTGGGGAAAATCTCTTTGATCAGTTCGGCTTGTCGACAAACGATTTCATCCACTACGCGATGAACTTCCCCAGTTCTGCCAGATGCTGCCTTCCAGTCAGCTAACTCTTTTGGGTTAAGAGGCACGGAGTGTAGTTCCTCTCCATTAGAGAGAAGACAGGATAGTCCAAGTATGTGATCACTGGTTCGTCCATAGACTCGTGAGCCTTTGCCACAAGCGTCTGTATTGATCATGCCTCCCAGGGTCGCTCGGCTACTGGGAGAAAGATTTGGTGCGAAGAAAACTCCATGAGGCCGAAGAAAATCGTTCAACTGATCTAGTACAACTCCAGGGCCCACTTTGACCCATCCCTGCTCTAGGTTCAATTCCCTGATATCGTTCATGTGGCGGGAACAATCTATGATGATCCCATCAGTAAGTGACTGCCCATTGGTCCCTGTTCCTCCCCCTCGAGGAGCAAAGCGGATATCCCGATATTTCTCATGTGTGGCTAGTTTTAGCAGAATCTTAAGATCTGACTTATGGATCGGAAAGACTGCTGCCTGGGGTAGGATCTGGTAGATACTATTGTCAGTGGACTGAACCAAGCGGGTGCCGTAATCTGAACGAATCTCTCCTTGAAACCCTTGTTGGCCAAGAGTTTCCAGGAAAGCTAGATAACGACCTTGTGCTGGTTCTACCTGTGAAAGGCGAGGAATCATGGTTAGGGCAGAAAATCTGATAAAGTGAGTTCAGTCGTCGATGGAAACCAACTCTACATCGAAGATCAAAGTGGAGTGAGGGGGAATTAGATCACCGGCTCCATTGGCTCCATATCCTAGATTGGATGGGATTACTAACTGCCATTTAGAACCGACGCTCATCAACTGCAAAGCCTCAGTCCAACCTGGAATTACGCGGTTTACAGGTATGTTGAGTGGCTCACCACGGGCGTAGGAACTGTCAAATACTTGACCGTTTACCAGTCGGCCAATGTAATTAACCACGACCCTGTCCTGTGATTGGGGCTGGGCTCCGGTGCCCTTTTCAATAATCTGGTATTGTAGGCCGCTGGTAGTAACGGTGGTCTCGGATTTAGCAGCATTCTCTTTCAGATAGGCCTGACCTTCATCAATAACGGCTTGAGCAGCTGCGGCTCGAGCTTGCTTTTCTTCTTCGCTGGGAAACATATCGCTAAAAATATAGTTGAAAACCAAAAAACCACCCAAGCCCATCATCAGGAGTGCAGTTACTAAGCTATACTTTTTCTTGGGAGGTTCCGTAACTTCTTTTGTTTCGGTCATGGTTTGGTTAAGGTGGAACGGAAATTACAGGTCACTTAAGAGAGCAGTGGCTGCACGACGACCTGATCGCATAGCACCCTGCAGGGATGAATGTTCACGGTGATCTCCGCAGATGAATAACCGTTCATTGACTTTGACGGTTTTTTCAGGGAATTGCAACGCAGGGGGTCTTTGTTGAGGAAGGGCTTGAGGTAGATGGTAGCAGCGGATCAGGCGCCAGTTTTCAGAGGTTTTTCCGAACCAATCCAACAACTGATCACGAACTGATTTCTCCAATTCCTCCTGATTTTCATAGGGCTCTAGGACGGAAACAGATACTAATTCCTTGCCGTCTGGCGCATAACTTCTGCTCACGCGGCTGTTGACCACCAAGTGATTAATTGGGCCGGCTCCATCTCCATTAAGCATTAGAATCGGATGTTCCGTGTGGGGAACTTCATTGGCCTCAAAATATAGACAGTATGTCGATTGAAATTCTGGAGGGCTTGTCCGGCCCTGCAGCCTATATGCATCAGCAGCAGCAGAAGCAATCACTACAGCAGAACCTTCGACGACCTTCCCGCTTTCAAGAGTTATGCTTTGGTCTTCGATTTTTTGAACAGGGCTCTCCAATTCAATCGTATCTTTAGGTAGGTCCCTACCCAACTGATCTGGGATGGATTGCATGCCCTGAGCAGGAAGAGTTACCCGTCCGGATGCAAAAGTTTTATAGGTGAATTCAAGCATCCGACTAGATGTTTCTAGCTTCGGATCCAAAAATACACCGGCAAAAAAAGGCCTCAGGAAGGCCTCAATGAATTTTTTTGAGAATCCAGCTTTTTCAAGGTATTCCCGCGTTTGAATTTCTGGCTTTGAAAAGATCTCATGCAAACTCATCGATGAAAGCTGGCTGCGCCAACGCATCAACTGTAGACCATCACCAATTGAACTGAGATTAGATCGGAGGGTCCATGGAAGATGATGAGGCTTTCTAAAAGGATCAGCCATTAGATGAAAGTCACTGCACCATCGTACCAGAGCTCCCGGGTAGAAAGCCTTCAGTTGGAGCCCTCGGTACCTCAGCATTCTGCGAGCTTCAGAATATTCAGTCAGGAAGACTTGGAAGCCACGGTCCAACAAAAAACCATCCACTTTATCGGTTCGGACGCGTCCTCCAATTCCATCAGAAGCCTCAAATATTCGAACCTTCCGGCCAGCTTGGTGCAAATGGATCGCACAGCAAAGGCCCGCAACACCAGCGCCTACAATCAGGACGGGTTGTTCTTCCATGGATGCAAACTTTGAAAAAATTAGATTTGGAAAAACAGATAAAATTAACGAAAATCAGCACTCTTGCAAGCGGTTTCCCTGAAGAGGTATTCTGTCAACGAGATCTGATTATTCTGAATCACCAGAATGCCATTTAGGACATAACTTGCGAAAATTACACTGAGCACACTGGGTGGTGTCCTCCGTAAAGTTGAAATTACTTTCTTCAGCGTGATTTTGTTCTGGTCTACTCAGTAAGTTTTGCATTTGCTGAATGGACTCTTTGACATAGTTTTGGACACCTTCGAGGTCTAGAGATTTACTGTCGTATTCCCTAGTTTTTCCAGTTGCGAGAAAGACTTCCTTTAAAAAGATTTGGTCGGGTTTGATTCCCCATTTCTCTGATGCGTACATCGCATAAATACCCATCTGAAGTGAATGGTCTGCTTCATCCGATTTGCCAGTTTTCCAATCCAGTAGAATGATTTGATCATCCCTACGATAGCAGGCATCAAGGGAAACCCAAATTTTGCATCCATCGATTTGAAAAGAGTTCAACTCCTCTAGTTCTAACCATTCGGACGAGTCTAGATTTTTCAATCGATTGAGCAGGGGAAGGTGATAGAAGTTTTCCACACAAGTTTGAGCTTGAGTGGCTAAGGCACGCCACTCCTCATCATTGACGGGCAGTTGGTATTCGTGTTCAACCAACCCCATAAATCGCTTGGGCCGAAGCCGATACTTTGCATCTCTTGAGTCTCTATAATCCTGGCGCAACCGATTTTGGAGACTTTCAGCGACACTCTGATAGGTTGGGAGTGATTTTGATTTCCTTAGGTGATTTAGGAGGTCCTCAAGAACTTTGTGAACCTTGACACCGATCCAGGCAAATCGATTATGAAGCTGTTTTAGGACATAGATTTCTCTGGTTCTGGGATCAGACTGCCAGTCCCAACC
>DJYX01000120.1:11543-14122 GCA_002450295.1 Deltaproteobacteria bacterium UBA6967
GTCTCATTTCGACTCTTCGACCAACTGAATTCATTGCGCAATATTCCCATGGCTGTAGCATTTTTTGGAAGGGAGGATTTTAGATTTGAAATGTACTTTGCACATCCTGAAGAGGACTCAACTCTCAATCTTCTCCAAACAGTCTGACGAACCCTGGGCCGAGTCGCAAGGGTTGGCCTCCATCAAGTAAGTTCATCATGAGGGAATTATATCTTATTCGAAGTAGTAAGACTGAGGAGTGGGAGAATGGCGTACGCAAAGTGAGCTTTGCGTGTGATGATCCAGATATCCATGCATTTGTCTGGCTCGATCTACGAGAGCGCTTAAGCGGAATTCAAATCATCTTTCGTGAGAAAGTTCTTGAATGGGATAAATCTTCGGGAGTCAGTCGTGGCGATACTAATCGTGAAGCTGATGAGGAGGTTCATGGTTATCAGAAGGGTGCTAGATCAATTCACAATCAAGTGCATAGCATTGATCAATCAGACTTGGCACTTTTGAAAACTTTACTGTTCCCAGGGGAATGGGATTCTTTAATAAAGAGTTGCTTCAATGTTTTGGAAAAGGGGAATTAGTCTTTGCCTACTCCTGCTTCCCATGACTAATATCTTGAAGGCAGATTTCTTCAAATGGGATGTGGTAGTCTATGCGGAAGGTTATGGGTTATCGCATGAAGTCTTTGCCGTTCGGGAAGCGGGCACAATCTGGGAACAGGGTGACTGGATTTGTGAAATAAGTGATTTCTGGACTACGATCACGAGTGAACTACTACTGGAAGGGAAGACCTTGAAGTGCCAACAGGGCGAGACAGAGCGTTTCGTAACCGTCACTTGTGATTTAAATAACAGGGGTCGCCAACACAACTCCTTCAAAGAACAATTCTCCCTTACGAATGCTGGATTCCATTTAGAACCTGAAGATAGAATCAATTCTGCCTATATCCGTCTTCGCTGCTACTACTAATTACTATCCTAGTTCCCGAGTGATCGCACAGATTTTGTCCTTCCTTTCGCTTCAGTTATTTAAGAGTGCAACAGTCCGTGAACTCTGGTCAAAAAACCATAGGGAGATCGAGTTCAATAGTGGGCCCTGGACACCCCTAAAAAAGCCGATTGAGGAATCTCAGATATGCTTGATTACTTCGGGGGGGCTTCATCTAGACACAGATCCCCCTTTTGATATGGGTGATCCCAACGGGGATTCCACTTTCCGCACTATTCCTCTAGATTCTGATTCCAATAAATGGCAGATCACACACAATTACTACGATCATGCGGATGCTGAAAGAGATTGGAACCTTATTTTCCCTTTGGAGCGACTTCGTGAATTAAGAAATTTCGGAAAAATTGGTTCTCTGTCCAGCAGCCACTTCTCTTTGATGGGACACATCACAGGTCCTCACCTACCAACATTACTTCATCAAACTGCAAAAGAGTTGGCAGATCGTTTACGAGATGAATACACAGATTTGGCGCTTCTTGTACCAGCTTGAGGACTGTGTAACCAGACGGTCGGTCTGGTACAAAGAAATCTTGAGGCAGCAGGGATCTCAACCATTAGCATAACGATTATGCGAAGTATCACGGAACGACTATTCCTCCCAAGATCCTATCACCTGCGTTATCCCTTTGGTCACGCGCTTGGGGAAGTTGGAAATCGAAGCCAACAATTGCAGATTCTGATGGATTGCCTGAACCTTCTAGAAAACGCTGAAAAACCTGGGACCATCATGGATGCTCCTTACCTTTGGAAACGCCATCAATTTGAGGAACTTTTTCCTGCATGAATTCTTCTCCGCAAAAAGCAGTTCGACAGTTGATCCGTGAAAGTCGATGCACCAATTGGTATGGCCTTCGTGGCACCTCCAAGACCATGTTGCTGTCTGAGGTAATCCGCCAACTATCCTCAATGATGGTAATCATCACTGAGTCTTATGAGAAAGCCGAACAACTTCAGGAGGATCTAGAGTGGTTTCTGGGCCAGGAAGGTATTCGACTCTTTCCTCAGTGGGATACTCTGCCTTATGACAATTTTTCACCACATGGAGAACTTGTTGGGAGAAGGCTATCGACTCTTGAGGCACTATTATCTGGTGAAGTTCGTTGTTTGATCACAACGCCTCAGGCACTCATGCAGAAGCTGATGCCTAGAGAAGAGTTCATTCAAGCTAGGCAACTGCTGGAAGTTGGTGACCTGATCTCAATCGAGAGTCTTCTGCGCAATCTGCTGGAGTTAGGATATGTTCAGGTGGATCGGGTAGAAGAAACAGGAGAATTTAGTACTCATGGAGAGGTGATCGATCTCTTCTTAGCTGAATTTGAAAAGCCTCTGCGGCTTGGTTGGAGACAGGATCGCCTTTACACGATTCAACATTTTCAGATTGATACTCAGCTCACAGATACGGCTGAGCTAGAGTCTGTGAACATTCTACCGGTGAAGGAGGTCCTTTACAGTGAGAAGCACCGGCAGTTTGCTCGACAACAATTAACCAAGTACCGCGATCAAGTTGCAGAGAGCCTACGGCAACACATGCGCAAACGACTGCAGGATGCGGAGTTCTTTCCCGGCATGGAATCGTT
>DJYX01000068.1:0-3223 GCA_002450295.1 Deltaproteobacteria bacterium UBA6967
GCCTGAATGGTCACGTCCAACGCGGTTGTTGGTTCATCGGCAATCAAAACAGATGGCTCACAAGCGAGTCCAGCTGCAATCATGATTCTTTGTCGCATACCCCCGGAAAATTGGTGGGGGTAGTGGCGATAACGTTTTTCTGCCTCCGGAATGCCTACCAGTTCCAATAGTTCAATCGCTCTACTTTTGGCGACCTTTTCAGAAATTCCCTGATGTTCAATGATCGATTCTTGGATTTGATCGCCGACGCGCAAGACAGGATTCAGGGAAGTCATCGGATCCTGGAAAACCATAGCAATTCGATTTCCCCGCAGCTCTCGCATCTCTGCATCACTCAACTGGAGGAGGTCGCGACCTTCAAAGTGAACCCTCCCTTGGACTTCGCAATCACGACTTGGGATCAGGCGCAGCAGCGATAGTACGCCAACACTCTTGCCCGATCCGCTTTCGCCAACGATCGCCAGAATCTCCTGTTTGCCCAAGCTGTAACTGATCCCATTGACGGCTTGTACAACTCCATCTGGGGTGGGGAAGTGAACGTGGAGATCTTCGACTTCTAACAGGGCCTCATCCATATTCACACCCGAATTTTTTGTTTGGGGTCCAGTGCATCTCGTAAGCCGTCTCCCAGAAAGGAAAAGCCCAGCATGGTTAGCGCAATGGCTAAGGTGGGCAATAATGCGAGATGCCAATAGACCCGAACATAGGCATTGCTGGCCCCAACCATTTTCCCCCAGCTCGCAATTGGATCGTTGACGCCCAACCCTAAAAAGCTTAGTCCAGCTTCCGCAAAAATCGCCGTTGGGATGCCTAAGCTAACGGCAATCAGGATCGGGCTCATGGCATTAGGTAGTAGATGTCGGAAGAGGATGCGCCATTCAGAAGCACCAATGCCTCGGGCAGCAGTACAGTATTCTTGTTCGCGTAACGTTAAGATCTGGGCGCGGGTGATACGGGCAATGACAATCCAACTGGTGATGCTCAGGGCTACGATGATGGTCAGCATCCCTCCACCCAGGACGGAAATGATCAGGATGGTGAAGAGCAAGGCTGGAAAGGCAGTCATGATGTCAATGATTCTTGAAATCACAAAGTCGAAGGCGCCCCCAAAATAGCCTGCCAGCGCTCCAATCGGCAGCCCGATGGCCAGTGCGATCAACTGCACGGAGAGACTGACCATCATTGAAGTACGAGCCCCATAAATCAGACGACTCAGATAGTCACGACCAACCTCATCAGTACCAAGTGGATGCTCTGGGTGATCAAAAGGCATCAGCAACACCCGATCAAAGTAGACTCGGTCGTATGCAAAGGGGGAGAGCAGATCTGCAAAAACTGCCAAGAACAGAATAAATCCCACCAGAAACAAGCCAAGCAAGGCTAATCTATTCTGTGAAAAGCGCCGGATGGCATCCTTCAGAAAGCTGCGTCTGGTTGGTGTGGAGTTACTCAAGAGTGGACTTATGAAAGCGATTTGGCGCCCAGACGAACCCGTGGGTCGATCATGGTGTAGGCGATGTCCGTCAGCAGATAAAGAATTCCCCAAAGAAAAGCAATGAGGAGGAAGGTGGCCATGATCATTGGATAGTCCCTGTTCAGCGTACTTGTGACAAAGTACTTACCGAGACCGTTGATGCGGAAGGTCGATTCAATGAAGATACTTCCTGTGATCAGGTTGGGGATCTCAGTTCCAAGAGCAGTGACCATTGGGATCTGGGCGTTGCGGAAGACGTGCTTGCGCATCACTTTGACCTCGGAGAGTCCCTTGGCCCTGGCTGTGCGGACATAATCTTCACCCATCACTTCGACTATGCTTGCCCGGGTGTAACGGGCCACGATAGCCATCGGTGCAATCGCATAGGCAACTACTGGTAGGATCCAATCAGTACAGAAATACTTGTCGATCAAACATTGACCAGAAGAACCCCAGCCCCCCATGGGAAGCCAGTTAAGGGAGACAGCAAAGACCAGAATTAGCCACATCGCCACAACAAAATTGGGCACAGTGACTCCTAAGCTGGAAACAAAGGTGACTAGCGTGTCGATCCATGAGTTCTGGTGGTAGGCGGCGTAAACACCAGCTAGTATCCCAAAGCCAAAGGCAACAACAATCGTTGTAAGCCCCACCTGAACCGTAATGGCCCAGGACTTACTGATCAACTTGGCGACCGTCGTATGAGGGCGTTGGTAGGGAATACCGAAATCGAAGCGAACCGCATGGCTCATGTAATTGATGTACTGCTTCCAAACGGGCTGATCTAAGCCGTACTTCTTGAGAATATTGGCCTTTGCGGCCGGAGGGAGGCGGCCCTTTCGTTCATCGAATGGACCGCCCGGAACGGAGTGCATCAGGGAAAAGACGATTACGGACACAGCAAGGAGAATCATCATTAGCGCAAGAATTCTCCCACAAATGTAACCTAGCATATCGTCTTAACCCCAATCAGGTTTGAGTCTGGATTTACGTTTACTTCGCATTCGTGATGTAAACATTACCCCAGTACCAGTCGTTACCCCAGTGCTTCCCCGAAATTCCATTTGAATCTGGCACTCGGAAGCTGTCTCCCTGGACATATGGCTTGAAGAGGTCTCCTTGCCAGCGATGGGCAATAAAGACTCCGCCTACGTCGTCAACCAGAATCTTTTGGGCATCACGGAACATCTGCTCCCGCTTCTTATCATCTCCCACTAGGTTACTGGCTTCAGCCACCATGCTGTCGAACTTGTCGTTTGTCCAGGAGTGTCGTCCTGAAGAAACCCAGATTCCTAACAAGTTTGAAGGATCCAGAAAGTCCATTCCATAGGAAACGGCACCCAGAGTCAGCTGGGTCGGTTTGGCGTTGAGGGCATCCATGTAGACCTTTCCGTCCTTGTTGGAAACCTCAATCTTGATGTTCAGGCACTGTGCAATTGAAGCGGCAGAAGCCTGATAGACAGCGCTCATCGCCGGACCCTCTCCACGAAGCCACATCTCCTGAGCTGGGAATCCTTTCCCATCAGGATAGCCTGCATCAGCCAGGTGTTTCTTGGCCTTTGGGCAGTCGAAGGTCTGGTATTGTTTCAACTCACCCTTGGTATCAGAAGCAGGGTAACCCGGCATCAACATGGAATGCGCAGGCATCGCCTTGATCTCACCATAGACGTTTTTGACGATGGCATCACGATCCAAGGCGTAGGCGAAGGCTTTGCGAACATTCAGATCATTGAAGGGGGCCGTGTAGGT
>DJYX01000068.1:3557-5296 GCA_002450295.1 Deltaproteobacteria bacterium UBA6967
TCGAAGAGCAGATAATCCGTACGGAAATCTCCAAAGTGACGGAGATAGTTATCCTTCAGTCCAGGATCACTCTCAATCACCTTGAAATCTGCTGGGGTCAGATACTCATAAGGGACCGTATCAACCTCACCTTGTTGGAAAGCAGTGAAGAAGGTTGCCGGAGACATATAGATGCCTTCGATCCTCTGTAAACGAGCTGGACGATACCCTTTGTAATTTGGGTTGGCTTCTACAACGATTCGGTTACCTGGATCAAACTCTGTCAGCACGTAAGGTCCTGCAGAGACAGAGGTGTCTGGATCGTTGTTGTAATAGGGTCCGTGTGCTTCCAGGGCCTTCTTGGAAAGTAGGAAGGCGAACTTCATCACACCGGGCAGTGGTGGGAAGACTCCCTCGGTTTCTACTTCCAGTGTTAGGTCATCAACGGCTCGAATACCCAGCGCTGAGGTGGGCATTTCCCCGGCAACAACCTTACTCCAGTTCTTAATGCCACCAGCTCCAATAAACGAATAGAACCAGGTGAAGTCCCAGGCACTGGAGGGATCTGCTGAGTAGCGGAAGGTTGCTTCATAATCCGCAGCAGTTAGTGGAGTACCGTCACTCCATTGAAGACCTTTGCTGAGTTTGAAAGTCCAGACTTTCCCACTTGCATCGACAGACCAGCTCTCTGCAGCAGCAGGAATGACATTGAAGTCCTTGTCCAAATCAATCATCGTATCTTGAAAGAGGTCAGAGATGCAGGCATATCGCTGATAAACCGCTACAGCGAAATCAAAAGTCACTTCATTGCGAGTGTTGTCGCAGGGTACACGGAGTACCTGCTGGTCTGCGGGTGCAGCATCCTTGGGCAGACCATGCCCACCTGCCAGAACAGCGGAGGGCGTTAGGCAGAGGGCCGAGAGTAGGGTGGTCCCGCCAACAATTTTCTTACCGTACTTGAAAAAACGACGCCAACCTGACGTCCGCTTGGACTCATACAACTTCATAAAGTTCCTTCTCTTTCATAGTTTGAGAAATCTAGCCACGTACGAGGGGCACTTAATAAAGGAAGTGTGGGTTGAAAAGCAATCTTTTTTTGTGAGACGCAAGTTGTCTGACAATGTAGATTTCAAGAACTTGAATCAAAAATAAAGGTTGACGTTACATATCATATACGATAATTGACGTCGAACATTTATGGAGCAGAAAGTAATCGAATTAGTCTTCCAAGCGACTAGATTCTAACGGCACCAATCATTTAATCGCTCTTATTCGATAATAATAATTTAGGAAGTGATTATGAAATTTCCAAAGATCAAAGACGTCCGGGCCTTTGTCCTAGATCAAAAGGGATCTGGGGGTGATTATCATGACCGTGAATCAGGACATTGGCTGGTTGATTCCTTGATCTCGACACCAATGTCTGGCTACCCAAGCTACAAAGCCTCTCGGACGAGCTTTGGAATCAATGTAATGAATAGCATTGTTGTGGAGATTGAGTCAGATGACGGAACCATTGGAATTAGCGCAGGGCAGGGAGGTGCTCCAGCTTGCTACATCATTGAAAAGCATTTTAAGCGCTTTTTGATTGGCCAAGATCCTAGAAGCCTGAATCAGATGTGGGATCAGATGTACCGCTCAAGTGTCTTTTACGGTGGGAAGGGACTCCCCCTGTGGGCATTGAGTGTCGTGGATCTGGCTTTGTGGGATTTGCTGGGACTGCTTCGAGATGAACCCGTTTACCAGATGATTGGTGGGGC
>DJYX01000104.1 GCA_002450295.1 Deltaproteobacteria bacterium UBA6967
GGTCAATCTGAATAGTATCTTTTTATTCACTAATCCCTTTAAAGATCATGGTACAAACGACAGCCACCACACATCCTACCTCAGCAAAAACAATTCTTCGAGCAAATGGCTTGAATGTCTATTATGGCGAGAGCCACATTCTCAGAGATGTTGACCTGCATATCCCTGAGGGGGAAATGATTTGTTTGATCGGTCGTAATGGAGTGGGAAAGACAACCTTTCTAAAGACGATCATTGGTCTTCTCGAGCAACGATCTGGTTCGATTGAATATGACGGAAAAATGTTAACTAACCAGCCTCCTTATAAACGAGCAAGGGGAGGAATTGGTTATGTTTCACAAGGCCGAGATATTATTCCTCGAATTACAGTTCGAGAGAATCTTTTGATCGGAATGGAATCATTGTCTGGGGGGATGGGGCGAAATCGTCATATTGATCCCATTGTTTTTGAATTGTTTCCTATTCTTGAACAGTTTCTGAATCGACGTGGAGGTGACCTCAGTGGAGGTCAGCAGCAACAACTTGCGATTGCACGTGCACTTCTTGGCAAGCCCAAGCTTCTTTTGTTAGATGAGCCAACCGAAGGGATCCAGCCGTCGATTATCCTCGACATTGAACGTGCTGTTAAACGGATCATTAAAGAAACAGGCATTAGTGTTCTTCTGGTTGAGCAACACCTTCATTTTGTGAAGCAGTCTAGTTTCTATTATGCGATGCAACGAGGTGGTATTGTATCGAGTGGTCCAACCTCACAATTATCAGATCATGTGATTGAAGAATTTCTGACAGTTTAATCAGAATAAAAACGGGGTGTGATTTTTAATCACACCCCGTTTTTTTAATTTTGATAGTCTTTTCTTAGCAACCTCGATTCAACATCCAAGGACGTGAATCGTTTGTGCGTAATCGAGGCTTTGAAGCCTCAGTCGCACATATTGAACTTTTTTTGCTCACAAGTTTTGGTTCTTTGACTTCGATTTTCGAGCGAATAGATGAGGATAACACCATGGGTGGATTGAAAATCCTCTTGCCTTCTCTTCCACAAGTAGGGCATTCTGTTTGAACAGAACGTTGATCAATTGATCGCCATACTTCATAGGTGAGGCATTCACTGGATTGGCAGTAATATTCGTAGACTGGCATGTGATAAATCGATAAATAATGGTAGAAGTAATTGCTTAGCAGGGGAGAATATCTTTGTCAAATATGGAAGTTGGTATGGCAAGGGTGCAGCACGCATTTGGAATGTCGACAATTCCACTGATCCTGCCTTCAACCGGAGCGCAGCTCAGCAAGAGATAGGCCTGTTCTCCTGTATAACCAAATTTCTTCAAGTATTCAATTGCATTTAGGCAGGCTCTGCGATAAGCGATATGCACATCCATATAATATTGTTTCCCTTCAAATTCATCGACAGAAATGCCCTCAAAGACTAGATAATCAGAGTAATGAGGCTCAACAGGACTGGTCTTGAACATTGGATTGACCATCCCATATTTAGCCATCCCTCCTTTGATCAGCTCAACATGAAGATCGAGATATCCAGACATCTCGATAGCACCACAGAATGAAATTTCCCCATCACCCTGAGAAAAATGAATGTCACCCATGGAGAGCTTTGCACCCTCTACGTACACAGGGAAATAGATCCGTGTTCCTTTTGTGAGATTTTTAATGTCGCAGTTTCCTCCATGTTCCCGTGGAGGAACAGTCCGAGCTGCTTCGTTAGCAATTCTCTCAAAATCTCCAGCAGCGACGTTCCCAAGAATGGCGCTGTTTGGGTTCGGCAAAGCTGCCAGAACCGGTTCCGTTCCAGAAAGTCCTGCGCCATAGGTTCTGCGGTCTGGTGCAGTCTGAACCAACTCTGTTTCTCGACGGTTCCATTCCTGGAGCAGTTCCATGGAGGGAGCGCAACCAATCAGGCCTGGATGGGTGATGCCAGCGAAACGAACTCCGGGAATGTGGCGAGAGGACGTAAAAACTCCTTCCAAATCCCAGATTGCTTTTGCTGCTTTTGGAAAATGATCGGTCAGAAATCCTCCACCGTTTTCTTTGGCAAAGATTCCAGTAAAACCCCATTCATCACCTTGAAGTGCTCCTACCTCGAGGATATCAACGACCAAAATATCTCCTGGCTGAGCTCCATTGACCCAAATTGGACCACTTAGAACGTGAACAACCTCGAGATTCACATCAGCAATATCTTGGGGATTGTCGTTGTCTTTAATCTGTCCATCTGTCCAGTCTTTGCACTCAATTCGAAAGACATCGCCTGGATTAACTGATGCGACTGCAGGAATATCTGGATGCCAACGGTTATGTCCAGGCATATCCTGCTGATCCATCGACTTGGTGAGATCAACTTTGAAAAGCGTTTCGGGCATTGATAGCAAGAAGCTAACACTGTTTCATTAAAGACACAACGAAGGGGCTAAGACGTGGCCCTTTATACGCAATTAAAAATTGCCCTGTTTTGATACAAAAACTTTGTTTTATGTGATACTTTTTTAAATTCTACAGTATGATAGCGAAGTAACTTTTAATTTGCCGCAAGTTTGCTCTCTGTATGAGAGCAAACTTGCGGCAGCAAACTAGGTCAGGCTGTTGCTGTTGCTGGGATCGAATTTGTCACTCCGTTCTGTGGCATAGGTCCTAATTTCACTCCATCGGGGTAGTATTTCCAGCCATCGCGGATGCGAACTTTCTCGTCCCAAGGGAGTTTGTACTCTCCGTTGGCAAGATCCTTGACCCATGTGAGGTAGTTCTCTGTCTCGCCTCCAGGTTTGCCAACGTAAGCACGACATCCAAGGTTGAAAATGTTATTTTCGAGAGCCCAGTTTTCTCTTGCTTTATCTACCAGTCGCGGGAATAGTTCTGCAGTCACGATTTCCCATGGGTTCCTGTGACCCTGCTGAATTATATTGCCATCGTAATTACAGACTGTGCCTTCGCCGAAGTAATAGAAGACGCCGTCATATCCAGCCAAATTAACAGAGATCGTATACATCAGATTCTGCCAAGCGTTGGTCCGGTTGGTCCAGATCCATTGATCATTCACCTGGGTTGAGTAGCCTGAAATGCGGATATATACGTTGGCTCCTTTATAGGCGGCCTCTCGAGCCAGTTCGGGGAACATGCCGTCATGGCAGATGCAGACTGCAAGCTTGGACCCCTTGGGGCCGTCGCAGACCGGCATCCCGTAGTTGCCAGGGGACCATGGCTCAATTGGCACCCATGGCTGCAGCTTTCTGTAGTGAAGGGCAATTTCACCATCTGAATTGATGATAATTGCTGAGTTGAACGGAGGCAGGCTTGGATCGTCGTTCTGCTCCATCAGGGAGAAAACTCCCCATACATCGTTTTCCTTACATGTCTGCTTGAATCGATCGATTTCCTGAGAATCGATGCGTAGAAGCATCTCGTCGTAGGTCCAAATGGCTGTGTTTAAACCTTGAGTTGAGTACTCAGGCATCACAATTATGTCTGCTTCCGGATATCCAGCTTTTGTTGACGCTACGGCTTTGCAAATCTGGTCGACTTGTGTCTGGATATCGGCTGGACCTGTGATCACAGGCACGGGATATTGAATCATTGCGACGAGCAAAGACTCGTCCCAGGAACTGACACTGCCGGTACTGGCCATTGGCGAGAATGAGAACCATTCCCATAGTCAGGTCTCGAGGAGAGCCTGGCCGTATCAATTGCCACTGTTGTGTCATTTTGTTGGGCGACCGTTGGCCATTACGGAGATGCTTGGCCTCCCTAGGTAGCTCAGTCGTCTTGGAAATCTCCTTTTCGACAAAGGTTTTGCGCGAGGCGTTGGGCCCATGCAGGAGCTGGTTCGCGGCCCTTCTCCTCGGTCTGGCCATTGAAATAGAGCAACAGTTGCCAGTCCGTTTTTCCTCCCTCGACACCAGGCGTTTCGCCGTCCGTTAACCAACGTCCATAAATGTTGTCGTACTGAGGCCAGTTCGGCAGATCAGGCATGCTGCAGACCGCATTCACCTCTGCAGTGCTCGTCACGGATTGATCCGATGTGACGCTGATTCCTCCATCGAAGAGTCCATTGGGTTCTCCTGGTTTGAAGGTGTGGGTCAGGCGTATCTCTGCACCTCCCTTCACCACAAGCGTGTCGCCGGGTTGAGCTTCATGACTGGGAGTTTCCTTGGCTTGTTGGTTGCACCCTTGAATTGCTGTCGTTGTCACGGCGAGTAGGCAGGCTATCGCTCCAATTGGTAAGAGATTCTTCAAGTGCTTTCGGGCAGGGACTTGCCGTACATGGGCACCTCCTACTTTGCTGGGGCAGCACATTGTGAAGAATGTTAACCGTTTGCCATTTTGTTTCGACACGAACGACATCTGTATCCATTGGCTTGTCATGATTTATCTGTATCAACCAATACCAGCCGTTCACCCTAGTTCAGGGCGCAGTGGTTCGCAGGTCAAGGAACGGGGACCTGTTCATCTCGGAGAGGACGAATGTCCAAACTTCAATCTCAACGCTCGATTATTCAAACGTCTCAACTGCTCTACCGGCCTTCCGGGCGGAAGACGGCAAGTTGCCAGATCATCCGTTCCAAGAAAACTGCTGAGCTTCTTAGCCTCTCCGACGATGGGCAAGATGATCAACAGCATGCATTTGAGGCTGGAGCATCTGCGGCAAAGGTGAAGACCCTCCGTCCCGGGGGCTTTCTGCGCTCAAGGATGACTGCCGAGCTGCTCGGAGTCGATCTGATTAGCCGCTAGCCCTCCTTGAGGTCCTGGGGCTGGAGCGGGTTAGCAGGCCCAGAGTGTTTCAGTGGCCGCCTCGTCTTGATTCATGGCGTACTCGCTCACATCGGCGCGT
This sequence comes from Deltaproteobacteria bacterium UBA6967, assembly GCA_002450295.1. GTDB lineage: Bacteria > SAR324 > SAR324 > SAR324 > NAC60-12 > JCVI-SCAAA005. The sequence continues at coordinate 4,847 of DJYX01000104.1, forward strand.
ACGTGCAGCATCTGACCGCTCACCGACATCTTCCAAATTTCAAGCCGCGCCTGTTCAGGGGCTTCAAACCAGAACATCTCGGTGGGAAGCACAACCTTTTCACGGTAAAAGTGGTCGTCCCCGACACATTTAACAATCACCATTCGGTCGGTGTCGTTGCGATAGGCGCACTCAATCATGTGAAGAACCC
>DJYX01000103.1 GCA_002450295.1 Deltaproteobacteria bacterium UBA6967
TGGTACAACGATGCTGACAGCATCTACTTTACCAAGCAATTCCTCATAATTGCGATAAGCTTGAGTGCCTGTCTCTGCAGCTATAATAGTGGCTCTGTCGAAATCGCTATCTACAACACCAATTAGATCTGCATTAGAAAGCTGGGCATATTTTTGGGCATGAAATCGACCCAGGTAGCCTACGCCGATGACCGCAGTTCGGAGCATTCAATTAATCTTCAACGTAATTTTGGTTCGTTCAAAAAACGACCGACGGGATTGAGAACGTCAATATTTTCACAAGTAATGCGAAATACAGATATGATAGGTACGGAGAGAATCATGCCAACGGGGCCCCACAACCAACCCCAAAAGATTAAGGCAAGGACGACAATCAATGGGCTCATTCCCAAACTATCGCCCATCACTTTTGGCTCAAGCACATTCCCCACAAATACTTGAGTTGATATGAGGAGGACCATGATGACTAATGGTTCGGCCAGGGTTTCAAATTGGACGAAAGAAATTATGATTGGTGGGATGGTCGCTAGGATGGAGCCAAAAGATGGGATAAAATTTAGTAGAAAGGTCAAGAGTCCCCAGAAGAGAGCAAAATCGACCCCAAAAAGTAGGAGAAATCCAGCAACCACAATTCCTGTAAGTGCTGAAACTCCTGTCTTAATGTTCAAGTAGCTGGCAATTTGCAGATTGATGGAATGAATCACCGCAACTGCTCTGGAGGCTCCGCTGCGATGGGAAAAGGAATTTTCCAACCTTCGAATAAAACTCTCCCGTTCGAAAAGTAGATACACCAGATAAAGCAGTACTAAAAACAGGTTCGTGAGGAACTCGACAAAGTTCCCCAATCCTTGCCCTAAAATTTGTGCAATCGCTCCTGCATTGATATGATCCGCCCACTGAATTTCTGTTAGTTGTTCTTGGATCACTGAAGGAGGGATGCTGAGGGCATCTGCTGCATCGAAGAGCATCCCTTGTATTCGCATCTGATAGCGAGGCAAGTTGGCTGTTAACGCATTGACGCTGTTGTAGACCAACTGCCCGACAAGATACAGAATCAAGGCAGTGCTGAGTAAGACTAGGAGAACTCTTAGACCGGTTGGGAAACGGCAACGGATCAGAAGTTTCTGGAGGGGTTCTGCAAGATAGGCTAGAAAAAGCGCTACAAAAAAAGGGATCAGAATCCCAGAAAGAGTTTGAAGGATAAATCCACAAGCAATCACGAAAAGCCCACCCGCAAAAAAAGTCAGTAAGCCTAGGGTGGTCTCGGCAGAAGAGGGAAGTTTGCTTTTCATGTAATATATTCAGGGTGCAGTTCCACTCCAGAATCAATAATCTTATGCATTTTATTTCGCCAGATGATGCCTTCAGAAGCCCAGCGAATCAATACTTTGGCAAATTCTCTACCAAAGCCAAGAATCCTGCCGACGTTCATCAAGAAATCAATTTCACGCGTACTGATCACATCATCAGCGGTTGTGATCAACGCCAACTCGATAAAAATTTTGACCTCAAGTTCTCTTGTTGCCAAAGGGAACTTATCTAACTTAGGAAGCTTTTGGTCCTTGACTGCTTGCACGAGTGAGTCAACCTGGGTCTTCGAACTCAGGAAGGACAAAGCCTGTTCCAGATAGCTCAATTCACTGGGATCAATGTTCCCATCCGCAACAATAGCGTGGCAAACTGCTACGGCAAACCAGGTTTTCTGTTGTTCGTTCAGGATTTCTGGCTGTAGACCAGTTAACATCTGTACACTCATGTGATTTTGCAGGCTAAAGGGTTTTCATGCGCTTTCAGGCAATTTCACCAGAAAGTTTTTTGAGATCTTCAGTTATGCGTAGTGGTAGTTCTCTTTTCTCTGAACGGCTGAGCAATGCAGTATCTATCGGCGTTCCGACGTGAACAGAGAGCTTTTTGCCAGAGTTGATTTTGAAGCCATTCGGGGGCATGACCGTCTCAGTACCGCGTAATCCTATGGGGATGATGACAGCATCAGTTTGCCGGGCAAGCAGGAATCCCCCTTTACGAAGGGGTTGCATTTTCCCATCTGGACTCCTTGTCCCCTCTGGTGCGAGCCAAATCAAAACCCCGTTTTCCATCAATTCCTTGGCTCTGGTCAATGACTTCATGGAATTTTTTGGATCATTCCGATCAATTGGAACAAATTCAGCGGCGATCATACCTTGGCCCCAAATGGGAACCTTAAACAACTCCTGTTTGCCTATCATTCTGACGGTTCCAGAAATTGCTGCCAGGACTAAAGGAATGTCAAAATAACTTCGATGATTACTCATCAGAACGTAACGTCTACCTGGTTCAATGGACCAAGGTTTTTCATAATGAACGACATAATTCACATCAGCGTACTTAAGCAAGCGTTGCGCCCATAGTTTGACTCGGGGGCTGATGACCTCCCTTCCGGCTTTTCTCAATGAAACATCGACCATAGTCATGAAAGATAACCAGAGAGTACACCAGATTGACCTGAGCAGAATGACTGTTGACGTTAATGCACCGGTCTCTTCATTCTTCAGGGATTCGGGGGGGCTCTTGGTGGGCTCTACTGAGGAGCTTTTTTGGTCGTTCATCTTGGTAAAAAGTTCCTAAGGTCCGTACTGAAACTGTTTAGGCTGAAGACAAGTTGACTAAGCAACGTTGACTCTGCAATAAAGCTAATTCAATGTAGTGGTCTTTGATTAAAGTACAAGTTCACCCATCCCGTCCTTACATCAATCAATTTTAGTATGGAACAGCTTTTTCCTCGTTATGTTCTAGATACAAATGTTTTACTCTATGATCCCGATTCAATTCACGCCTTCCCAAACTCCCAAATCATCATCCCCTTACATGTGATTGAGGAAATCGATCGGTTCAAGAGCGTGATGAGTGCGACGGGTAGTAATGCCCGAAACATTTCTCAGGTTCTGGATCAATGCCGAAAAATGGGAAATCTATCAAAAGGAATTCATCTGTCGAATGATAGTGAATTAGTGATTTCCATTAGTACTCCAGATGACATTGATTTTCCAGAAGAATTGGATCTGGATCGAGCTAGTAACAGAACCTTGCTGGTTGCGTGGGAACTCCTTCACCAGCAACAGGAAGTAACCCTGGTTACTTTGGACACAAATGTACGGGTCAAGGCGAATGTACTTGGAATCCCAACGATCAATTATGATGGTCGTCAGCATGATGAGCCCTACCAAGGCCTAACAAGATTAGAGCTTTCAGAGACAGAGCTGGATCAATTTCGTGATCGTCACATTCTCTCTGGAGATCAAGAGTTTCTCCCTAATGAGGGAATTTTAATGCTGAATAAAGACAGGCAGGATGATGAAGAGATGGCAATCTTTGACAGCAAGATTGGCTATCTTCGTCCTTTTCATCATGATGAAGGTGTTTGGGGGATCTTACCAAGAAATCCGGAACAACACCTCGCTCTGGAATTACTTTTGGATCCAGAAATTCCCATCGTAACCTTGAATGGAAAGGCAGGAACCGGGAAGACTCTGTTAGCTCTGGCCGTTGGCTTACACATGATGTTGATGGAAAATCGCTATACACGGATGATTGTTTCACGTCCAATCTTCCCAATGGGTCGTGATATTGGCTACTTGCCGGGCGACCTGAACGAGAAATTAGATCCCTGGATGCAGCCTATATTCGATAATCTGGAGCTGTTGGTGAGTAACTCAGGTCGAAAGGGCACAAAAGGCTATCAGGAATTGATCGACCAAGGCTTCATCACGGTTGAGCCACTCACCTATATAAGAGGTCGAAGTATTCCAAGACAGTACATGATTGTTGATGAAGCACAAAACCTCACTCCGCACGAAATGAAAACGATCGTCACTAGAGCCGGTGAAGACACAAAAATGGTCTTAACAGGCGATCCACACCAAATTGACAACCCATATGTGAACGAGGGTTCAAACGGTTTAAATACGCTTGTTGAACGCTTTAAGAAGTATTCACTGGCAGGGCACGTGACGTTGGTTCATGGAGAGCGTTCACCGCTAGCGGATTTAGCAGCAAATGTACTTTGAGCCGTGTTCAGGCAGGAGGACCGTGCCCATTTGGACGCGGTTTTATTCAGTTAAGCAGCAACTTCCTCTGCTACAGCGGTAGTTTGGGGTGAAATAGTGGTTTTTTCAGGAAGCTTGACCTGATGATCGCGACTGAATTGATAATCTTTGAAGATGTGTTCTGCTGTAAGCATCTGATAACTACCGTCCTCTAGTTGATGGGTAGTGTCTTTCAGACGATACACGTAATGCCCACAGGTCCATATCTTAAAGTTTCGCATTTGGGTACACAAGCAGGTCTTGTCTTCCACGATCAGCTTGCCACCTTCTTTTTGGGTTCGCTCTAATTCTCGGTTGTAGGCATCCACGTAGGCGCAATGCCCATCGCTATCAAGAATGTAGCCAAAAGCTTCGCAGTTTGGTCGAATACCCTGTCCAATGCCTGGTGAATTGGTCAGCATTCTCATGGGATAGCCTGTTGGTGAAACTTGATTGACTACAACGTCTTTTTCTAGGGCTTCGAAATACTTTTGTTTAGCTCGATTTGGAAGACCACATTCTTCGGAAACAGTGAACCTGGTAGCAACCTGAACGGCAGCAGCCCCAAGCTCCATGTATTCAACAGCATCGGAACCGGTAAAGATCCCACCAGCAGGGATGACAGGTATATCGAGATCGTTATCTTTCAAAAATTGGACTACTTCCACAAAAACGGTCTTGAGATCATACTCAGCCCAATCCATTCCAAATCCTAGGTGGCCACCTGCTAGGGGTCCCTCAACAACAATGTAGTCCGGCATCCGATCAAGCTTGGCTGCTCGCTTGAGAAATGGACGAAGAGCTCTCACAGATGAAACAATGATTCCCAAAAATGTATCCCGGAATCTGGGATGGTCACTGACTAAAGCCATGGTGCCCAAATGGAGTCCAGCGCTAAGCGTGATACCATCTATCCCTGCGTTCATGGCCCCAGCCATTCTTGCTTTGAGGGTGTCTCGAGGATTATTCATTGAAAGCTTTTCCATGCAATTGACGAAAATCATCCCTTCGCCGCGTTTCGCATTCATCGTGTTGTCGACATGCAGAAAAGCAGCTTCTTCCACCATTTTCAGATCGAAATGAACCTGAGATTTGTTGGAACTTGAGGTGTTCGCCTTGTACTTCTGATACTTTTGTTGCACGAAATTGGTCTCATATCTTCGGTCTGAAACAGTAGGTCCCATTGCATCGGAAATGTGACCGATACCGCCAAGGCGAGCTGATTCTAGGGCCAATGAGGCTGTTGAAATGTCCACACCCATGCCGCCTGTCATGATCGGGACATATTCTTTTTGGCGAAGTTTCCACCGAAAATCGTCAACCATCTTCATCATTTGCAATACTCCAGAGTAAAATTCTTCGGATTCAGTTGCAGCGCTTATCCCGGAGAATGGAGAGTGGGGGGTGGGAATCAAAGCGAGGCGATCCCGGCGAACCGAGAAAATATTTTTATCAAAGCGTTTGCTTTAAGAGTTTCATCCCGATTAGATGAGAAAAAAATTCTTTCAAGAAAAGAACCAACCGTTAACAAATACTAACTTTGTATCCGGGCTAAGGAAAGCACAAATTCAAAAGTCTCATTTTCTTGCACCGGAAGTATCAGGATTTTGAATGACCCAAACAGCACGATTGCTTGAAACGCTCAAACATTATCTAAAATTCCAAGGAATCACTTATCGCATTCTTGCGCAACGGCTCAAATTAAGTGAATCCAGCGTGAAAAGGTTGTTTTCGGACCAATCATTGAGTCTGAAGCGCTTGGAAAAGATTTGCTCTGTACTGGGCCTCGATCTCTACGAATTGGTCAAACTCAGTCGGGAGCAACAACCTCTTGTTGATTCATTTAACGATATGCAGTTAAAGACTCTGCTCAGTCAGCCGAGTTTAGTGGTTTTGCTCATTTTATTCGTTAACGGTTGGACAACAGAAGAGCTTGTTGAAAAATTTGAGTTGGAAGAAGTTGAACTCAGAGTAAAACTTGGTCAATTAGAACAACTGAAGCTGATTGAATGGCTACCCCAAGACCGCATTCGGTTGTGTTTTGAACGAAGTGTTCTTTGGCAAAAGGATAGTCCGCTCTGGCAAATCTGGGGTCGAACAAACATGAGAGAATTTCTCAATGATGAATTTGATCAAAACAACGAGCGCTGGCATTTTGCAGCAACTCAACTGTCACCAGATTCCAGAAAGCTGATCTTGAGCGAACTGGATCGGCTTATGCAGACGCTGCGAGAATTACAGGATGTTGATGCTTCTTTACCAGCAGATGAGCGGGAGCCTACGGGTTTTCTGCTTGCACATCGAGCTTGGGTCCCATCTTTGTCGGATGGTTTGCAGTCACAAACCAAAGACTTGGCTTCTAAAAATAAAGTAAATCAAAAATCATAAAATCATATTAAGATCAGTGTATTAAGGATATTTTTACTACCAACTAAGGTCAAAAAAAATTGCTCTCTTTGGACAGATGTTCTAGCCCTATACAATAAAATATTAAGGCAATTGCTGATCAATTGTGCGCTCTAAGACTCCTCTTCGGTTCCCTATGTATGTGACAGACCAGATTAATTCCAACGAATCAGAAGGAGCCTTCAACGAATTCGTTGAAGAACAATTGGAAAACCTTGTTGACGCTATTCTCACAGAGGGGGATCTTGAGAACTTTGGTGAACGGGGGAGTGATATCCTTGTAGAAATGGATGATATCGTTGCCCCTACTTTTGTCTATGGTGACGAAGGGGAAGGAGGTGGAGGTAGTGGTGGAGGGGGGCCAGGTAGCGGTGGCGGGAAAATTCGATTCAATGTCCCATTTCAATACTTGATGGAAAGAGTCGCTAGATCCCTGAAGCTGCCGCGTCTGGTTAAGCAAGGGCATGGAAAAATCAAGGAGGTCTCTTACGAATTCAAAACCTTTGCTCCCTCAGGGATTGTTCTCGATAAGAAGCGGACATTCAAACGTGCTCTGCGAACGAGCATTGGCATGGATGTTTACGCTCCCCACGAAGAACGCTATGAATTTCAATTCATGCGTCGAGATCGTCGTTTCAAAGTGCCGGAGCGAGTTGAGAAACCTCGATTCAAGGCAGTAGTTTTTTACATGGGGGATATTTCCTACTCAACATATGGGGAACGTCTTAACCTCGAAAAACGCTTGGTCAATTTCATCCAAAACTGGATTGACTACAACTACGGTGCAAAGAGCGTTGACCATCGATTCTTCGTCCACGATGCAGAAGCCTACGAGGTCCAGGCTGAACAATTTTACCAAGTCGGAAATTCTGGGGGTACGCATGCAGCTCCGGTTTATCAACTGATTCACCGGATCGCCACGAACGAATACGACCCAGCATCAACAAACTTTTACGGCTTCTATTTTGGTGACGGCGAATTATTTGACGATGATGCCAAGGAAATAGTCAAAATTCTGGAAGAGCATCTACGCCCAATCTTTAATCGAATCGGTGTCATCGAAGTCCAACCGGGGCGCTTGAGTCTGCTGAATCGGCAGATTGCAACACAATTTTATCGTGACTCCATCATTCGTCTTGGAGAACTGAACGATAAACTTGAAACCATTGAAGTCATCAAAACGCTTTTTGCTGAACACTGAGAACTAGGGAAGTTCAATGCATGCAGTCCAGACAGATCCAGAAATTTATGAATTGGAACAGCGTGTTGTTCACCATGCTAAAGCATTTGAACGAACGCTGCCTGAGATGCGATTCTTTATTCTGGATAGCTTGGAGTTCATGTCTCTCCTTGAAAAATATGTCTATCCCGTGAGCCCTCTAAACATATGGGAAGGCAAACGGATGGTAACTCGTAAGCACCGAGTTGAG
>DJYX01000124.1:0-592 GCA_002450295.1 Deltaproteobacteria bacterium UBA6967
TCCTTCCTGACCAGGACCCTAAACCTCAACTACTGCAGATTGAAGCTTCCGTCGACAAGTGTGCAGCAACACTGAGAGAAGTGATGCAAGCCTGCCGCTCCGGTCAATTGGGATCCTTCAACCTCAAGAAATTATTGAAAGAGCAACTTCCTCTTTACCAGTCCCAGGAGCAGACCCCATTAAGGCTGGACTACTTCACCAACGTGGAAGAAGTCTATTTTTCCCGTAGCCTGATCAGTAGTTTTCTGGAAAACTGCATCCAAAATGCAGCAGATTCCATTCGTCAGGCTCAGCCCGCTTCCCCATCCATCCACATCGAAGTTGGAGAATACTTCCAACAGGATCGTCCTTTCCTGCGTATCAGTGTCTATGACAATGGAACTGGTATTCCCGTAGACATAATGGACCAGCTCGGCAAGCAGTCCGTCACCTCGCTCAAGGCAAGCGGAAACGGCTTTGGTCTCTATTCCCTAAACAACCTGCTGGAACGGCATGGAGCAGTGCTGCACTTCACTAATCTGCAAGAGGGAGGTGCGATGATTCGCCTCATCTTCCCGCTGGATTTAACCCCAATTGATCCAAATCTGCGCAA
>DJYX01000124.1:994-26079 GCA_002450295.1 Deltaproteobacteria bacterium UBA6967
GGAACTTCTCAAAGAAGCAGAGAAGTTCCATGCGAGGAGTGGGGGACTTCTCAACCAGAAATGGCAAGTCCATCCAGTAGCATTGGCGGTACGAAGACCTTGCTGAGGTAAGGCTGGTAGCAGTTGCCCAAGCCTTGAATTTGGCCGAGTAGATCAAAGAAATTTCCGGCAATCGTGATACTATCCACGGGTTGCACTCTCTCTCCCTTTTCCAGCAAGAAGCCCTGCACACCAATAGAAATATCACCACTGATAGAGTTGCAGCCAGCTGCTCCTTCCAAGCTCGTCACCAATAAAGCTCGCTCAGGCTGTTGGCAGAGTTCTTCCAGAGAGTAGCTTCCTTTCTCCATCACCAAATTGTGTGAACCCGTTCCAATACCGCTATTGTAGCTACGCCGTGCATGACCAGTGGACGTGCGCTGTTCCTTACTTGCAGATTCAACGTGGTAGAGAAAGTTTTCAAAAACTCCCTGGTTCACGAGTGAGAGCTTCTGAGTCAACACCCCCTCTGAATCGAGGTGAGAGGAACCACGCGCTCCAGGAATATGTGGATCATCATACAAGGTGACGTTCTCTCCAGCGATTTTCTCTCCAAGGCGTCCTGCCAGTCGAGAGGTTCCCTTCTGTGCAGCATCTGCATGGAAGGCTCGGAAGAACATCCCCAGCAATTGAGGAGCACAGTATTCATCCAGAATCACTGGCATCTTACAGTTCTGAATGCTCTTGGCTCCTAACAGAGAAGTTCCCTCCTTCACCGCTTTTGGGCCAATGGCCGCTGCCTCTGCACGGTTCCAGTCTCGCATCTGCCAAAACCAGAAACCTGTTTTGCGAGACTCGCCTTTCTGCAACAAGGCCCCGCAGTAAGTTGTTGCGCTGTTGGCTCGCTGTCGATAGTGCGTCCCCTTGGAGGTTCCAAGAATCCATTCACCTGATTCCCGAGACACTCCCAGATAGGGAAGCGTAACCACCCGTTGGTCCGTTTGCTTGGCGGTAGCTTCGATCTCCAAACCTACCTCAGCCAGCTCTTCGAAGCTCAGTTGCTCCAACTCCGGGTTGTAAAGCTGAAGAATCTCCGCAGCAGGAACATCCCTGGCAGGATCCGGCAAGTTCACCTCTAACTGATCCTGTAATTCTGCATTTTCCAGTGCTTCATCCAGCACACGGCGCAGCGCTGATGCTTCTAAACGTTCGGTGTAGGCTAGCCCTGTCCGCCCATCAAGCAAGACTCGCACACCTAGGCCCAAGCTCGTCGATTGATCGACTTTCTCGACCTTTGCATCACGGATTTTCAAGCCCAGTGATTCTCCACGCTCCACGAGAACATCTACTTCTGCCAAACCACTTTGCCGAGCAAGGCCCAGAACATGTTCAATGGCCGCTTCCGGTTGCATCAGCGCCCTCCTACAAGGATCGAGTCAATCTTGAGGGTAGGCTGACCAACTGTGGTCGGAACCATTCCACTAGAAGCACCACAGATACCTGCAGCTAACTCCAGATCATCAGCAATCATCGAAATCTTGGGGAGCACTTCGTAACCCTTACCAATCAAGGTTGCTCCACGCACTGGCTCTGCGACCTTTCCCTTGCGGATGATGTAGCCTTCCTGCACTGCAAAGTTGAATTCACCTGTTCCCGGATCGACAGAACCACCACCCAGTTTCTTGGCATAGAGTCCGTGATCGACGGAACGGATGATGTCCTCAATCTTGTCCGGTCCCTTGTCAATGTAAGTATTCCGCATTCGAGAAACCGGCGCATACTTGTAAGATTCTCGCCTCGAAGAACCCGTTTGGGGAACACCTACCTGGGCTGCCCCCACTCGGTCGCTGAGGTACTGCTGAAGCACCCCATCCTTGATCAACACCGTTCGCTGCGCTTCGTTGCCTTCATCGTCAATGTTCAGTGAGCCCCAAGCGTTGACAATCGTGCCATCATCCACAGCTGTCAACACTGGACTGGCGATTGACTGGCCTAGCTTACCCGTGAACGGTGAGGCATTCTTGCGAATGGCTTCTGTTTCCAGCGGATGTCCGCAAGCTTCATGGAAGATCACACCACCAAACCCATTGCCCATTACAACAGGCATGACACCCCCATCGATGTAACCCGCGCCTGCCATGCGCAGCGCTGTTTCGGCTGCTTCTCGGGCCAGCTTCTCCAGATCTACCTCTTCCAGAAATTCATAGCCTCCCAGCACTCCTGGTGACTCAGCACCACCCTGAGGTCCATCTCCAGTATCGGCAATCGCAGACAAGCGAACTCGCATATATTGTCGGCTGTCTTCTCGGAATAGCCCCTCACTGTTGGCGATCAACATTGAACGCTTCTTCTCAACAATCGAAGCACTGACCTGCCGAATCGCTTCTCCATGGCTGCGTGTCAACTGGTCCAAGCGGCGGAGCAACTCGACCCGATCCGTCTTGCCCACTTTTTCAGGGCTCAGTCGAATTTGGTGCTGGTCGTTGACCGGAGCCCGTCGCAAATCTTTTGGAGTGACCCGCCCTTCTCCACGCTTGGAGCGCGCCAGATTTTCTGTCAATTGCAGCAGACCGGCTGGATCTGGATCAGAGCTGTAGCCATAGCAGGACTCGTGACCAAACAATAGGCGGATTCCGATGCCATACGAATTCCCCGAATTGATCTGATCGATCTTACGATCCAGCAGATCCAATGAACGGGAAACTGAGTCCTCGATGAATACTTCGGCAAAGTCGGCTCCTTGGCGGAGACCATGTTCCAGCACTTTGGCAATCGTTTGGTCGGCAAGCATGGCAATTCTCGAAAGATTGGTTAGAGAAAATAAAGGCTATTGTGACCTGTGAGTTCGGCGGGACGCAAGAGGAAAGACTCCCAGCCAATGAGGAAGAAGGTCTTGGTTCAAGCTGGAGTAGGGCTACGGCGCAGTCCCTCGACTAATTCGGCATAGTAGGCTTGATCCGCATGAAGGACACCATGTCGCACTAGAAAGTCCAAGACTACCAGGTTGCAGTTGGTCTTGATTTCATCTGTTTCTGCTACCAGACGCACCACCTCAGCAATCGGCATCAGTTGGAATTCTTCCACTTCTCCGTCCTGATTACAGGGTTGAAAAGTTTCTGGAAGTTCCAAATCGTAGGTGTAGAGGATTTCGCGCCTCAACTGTCCCTTGGAGTTGTGATGGCATAGCGTCACTAGTCCCACAGATTTTAGCGTCTTTGCCAGTGTCATTGGGACTCCAGCTTCTTCCTGGCATTCTCGCTTCATAACCTGCTGAGGGCTCTGGTAGGCAGTCATCCCTCCAGCAACCATTTGATCCAACTTGCCAGGATAGCGTGGTCGGTTCCTGGCACGTCGCGCCATCCAAAGCCAGATCCCATCAGTACGCTTCACAAAGCCATTGAGGTGAACACCAAGGTTCAGCACTCCTAGCAAGGCCGTTGCGCTCCGCTCCACACTGAACAGGGGAGTTCCCTCATCATTGCTGATCAGGTAATGCTCATCTCGCCAGCCAGTGATATGTCCTTGATCTCGCCATTGTCGCAGGCATGCATCCAGCTGAGCCGATCTTTCTTTCGGTGATGATGGTTCTCCCAGCAACACAACACTCTCTGATTCAACCACAAAGAGTTCTGGTGACTGTTCGAACAGCGGGAGATCTTCTGGACGAATCCAACCGACCTTGTATCCGGCAACATAGAAAGGTCGAAATTGATTCAACTGATAATTGTGACACCGTTGAACCCAACGGAGCAGGGAGCGTAGGTCATCCATTTTTCAGTTCGCATGACGTGACTGGTTACGAACCTCCAGGGCGAGACGAGTACGTAAGTCGAAGAGCCCACGCTCCATGCCCACAGGATATTCATGGGGGTTGACAGTACGCAGTACCCCGCTATGGAAGCCATTCAACTGTGACTGTACTCGCTCACGGATACTGTTCAAGGATGGCAACTCCTGAACAGCTTTCCCTTGCCGGAATACCGGCTGCAACAGGTCTTCCCAGTTTGCATCAGACTCAAAATGTCGCTGGCGGGTGATGTCGAATGGATCCACCATTGTACAGGGAATGTCGAATCCTTGCTGCACATCGTAGATCATATCAGCAGCGTAGTGTCCGTTCTGTCGATATCTTCTGACTTGCTGAATGCCCGGAGTGGTCAGTTTGTTTGATTGCTCAGCAATCTTGATCTTATATTGCCAGTCTTTACCTGGATCTCGAATTGCTCCCATCTTGTAGACACCATCAAGCGCCGGCTGATCATAAGCGGTGACGAGCTTAGTGCCAATTCCCCAGGCATCGATCTGAGCTTGTTGGAGCTGCAGAGAATCCACAACAAATTCATCCAAGTCGTTACTGGCTAGTATCTTCGTTTCCTGAAAACCATTCTCATCAAGCATTCGCCGAGCTTCCACACTGAGGTAGGCCAAGTCTCCTGAATCGAGTCGAATTCCAGCCAATTCATGGCCTTGTGCTCGTAGTTCTCGCCCAACTTCAATTGCATTCTGAACCCCTCGCAGAGTTGAATAGGTATCGACTAGCAACACTGTGTTATTAGGCATCACCTTGGCGTAGGTCGCAAAGGCTTCCCGTTCATTATCGAAAGACATCACCCAACTGTGACCCATCGTGCCTCGGACTGGGATCCCGTAGTGCTTTCCAGCGAGAACATTCGATGTCGCCACACATCCACCGACATAGGCTGCTCGACTGGCAGCCAGGGCGCCATCCGACCCTTGTGCGCGGCGTAGTCCAAATTCCAGCACAGGCTTGCCCTTTGTCGCTATGCAGATACGAGCTGCCTTTGTAGCGATCAGTGTCTGGAAATTAACGACATTGAGAATGTGGGACTCCAGCAACTGACACTGAATCAACGGTCCCTGAACACGTAACAAGGGCTCATATGGGAAGACCACCGTTCCCTCGGGAACCGCATCCAGATCACAGACCAGTTCCATCTCCTCGAGGTACTTCAGAAACGGCTTTTCAAACAATGGCTTGCCATCACTGCCCTCTAGAGTTGCCAGATAGGACAGGTCGGAGTCGGTGAAGCGAAAATTTTTGAGATAATGCACCACGTCCTCCAAGCCACAGGCAATCGTGAACCCACCCATGAAAGGAGCGGTACGAAAAACCATATGGAAGACGCCTTCTCGATTTTGCAAACCACTCTTCCAGTAGCCGTAAGCCATGGTGATCTGGTAGAGATCCGTGCGCAGAGCAGAAAATTCAGACAGCATGCAGAGTTCAGGAATTTGGTTCTGCGGATTCCAGTGTGGTTTCTATGGGAGGTGTTTGAGCGGAGTCGACCTGAGGCTGGCGCTGCCGGTCGTAGACCTTCTGGAGAACACTATTAACAAAGCTCTTGGTCTTTTCATCAATGAAAGAGTCTGTCAATTCCAATGCTTCATTGATGACAACCCGGTGTGGTACTTCGTTCGCCTGAAAAAGCATCTCGTACACTGCCAGTCGAAGGACGTTACGGGTCAGCACAGAGAGACGGCCTAATTTCCAGCTCTCTAGATTGTGCTTGATCACACGATCCAGTTTCTTGCGATGGAGGGAAGCACCCTGTATCAGGTTGCGAGCGAATTCAAGAGTTTCCTGTAGCTTCTTACCGAACTCCTGGTGCTTCGCATCTATTTGTTCCGTCGCGGACTTGTCTTCCTTGAGACGACTACGGAAGTGTTCCCATTCATCCTGACGAGTTCTGGCGAGGAAGGCATCAATCAGATCTAGTTCTGTGGTCTTGTGGATTTCCAACTGATAAAGGCCTTGCAGGGCGATCTCGCGGGCTTTGTGGCGCATCCTACTTTCTCATGACGAGTTAGCTCGTACTAGGGAGTTCTGGGGGATTCAGGCGACAAGTTGGAAGTCTTCGTCACGCATTAATTCGAGGGAGGAACCAACCAAATCACCAGATTCAAACTGCTGCAGTAAATCTATTCCAGTCTGTCGGAGTTCGGTGTCCAACGGGACATAAGGTAGTCGAAAAACTGGCTTGGTAGCGCCAGTCATTGCCAAAGCAGTGTTGACTCCAATTGGATTAGGATGAACAAACAGCCAGTTCATCAAGGGTTCCAATCGGTCAGCTAGGGTTGAGTCTGGCTCATCCATCAAGCAGCGCATCAAGCCAGGCACTACGTTGGCAGTGACAGAAATCACACCATGTCCACCACAACGGTGTCGAGCTTCCCATGCCTGATCATCATTCCCAGACCAGCAAGCGATTCCTTCTTTTTCGTAGGCTGCAATTCGATCATTCCCTGCGCATTCCTTAACACCCAACAGGTTCGAATGTTTAGCCAATTCACGAATCAGTTCTGGAGGCAGGTCTTGTCCAGTGCGAGAGGGTACGTTGTAGATGATGGCGGGGCCCAACTCCAACACTCGCTGGAAGTGCTCTTTAAGCCCTGTTGGGGAGGTCTTGCCGTAGTAGGGATTGATCTGCAGTGAAGCGTGCATCCCTGAAGCGAAGCCGTATTCGGTGGCCTTGAGTGCTTCCCGCGTGTTGTTGCTTCCGGTATTGCCAATCACCTTCAGCCGATCTCCAAAATAATGAACGGTATGAGCAATCAACATCAGGTGTTCTTCCCAATGCATCAAGTGACCTTCTCCCGTAGTACCGCCAACTATGATTCCCTCAACACCGTGTTTGATCTGCTCCTGCAGTAGAAAATCATAGGTTGCTAGGTCAATTGATCCATCAGAACAGTAAGGCGTCTTGATTGCGGTCATCAGGCTGGCTGCCAGCAAGTCGGCTTTCATGGTTTGTTTTAGGACAGAGTTTTAGGGAGCTTTTTGGAGATTGGATTCGTAGTAGCGAGTGTATAGCCCGGCTTTCTCCGGAAAGCGGATACCGTAGACGTTGCTGCGCAATTCTGGTCGAAAGAAGCTATTTTCAACTAATCCAACCCAGTCATGCGTCAAGTGTTTAGGAAGATTGATCTGTACCCGCTCTCCTTCTTGAAAGCGAGGATTGATCGGTTTGGGCATTGGACAAACTGCCTCTCCATTGGAAGTATCTCCATAACAGATCCAAGATGCCCGAATGATCACACCAATCCGCTGGGGACCCCCATTCACCTGAATAAAATCACTCGGGGAAAACGAAGTAATGACGACCCGAGAACGATTATTGATACGATCAAAAATTTCTAGCTCATAGGCCCGATACTCCGCATGAGCTGTACCAACACAAAGAAGGGTAAGCGCCAGCAATCCTAGCCACCATTTCATTGGGTCACTCCCTCCAGGTTGGCTCCCTTCATCAGAGTCCCCTGTGTCTCGGCACCAGTCAAGTTGCTGCCCTGCAAATCCGATTGTAGAAAGCTGGCCTTGTTGAGCTTGGCGTTCGTAAATACCGCTTCCCTACCATTCACACCACAGATCAAAGCATCTTCCAGATTGGCTTCGTGGAATTGTGCTTGAAACAGCTTTGCCTTGTAGAAATTACTACCCTTCAGCATCGCTCTGTTGCCCGAGACGACTGTTAAATCACAGAAGCTGAATGAGGAATTGGCAATCACTGCCTGCTCCAAAGATGCCGCTGTCATCAAGGAGCCTGTGAAATCTGCCTTGGTGGCCATCAGTCCTTCAGCTTCCGCCAATGAGAAGTCACAGAGTAGGAACTTACCCCGCATCAGATAGGCCCCGTTCAGCCGAGCTTGTGAAAAACTCGCTAACTCAGCATTCACCTCAATCAGAATCACTCGCTCCATCCTGGCGCCGCTGAAGTCGGTACGCACCAGTGAAGAAGAACGGAAACTCGTCTCACCCAAACTGGAATTCTGAAGATTGGTACCGTCCAGATCACAGTTCTCCAGCGCCGCTTCACGCATGCTCGCCCCACGCATATCGCAACCACCGAGGATACAAGCCTCAAAACGAACTGCGTCTAATACCGTGCTCAAGAAAGTGGTGTCGTTGAAGCGGCATCGTCGAAACACACCACCGGCCAGAGACATCCCATCCAGCTTTATGCTACTCAGGTTCAGATCACGCAGGGGTTCCCGACGACGGATTCGGCGTTCAATTTCATCTCGGTTGATATCCGCCATGATTCACTCCTCCGGCAAGTCGATCAAGTACTTCTGGTAAAGCTCCAGAACTGGTTCGTAGGGCCGCGTCTGCACACCATTCTGAGAAAACTGATAGGCCATCCCTTCTGCGTCACTAACCAGATTGAATCTTGTTCGGCGTACAAAGATGGATGTTCCAGCGATAGCTTTGCCTGTCAGAATGACTGCACCTCCATCCATTTGTTCACTGATATCGCTAATCCGCTTAAAGCCTCTGATCTCCCGCATGTAGCGATGGGTCTTGCTCACTTTCTGGGCTATTTCCTCTCCAAGAGGAGCCAGATCCTTCTCATCATTTCCAGTAGGCTTCCCCTTACCCCAACGACGCACGATTGCATCCACTGCTTCGCGTTCTTTACTGAAGTCCGCAACCAGTGACTTTAGCTCATCTTCACGTTCTCGGATCCGCTTCCGCTCACTCAGTGAAATGCCAACTTCCAAGGTTGATTTCTTTGCTCCTTCCTGAGCTCCAACACTTGGGACCAAGACCACGTATCCCCCTTCGATCTTACTTCCAGCAACGTCTCCGTCCTTGTTCAGGATGCGCACACACTCCCCACCACTTACAGTCGAATCCGTGATATTCCCCAGCACAAACAGGTGCTCTCCAGCAGTAACAGTGGCCTCCATCAACTCGTTAGCACTGAAGGAACCTCCTGCTTGAATCGTCCCTTTCAAGACATTCTGCTGTACATGTACGTCACTGGTCGCCCGCACCACCGACTGTCCAATGGAACCGCTGACCTCAATACGGAAGGCTTCCACACGGCAACTGTCTCCAATGTTGCCCTTGACCTGCAAGACCCCGTCAAATCGAACAACACCTGCATGGATATTGTCGACTGTCTTGAGGTCGTGAACATGGAGGGCACCATTGTGGTAGCAGACCACTCCATCCTTATCAGCCACAATTTCGTTACGTGCCGTACCATAGCGTGCATTCTGTCCAGGCACCAATTGACAGATACGTCCTGGAACGGCACTGATCGCCCGTCCCTTGACAGAGTATCCATCATCACCATCGGTAGGTGCGTATACGCGTGCCAGGACTTGTCCAGCCTCAACCTTCTGCATCATCGGCACGGTACGCAGATCAATTCCCGAGAGATCGTCATAACCTGAGCGATCCATGAAAGTCAGTTCTGGGGTTCCGTTTGTACCGTTGCGAGCTCGGCCACCCTGGGCTACACAGATGAAATCATAGTAGCTCTTCTCATCAATCATCTTCTGCACGGATGCCGGATTGAGGCCTTGCACTACGTCATGCTGCTCCAGAAAATGCTCGACTTCCTCAATCGTGACAGTTGCATCGTCTGCCGCTGGTGGAATCAAATTCAGAAACGCGCTTTGCTCATCATGACTGATTTCCACCTGCATCAAAAATTTGCCACTTGTCAGGTCACTGAGTTCCTCAAAGTTCCCTGTGCTTCGTTCGTAAATTTCCAGTAGGCGTTCCGGCAGATAGGGCACATCCATGACGTGCAACTCACGCTGGATGTCGTCCAAATTGGCGACTTCAGCCCCAACCAGCTGTGGTGGAACACGCAACAACAACCTGTCATCAACAACTGCTAACTTGTAAAGTTCCTTCTTTTTTGCCACGTCAGTTTACAATCAAGATAGAGGAGAGGCGAATTGGGTGATTCACTAACTAGGATTACCAGCAAGATCGAGCAGTTGCTGGCGCTCTTCCTTGGAGAGAATCCGATGTTCTCCGGGTCGTAAGGCCCCCAGATCAATACTACCAATCCGAAAGCGCTTAATCTTGAGCACCGGATAGCCCAACCCGAGGAACATTTTCTTAATTTGCTGGTTTGTGCCTTCGTGAAGAATCACTTCCAGCCAAGTTTTGTCATTACGCTGATGAAGAATTTTGCTCTGGACCGGCATGTGAGAGCGTCCATCAATCACAGGCCCACGACGCAATGGCTCCATCTCCGAAAACTGAATCAGGCCGCGTACTTTCACGAAGTAACTCTTAGCGATCTTGAAGCGCGGATGCATGATGCGGTGAGCAAATTCACCATCGTTTGTCAGTAGCAGCAATCCTTCTGCGTCGTAATCTAGACGACCCACTGGAAAAAGGCGCTGCGACTTGCGCGGGAAGTAATCAACGATCGTTCGTCGACCTTCTGGATCACTCAGAGATGTGATGCAATTCTTGGGCTTGTAGAGCGCGTACACCTTGCGCTGTCCGACTTCTGGAAGCCGAACCTTCTTTCCATCAACCACCAAATGGTCCCGACCTGGGACCATTCGGTGACCCAACTCTGTGACTGTCTGACCGTTGAGACTGACTATGCCCTCAAGAATCATCTTCTCTGCAGCACGTCTGGAAGCGATACCAGCCTGGGCCATCACTTTCTGAATTCTGACCGCAGCATTCTCAACTACTGGAGGAAGACTCGTCATGTTTCTAGCTTGTGGAGGACGCTTGGGCAACGAGGGTTTCGAATGCTTGCTGGGCCGCTCGCTGACCCGCTTGTTTTTTGCTTTTACCTGTTCCACGACCATATACTTTCTGTTCTACCAAGGCTGCCATCTCGAACTCTTTCTGGTGATCGGGTCCGGTCTGGTGTATCAACTCATAAGTAACCAGTACACCAAAGTGCTTCTGGACATATTCCTGTAATTCTGACTTAAAATCCCTCACAGCGACATCTTCGACCCGATCCGGCAGCACACTGCTGAAGAGTTTGTGGACGATTCGCGTCACATCTTGCAGTCCCTGCTTTTCTCGGCTATCCAAATAGATCGCAGCAAAAAGTGCTTCGACGGCGTCTGCCAACAGAGATGCTTTCTCGCGCCCACCCGTCATTTCTTCACCTTTGCCCATCAGTAGAAACTGACCGAGCTCCAGCGAGTTTGCAATCCGGCGTAACCCACTTTCGTTTACCAGAGAAGCACGCAATTTCGAAAGACCACCTTCCGACAACTCTGGGAATCGATCCATCAGCAATTCACTGATCAGCAGATCCAGTACCGCATCTCCCAAAAATTCAAAGCGTTCATTGTTCTGTTGAGGACTCCTGGCGTTGCCATCATGAACACAAGATTTATGAGTTAGTGCCTGCTTCAGCAGTTCAGGTCTGCTGAACTGATAGCCGAGTCGATCACAGAGTTCCTGCGTTGGAGCTTGGGGTGGCATTCCGATCTCCTGAACGATTCACTTTTGGTGATGGAGGGGGTCCTGAGGCAGGTCAAGGATACCAAGCTGACACGGCAAGAGTGTACTCAGCGCGGTCGCTGGCACCAAACTCGAACCGTCTGGGGACTATACATCCCGAGCGTCAGATAGTGAAAGGCTCCATCTGCGGCTGTCTGTTCCACTTCCATCTGGGAGACTCCACCCGGACAGACAGTGCGCAGGGCACGCGCTTCTTCCAATTCGGTCGTCGCAAACAAGGTACTGATCTGGCGTACCACGGCATCGGGCTCAGGAGGTTGCTCACTGGCTTCCAAATATAGGTGCGTTTGATAGCAGCCGCTAGTACCTAGCATCAAGATGACACTGAAGATTGCGGTCCGTTTTGCATTGACCATGGGAAGATGATCTTTGTAACGTGAAAAGCCTATTTGACTAAAAATTTCCATCCTAATGATCTTCCCTGTGATGACAAGTTTTATCGATACCCATTGCCATCTGGACAAACTCGCACTTTCTTTACCAGAAGCCCTTACCCAGGCTAAGGCCGCCCAAGTGAACAAATTGTTGACGATCTCAGTAGATTCAGAATCGATCAGCTTTGTGACTGAGACAGCAGCAAATCATGAGGAGGTCTATGGAGCTCTGGGAATCCATCCGCACGATGCCGGTCAATACAATGACACTGTAGCAGAGCAAATTCGCGGCCTTGCCAATCGGACAGAAATTGTTGCTGTCGGAGAAACTGGCCTCGATTACCACTACATGTATGCAGAGAAGGAGGTCCAACAAGCTGCCTTTGCCGCCCAATTACAGCTTGCTGAAGAACTGCAACTTCCGATCGTCCTTCATAGTCGTGAAGCAGAAGATGACACGATGGTGCTTCTGCACAAGCATCCCCCCAGTCGAGGTGGAGTGGCTCACAGTTTCACTAGTTCTGCTAAAATGGCTCATCAGTTGGTAGAAATGGGTTGGCTACTGGGAGTCAATGGCATCGTCACTTTTCGAAATGCACAAGAACTGCGAGACACTCTGAAGCGAGTCCCCTTGCGTCACCTGATCTTAGAAACAGATTCTCCTTTTCTCAGCCCTATTCCCCATCGAGGCAAGCCCAACGATCCTTCTCGTATTCCCATTGTAGCCAGCTTTCTCGCAGACTGGCTAGAGATCCCCATTGAACAACTAGCAGAACAAACCAATGAAAATGCACAGCGTCTCTTCGCTTTCTCGTAGAGGTACTCGCTTCCTGCTTGGTCTACTCGGAACCTTTCTACTTGGGGCAACTCTGGTACATGCTGAACCCTATCTAGTGGTCTCTGGTGATTTGCGTGGTGAGATCAAGCCTTGTGGCTGTGCAGAGGAAGGTGATATGGGCGGACTCCAGCGTCGGGGAACCGCACTGAGTAATTGGCGCTCAGAACACTCTGATTTGCTGTATCTGGATTTGGGCAACAATTTTCCCGAGCCCTCTGCTCAGGGAAAGCTGAAACTAGACTTGATTCAACAGGCGCTGAAATTACTGAAACCTGCTGCTATTCTTCCAGGACCTCACGAATGGAACTATGGTCAGGCAACCTGGGACACTTCCTTACCCTATTTGCTCAGCAACGCTATCGATTTACCTTGGCCTCAGGTCATCAGTCAGAACGTTAGTGGAGAGCGTTGGGAGATCTGGGGCTACGTCACACCCAATTTGCTCTACCAGAACGAAAACGATCTACCCAACGTTCTTCCAGTCAGCAATGCACTGATTCAACAGTGGCAATCCCAGAGCCAACCAGGAAGCAAGCGAATGCTGCTCTTCCGTGGTACATCTGTAGAAGCAGATAGATTTCTGCAGAGCGGTTGGTTCGATCGAATTCTTGTTGGTAGCACCAACGATGATGAATTGAATCAGGTCACAACCTTTGCAACCGCAACTCAGCCCTTACAGATGATCCCTACCAAAGGGCAGGGACTCTATCATGGCTTCTCTTCGAGTGATCAGTTAGATGTTCGCTGGCTCCGTCTGGACACTGCTGATTGGGAACCCCTCACACCACTGTTCACAAACTATGATCAAGAGGTCAAACAATTATTCCTGAGTGGATTAAAGCGGATGCAGCAACTGCAACAGGAAACACGATTTGTTGGAGCTGCAGCTTGTACCACCTGCCACACTCAAGCTCATCAAAGTTGGGAATCTAGTCGACACAGCCATGCGTTAGCCACCCTGACAAGAGTCGGTAAGGATTTCGATCCTGAGTGCTTGCAGTGCCATGTTGTTGGATTTCAAAAGAAAGGCTTTCTCAGCAATCAACTCACACCCCAACTTGCTAATGTGCAGTGTGAAAACTGTCATGGATCTGCCCAAGAACACCTCAAGAATCCACTGAACCACCCACCACTGGATGCTCGTCAAGCCTGTGTGAACTGTCATGTCGGCAGCCATTCTCCCAGCTTTGACTTCTCAACTTACTGGCCTAAAATTCAGCACAAATAGATTTTCTATTTTTTGGCACACCCTCTGCAGAAGGTAGAGAAAATGATCGAACACAAGCCCACGGTTCGATCTTCAGATGTACAATTTCCCGGGTCCCTGACGTAAACCGAATAAGGAGGTTAGGATGTCACTGACTTTGCGAGAGATGGTTGGCAAACTGGAAAGCCTGACGCGTCAGCAACTGACGATATCGCAAGGCTTGGATGTGCTGGAAGAGCAGGCCATAACCTGCAATGAATTACTTATTATCAACGTGATGCGTGACGCATTTTACGAGACGATGTTGGAAGAACAACTAGCTAGTGGAGCTTGAAGTGTTAGTAGAAGGCGTGCTGGACGGAAGTTCTCATTCATTTGCTGGACAAATGCACCCAACTTGGCTTGTTGACCGAGATCAACGCTTTGTCCAGTCGATTACAAGAGATCGTTCTGATGCCGTCGGTATTGGAATGATTGATTGCTTTGATATCGCTAGCGAACAAGAATTCGAGTTTGAATCCGCCGTTCTCTGCATCAACGGATAATCGATCTTAAGAACCTTACGTCTTCAGGTAAGATGTGAGAGAAAAGGCTAGATAATTCTAGTAGAAGGTATAGGTGATTGCTGCTCTCATCAACACCCCACGTAGGTGAACGCGGTCCGGCACTTCTGTCGACATGTAAGTCACATATTTAAAGTCCTCACGTGGGATCGGTCCAATCCCATCTGCATAAGGATTGTCAATCACACCTGTATCCCCAGTGAAAAGAAAATCTAAGTTAAATCCGTAATTCTCTCCATTCACTGTTATGCCAGCACGCTGAAAAAAGACCACTCCTTGCGAAGCACTCAATTCTGTCACTGCTTCACCTCCTAAATTATATCTAGTTTCCCAAGGTTCAGGTTCACTTACATCTCCCAAAATAGAAGCCCTTCTAATTCCTGCCCTGAGAGTACTCTCAATGCGCATCAATCCAATCCCAAAGAAAATATCAGTACTTCTTGGCTCTGGCATTCCAGTCAGGTAAACAGAACCTCCAAAAATGTAGTAATGGGAGCGCAGTCGAATCAGCGGATAGATCGCACTGTTGTTTTCTTTCTGTGGATTTTTACCAGACTGATCTGTCAAGTATGTCTGAGTATAGCCTCCCATGACGCTGATCGCAGATTCAGCGAAACCAAGTTGGAAAGGAACAATATATTCGATTGAGAAGGGAGGTAAGCTATGTAGAATTTGTTCAACCTCACTTTCCACTTTTTCATGACCGTCAATGTCTCCACCCATTAACAACATCTTCTCGTAGTTCCAATCTACCGATAGATTTCGAGCTCCACTTCCCCCATCAAAGCCTCTGAAACCAGTCATTTGATAGAAAACATGATCTTTTCCTTCTCGGAAAGTCAGCACATCGAATTCAAAAAAACTCAATCGATAGATGCCACCCATATTGCCAGGTTGAGCCTGCTGGTTCTGCTGTTGTTGCTCTTGTTGCTGGGCAGAGGCCAACCCAATCATTACAACGATTAGTAGGGTGAGAGATATCAGAACTTGCCGCAGCATTTGGTAGAGTGAAGGCAGCATTCGTATTTGTCCGTCAGGATTAGGGGACTTTAGGAAGGGACTTTAAAACTTGTTCCCAGTGCTTGGCTCGCTGAATCGTTGGATGTTCAAAATCCTGATTAAACGGTCGGCTCATCAACCAAACCCAAGCCTCGGGAAAGTTCTCTTTCACATCAACACAGTTCCGTGGGTGATCATCCACGAATAGGATCTGTTCTCCATCCTGAACCAGATCAGCAATCACCTGAGATTTTGTACGTGGTGGTTGCTCATTGAACGAGAGAAATCCACCTGGATGCACGGACTCAAAGCGGTATCCCACTTGGTTTAGATTCTCGCGTCGAGCATCCATATGTTCAGGCGGGATGTTGGTCACGAAATGCACGGGATATGCCCCAAAAACCTCGTTAAATCTGGGCGCAGGGACCAAACTTTTCAACTCTCGAAAGGCATTACTGTTGACAAAATACTCCCAACCTTCGAGTTGCTGTTGTTCGGTCAAAAGTTCGCTGAAATCCCAACGGGTAGTTTGAAAATTTTCAGGGAGATCCAGTTGAAAGTAAGCACTAATCACACGTAGATAAGCACTCTCAAAATCTAGCACCACTCCGTCTACATCAAAAAAACAACGTAACATACGTAAAGCCTCCTCATCCGATTGATTTTAAAATTTTTGGGGCTGCCTCTTTTCTAGCAAAGCTATTCGGGCGGCAACCTGATGTTGAGTTTTTCCCAATTACTCTGCCATTGCGCCAGCAAAGGCATTAGTTGCTTTCGCTCAGAGCGTAATCTCTCCAATTGTTCTAGCACACCACTCAGGTCTGTTTGGCAACCTCGAGCTGATTCTTGCCAACAAACCAAAATGGTCTCTAGCAGTTGTTGAGTCCCAGACCAAAGATATCGGTATTTTAAGTTTTCCTGATAATTCAACACATCAAAATCTAAGTTCTCTCGCAACTGACGCTCTAACTCACGCTGGCTTTGCTGATGAAACTCCGCCTGAAGATTTCGCTCCTTACGCCAAAGGGTGCGGAACCAACTCTGACCATAAAGTAACCAACTACGCAGTTGCTCTGGAGTTTGAAACGCCAACGTAGTCGTAAATGAAATCGGTTCAACCTCTGGAAATTGCCAGTATACTTTAGGACTTTCAGTAGATGATAACGAACCCTTCTGCAATCGGCTATGAAGTTGATACTCTCTTTGTTGTAGTTCGTCTAGAATCTCAAAGAACGGTTCTACAGCTTGATTGATCAGCATTGTTATTTCACTGCGTAATCTTGCTATTTCTGGCAACAGGGACACATTGATTTCGTCCACGACCCAACGCAGCAGTTTTTCTCGAACTTCTTGCACCCAGAGCATGCTTTGTATGTTTGGTGAGAAGTCATCCTTTGGTGGCGTCAGTTCCACTTGCCTGAGAAATCGATCCAAGCTACTCCAAACCTTGCCTTCTTGGCGGTCAAATAACGCCCGAACGCCATAGTCAATATGCTGCCTCCACTGTTTCTCTCCGCCCTTCAGAGTATGCCGCAGATTTTGTTCATGATAGCGCAAATATCGCTGACGATGCTGGAGTTCACTTTGCCATTCTTCCCAGTCTAGATTCTCCGTAGAAAGCGTTACCTGTAACCGTTCAACAAATTCGGACACTTGATGATGCAATCTCTGCCAATGTGTCCATTCTCCTGCTAGTAGTGTCTGTGATTGCTGATGTACCAACCTTAGATGGAGTTCCTCCTGAAACATTTTCCAAGCAGTTGCACTGATCTGAAAAACGGAGTGATTTTGCCAAAATTCGAGTTGCTTTTGTTCACGAGTTGTAAGTTCTAACTTACGTTGCAACAACAAATGCAACGCTGAGAATGTAAAATAGTGAGGCTGTTGCCAACCAAATTGACGTAGATCTCGCAGAATCTGTTCTGTAATGCGATCTACATCGGCTTGTTCCTCATGCTCGTTGAGATCTAAGTTGATTACAAAGATGATCTGATCTGCCAAGCCAAGCTGATGTAGGTTACGCAAGAGGCGCACGTCTGCTTGACGAATGCCAATTCTGGAACTGATTACATAAATGAGCAGGTTGCTGCGTGAAGCATATTCCTGCACCTGCGCAAAATGGAGAGGGTTTGGTGAATCGCTCCCCTGACAATCCGCAATCTCAGTGCCTTGCCAGGTCCAACCTGGTTCTTCGAGTAGAAGATCTTTCAAAAAAACTGCCCGAGCGTCTTGCTCAACCCAAGCTTGGTGTTGATCACTTTCCTCACCAGACCAAGTTTGTACCCGCGTGGAATTACTAAGATAGCCTGCAGCCTCAGAATAGCCGACTAAGCACGCTCTCAGGAAAGCACGCTCCTCACCAAAATGAGCTTTGTCTTCTGCAACAGGTTGTTCATCCAGCCAATGAAGCAAGGATTGACGTTCTGAGGCGTGATCTAGTTCGCAGGAAGGGAAAGATGAATCTGACGATTGTAAGAAAGCTAGGGCAGCTTGAAATTGGCGATCAAGTAACGATTTGGATTTGAATCTCAAATGCGCTCGACTGATCTCCCCAGGCTGAATCCGGGTGACAATCGACGTGAGAATGCCAGCCCCACGGCGGAGGCGATCTGCCCCCAACAAGGCATTAAGTAGCGTGGACTTACCAGATTTGACAGCACCCAATACGGCAATCCGGACTTTTGCTTGCTGCAGCCTAGCTTCTGCATGTTGCAAGGTTGCCTGCCAATGGCCCAGTTGGGGAGCATCCTTCCATTGAAGCAGCTCAGCCAGTTTTTCTAATTGGGAACGTGTTTCAACAAGGGGAGGAAAGAGCGAGAGCTCCGGCGAAGAGTCATCAGGCATCAACAGAGGGGCCAGACTGGCGAAGTTGCAAATGGTAAGAACGGATTTTTAGGACAGCACGACCAGCTACTTGACGTGCTTCTGAGACAGGGATGCTCAGGGCAAATGCAATGGATTCCAACGATTGGCGATCCTCTCCAAACCCCAGGTAGCGTCTTGCAACTTGAGCTTCCAACTCGTCAAGCAAGTCTGCAAATTCTGAAAACTGGCGCTTCTTTTCCTGATCCCATCCGTCTTCTACATCATCGGAATCTGCAGCTGGTGTTTCTAATGCAGACTCTGCTTCTACTGGAGCCATCTCTTCGAAAATATCAACTTCAATAGATTCTTCTTCTGCTGAAAACTCATTAGAGACTTCTTCATCATCTTCCAGCTCATCGAAAAGCATCAAATCTGCTTCGTCATCTTCGAGTTCCACAGAATTTTCAGGAACTTCCTCAGTATCATTAAGTTCCTCTTGACTTTCTAGTTCCTCTTCCTCTGCTGCACTTGTCTCGATAGAGAATGAAGTAGAGAACTCTGTTTCTATCAGAAGTTCTTCTTCATGATCTACAGAAGAGGGTTCCTCAGCAACTGGCAGAGTTTCTACCTCGGAAGTTTCTGAAGTAGCCTGTTCTTCCAGCAGGTGTAATCGTTGCTGCAGTTCCTGTTTTTCTTCCAGTATCCTCTGTAGTGAGCGCTCTTTCTGCAGGAGCAGTTGCTGGAATTGATCTGCTTGTTTGAGCAGCCCTGTTTTTTCGCGACTATTGGAATCTAGTTGCTCCTGCAACCAATCTGCACGACGCTGTGTTTCTACAAAGCGCGCTTCCCAACTTTGTAGTTCTTTTCGGCTGGACGCGTCCCGCTCAAGATACTGCAAACGCTCTTTCTGCCATTGCAGGCGTTCTTCACTCAGACCTTGTAACTGTTCGCGAAACTGTTTGAGTTCTTTCAGTTCTTGTTCAACAAAAGCTGAGGCTATCCCGCTACTGTTAGTTACAGTTGTATTGGTGTCACGTCGGCGTGAGTTGCTACGCCGCTGTTTTCGGATCTGCTCAACCTCCTTGGCAGTGAGCCCAATCCGTCCTTCTTTTTTCTTTTCAATTTCAAGGCGCTTGATCCAATTATCTAAGGCAGCGCGACTGATTCCAAGTTGTTCGGCAGCTTCTGAAAGTGTCAGCATAGTCTAATCTCTGT
The DNA here is from genome assembly GCA_002450295.1 of Deltaproteobacteria bacterium UBA6967. Taxonomy (GTDB): domain Bacteria; phylum SAR324; class SAR324; order SAR324; family NAC60-12; genus JCVI-SCAAA005. The sequence continues at coordinate 20,241 of DJYX01000124.1, forward strand.
GACTCTGGGGAAAGACTTTGCAGTTTCAGCAAGGATCATTCCTTGAGGCGTGGGATCAACTCTGCAAAGTTACAGGGGCGGTGACTTGCGTCTAACTGAGAACACAGAATTTTTTCCCAGCCTAGTCGACAAGCTCCTGTTGAACCTGGCAAGCAGAAAAGATAGGTCCCGTTCGCCACTCCTGCAACTGCCCGGGATTGTACGGTGGATGTGTCAATTTCCTGAAAGGAGAGATAGCGGAAGAGTTCACCGAAACCCTCAATGGTTTTATCAAAGAGGGGAACCAGTGCTTCTGGTGTGCCATCTCGCCCCGTCAAACCTGTCCCTCCCGTAGTCAAAATAATTTCAACGCTTGGATCAGCAATCCACTGGGAAACGACCGCCCGGAGTTGATAGATATCATCAGGAATCAAATTACGAGCGATTAGCCGATGCCCGGCTTGCTGTAGTTGTTCACTGAGATAATCACCGGAAGTATCATTGGCTACAGTACGAGTGTCACTGACAGTCAATACTGCGATTTGGAGGGATTGAAATCTAGCATCTGACGACATGGAATTCTCCAAACATTGATCTCATGTGTGAAGGGATTGTCGTCAGAGCATCTCACGGTTTGGAATGGGAAGCAACGCCTTCTACATGCTGCTCATGCTGCTGGAAAGGACGAGCCAATCCGTTGGCCATCTGATTTGAGTGTAATTGCTTTGATTCAGAATGGCCCAGATTCTCTGTTACAACCTCAGTGGTTAAGGTAATAGTAGAGCGCGAGGCGAGGTCCTCAATAGTCCGCTGGCGCCGTTGCGCATTGCGTTCTCGTAGTTCCTGAAGCCTGCGAACACGATCTTGAAGCTTGGGGATGGCGGGTGGACTGATAGATGGTATGTAAGGTGGATCTAGAAACTGTCCTGCTCGACGCTGTTCTGCATAATCAATGGCTGGGTCTGGGACCTGGAAGTCGCTAATGCGCTCCAAAATATTTCTTGGAGTGATTCCAGTGTCAACGGTTGAGTTAGCTGCAACATATTGCTGAGCTTCACGGCGTGCTTCGCTGGTCAAGCGAGTTGGGTCAGAAGAACCAAAATGCACATGATTGCCACGTCGTAGACGATGCCAACGCTCCAAAATATGCTCTACCTGATTGACTGTCAGCCGCATTGGATGATCCTCAGAAAATAGTCTTGCGACGTCGTGGTTGTGGGCGATTGCTTTTCACCGCACCATAACTCAATTGCTGGAGCAAGGTTTTGATTTCAGTAATTGTCACATTACGTTCCTGCGCAACACGTCTTGCGAATTCCTGCTCAGCTCTACTGATTTTTTCTAACAAACGCTGTAAGCCTTGGGGCTCCAAAATTTCATCTAGTTTAGTTGGGAAGCTTTGATCCCAATCCTCTAATAGTGAGTCGATACGCTGCAGGTCCTCCAGACAATCTTCTTTTGCCTCTAGTAGCGGTAAGGCATCGTCAAGGTGTGACAATGCCAGCTGCTGCTGCGCTAGCACATCCCATCGCCGCAACAGTGCGCGTTTTTTCTGTAGCAACAACATTCCATCACTGTGCTGCAGCCTATCATTTGCCAATACAGAACTCCGCGAAAACCCGACTCAGCAAATCATCTGCTGTCGTTTGCCCAACTATATCACCAAGTGCGTTTAAGGCTCTCCGCAGTTCAGCAGCCACGAATTCTTCACCTGTCCGCTGCTGAAGAAGATTTTGTGATATCTCCAAACTCTCCGATACTTTTTCGACCGCTGCCTGTTGACGCAGATTTGTCAACCAGGATTCTTCCAAAGGCGGAGCATTTTCTGAAATGCTGTTGTGGTAGAGAGCTTCTTCCAGTTCCTCTAGCTTTCCTACCTGATGGACCGAAAATGGAATCCATCGAGATTGAATACTATCTTTCCATTTCGGCAGTTCTTGGTCCCACAGATCTGCTTTTGTAGCCACAATCAGGGAGGGCTTATCTTCAACTTCTGCTAATAGTTCTTGATCTTCTGCTTGTAACTCCTGAGAACCGTCGAGTAGCAACAAAACAAGATCTGCTTGCTCAATAGCCTTTTTTGTTCGCTCTACCCCTTGCTTTTCTACAAGATCTTCCGTTTGCCGTATTCCCGCAGTATCGCTGAGCCGAAAAGCCACTTGGTGAATTTCTAAGGACTCTTCAATTACATCCCTAGTTGTACCTGGAATTTCCGTAACGATCGAGCGATTTTCACGCAGCAGGGCATTCATCAACGAAGATTTGCCTACGTTTGGTCGACCACATAGAACCACATGCACACCATTGCGCAGTAGACGCCCTTGCTTACCTTTCTGCAACAGTCCTTCCAATTTGCTGCGTAAGGACTGGAGTCTGCGCTCACAATCAGTTTGACCCGTGAATTCTTCGTCCTCATCTGGAAATTCAATCCAAGCTTCAATCAGCGAAGCAATCTGGATGAGTTCTTCCTGTAGTTGCTGAATGGTCTCGTATAGCCGTCCTCTTAGCTGTTGGGCTGCGAGTAGGACCGACATGCGCGAATCTGCATGGATCAAGTCAGCAATCGCCTCTACACGAGTCAGGTCCAGTCGTCCATTGAGAAATGCACGGCGAGTGAACTCTCCGGGTTCTGCCAAACGCACACCCAGCATCAGAATTTGCTGCAACACCATCTGGAGCATCTGAGGACTGCCATGGCACTGCAATTCAACCACATCTTCTGCGGTGAAGGAATGTGGCCCGCGCATGACAACTAGCATTGCTTCATCAACCAGCTGTCCCTCTATATTCAGCCAACCATGTCTCAGCTTTCTGTTCGGTGATTCTGCAACCGTTCCACCATGACTTGGCTGAAAAATGGTTTCTACCGAGGTAATTGCCGTAGAACCACTGACACGAATTACTCCTAATCCACTGGGTTGTAGTGGTGTGGCAATAGCGACGATAGTATCAGCGAACATACCTGTTCTAACCAGACCTTTCCCTAGGACTGTGACTGAACCAAATGCAACAGATTTCTGGGCAGTACGTTCGCTTGTGCGGCTTGTGCGACTGCGAACTGATTCATGATTTGGAGACGTGTAAATTCAGCAAGTTCCATCGCTACATCAGCATCGCGTATTATCGATTCAGCGGCAGACAAGTTTTCTGCATCTAATCGAAGGCTGACCAAATTGCTTTGCAGGGCTGAGCGCTGTAAGGCACCTAACTCTCCACGTGAACTAGCAATCTCACTGATCGCTTTATCTACAATGCTGATCGCAGATGCTGCGCCTGACGGAGTACGAACATCAACCTCTGCCAAACTCGAACCCCCATCCTCAGAACTACCAATCCCCAATTTGTCGGTGGTAATGTTTGGCAAAGCCAGCTTGAGCGTATTGCCTTTATCAGCACCAATCTGAAATTCCAATTCTGGGTTTGTTCCATTCAATAGTGGCTTGGACCCAAATTGCGTGTTCTGAGCAATTCGATCGATCGAACTCAGAGCGTTCTGAATCTCAGACTGTGACGCTGCAACAACTAACTCATTATTCACACCGGTATTTGCTGCAGCAACAGCGCGTTGACGAATATTGACCAATAGTCTCGAAACTTCGTCCATCGCACCTTCTGCAGTTTGCACTACCGACGCCGCTACTTCACTATTCTGAGCAGCTTCCTTCAAACTACTAATTTGGGACCGTAAACTCTCTGAAATTACTAGGGAAGCCGGGCCATCCGTGGCTGAGTTAATTTTTTGTCCCGATGCTAGTTTCTCAATAGATTTTGAGAGCATCGCATCATTCTGGGCTAAGTATCGATTAGCAGTCAGCGCCTCAATATTTTGATTGATTCGCAGGCTCATACCAAGTTCCTATTGTTGGTTTTATTCTTTAATTCGAAACCTCATCCCAATAAATCTGGAGTACGTTTGCAAATTTGAGAATCTTTCTCACCTAGTGATCAGGCCAATGGGGTGGAATCACCACTGGCCTAAGACCTCTTCTTCATTGAGAAGAAAGCAAGTGAGCTACATTTTGAGGCATTGCATTAGCCTGAGCCAATTGTGCCGTAGCAGCCTGTGTCATGATTTGGTTACGTGTGAAAGCAGCCAGTTCAATTGCAACATCAGCATCACGAATATTAGATTCTGCAGCCGTTAGATTTTCAGTCGCCACTCTGAGACTGGTAAGATTTGACTCCAGGGTATTTTTCTGGAAGGCGCCCAAATCGCCTCGACTCATGGTTACCTGACTGATGGCCTCATCAATCATGCTCATTGCGGCATTAGCACCTTCGCTGGTTGTAACATCCACGTCAGCTAGACTAGAAAAACCACCATCGTTTGGTGCCCCCTTGGCCAATTCTGTCGTGATTATGTTTGGCAAAGCAACACTTGCTGTCTGGCCTTGATTTGCTCCAATCTGGAAAGACAGATTCCTCTGCGTTGGATCTTCTTCACTTCCGTTCAGAAGCTTCTCCCCACCAAACTGAGTGCTCTGAGAAATTCTGTCTATTGAGCTCAGTGCGTTCTCAATTTCCTTCTGAGAAGCAGTAACCATATTCTGGTCATTTACTCCCACATTAGCGGCTGCAACTGTTCGCTGTCGCATATCAACCAGAAGCCTAGATACCTCATTCAGTGCACCTTCAGCGGTTTGTACAATTGAAATTGCTGACTCATTGTTTTCTGTCGCTTGGTGCAAACTCGCCACTTGCGCTCTCAAACCTTCAGAAATAACCAGAGAAGCTGGGCCATCAGCACCTGTATTGATTTTCTGTCCAGATGACAGTCGTTCAATCGATTTCGACAGCATCTGGTCATTTTGAGCCAGATTTCTGTGAGCATTCAGGGCTTCGACGTTGTTGTTGATTCGCAGACTCATTTTCAACTCCTTGTAATTTGGAAATATAATTTCCTGAGTGACTTCCTTCCGTGAAAGCAGCGGGGATATATCCGTAGCACCCCACCCAGATTCGATTTTTGATTTCGAATCTCTGTTCCTCCTCCATGACGAACAGCACAAATCCATTGCTCGGCTTTGGGCCGAAAGGAAATTAACAGGGCTTGAACCAAAATAATTAGATTAATCTAAATTATTTTGATTTTGATAATACAGGCCATCAGAAGACTGCTTGGCCTTCGCAATCAAATGGATAATTACTTCGAATTATCCAGAAAAAGGTTAAAGACCAATCCAAACAAGTTGGATCGGAATATTTGATGTCAAAGAACGAAGTGAAGATTAGCAGTCAATTGCTAAATCAATATTTATTCGGAATTCAATCTAGATAACTTTGGTTATCTTCCGAAATTAAATAGCAGTATCAATTTCATTTAGAATGTGATTTTTAATGTCATCACCTAAAGAATTTGGATTGCTAGATAGATGAATTCAAGTCTTGGAATTTTGTCACAATCACTAGAGTTAGTACTTGTGTATGACCACTACGCTAGAATTTCTCTTCAACTAGATGAATTTGTCCCATCAAGTTAAGAATAGAGAATCTAAATTTTCCAAGATCGAGCAACCACACAATACAATCCACCTGATATTCCAAAGTGCTATAAGACAGGAAAACCTCTTAAACTAACTATGTCCAGATCCAAACCCTCACAAACTAGTGTCTTTAAGGAGAGCTGTTAAGTTTGTTTTTATAACAAGTTCCAGATTCATAATTGAGCTTATTTAGCTCTTTGAAACTAGTCTTGTTCCACTTTCAAAAGGTTTTAACCATTCTAAGTGCATACTCTAAGTCACTCCTACGAGCGATCAAGGACCTACATAGCTATTATTCCAGGATTTCTTATCAAAGACCCCAATCAAACCTACACTACTGGCTGCCTAAGAGAGCCATCACATTTTTGGGCATTGCA
>DJYX01000045.1:0-11146 GCA_002450295.1 Deltaproteobacteria bacterium UBA6967
AGCAAATTAATCCAGTTCTTTGTCAGCGTCGGCAAGATGATGGGCAGGAGCCAGAGAATGGGAGAGGATGTGGGATCTGTTGGCACAGCCAGGAAAAGTGACTTTAAAACCTGGCTGTGCCTTCAGGTGAGAGGATTGGGCTAAGTCAAGACTTTCACCTGAGGTCGTTGTAGAACTATGCAAACAAAGATACGCCTCAGCACCCAGAGAGACTCGTTGTAAACCCTCTGGGCGTGAGAATCAGCAGAGAGTGAAACACTCCCCGTTTGAGCAAGATAATCATGAAGATTTTCTCGGTTCCACTGCTGGGCCCCGAATCTTCATAATATAGGCATCCTGTCCTGGAAAATCCGGACTCTCAACCTATGGTCGGGTAAGCTAGTCTTTAGTTGATTATTTACCAGCAAAGTTTGAGAGCAGATTGAGCAGATTTAAATTAAGTTATTGATAAATTTAATGAAAATTTCAAAGCGCGAAAAGCGTAATTCCAAAAAAAATCTTTTTTTATTTTATCGAAAAACCTATCGTGCCGATTTTAAAACCAACTGCTCTGCTCTCTATTGCTGACCATGCTTTACAGATACTCATTCACAATTTGGATGCTGATCTTCGTTGGGAGTATTCTCTCAGGTGTCCATAGCTGGGCGAAGTCACCCGTTGAACTCAATGCCGGGTTTGAGTCAATCTATCTTCGCTCCGAATTGGAGTTCCTTGAAGATCCCTCAGGATTGATATCATTGGAGCAGGTGCTGAGTGCTGAAAATCAGCAGCGCTTTCAACCCAACGGAGAAAAGGTTTTTAATCAAGGAAATACAAACTCGGTCTATTGGTTGCGTTTCAGTGTTGCGAATCCCACCGCCAAATCCATTCCCCTAATCTTCAGTATTGAGAACATTTACGGATCCCTTGAACTCTATGGAATAAAGCCGACTGGAGAGAGTTCCTTGGTTTTCCAGAAATCAGCCCGACAGCTTGTCAAGGAGGGAGGAACAACCTGGGATCTGCAGAATACTTTGATATCGGCAAATGCTAATCAGCAAACAGAATACTACCTGCGTCTTGAACCCAACCTGATTCTACGAGCAGAAATTTCAATTTGGGAACCAGAGGCGCTTAGAGAGGATTTCACTGACAGATACAATCTACTAAGTCTTAGCTGGGGGGCGATTAGTTGTAACGCATTTTTCAGTCTTTTGTTCTTCTTTTTTCTTCGCGATAGAACCTACTTATTCTACGGCCTGCATCTACTTTTCTTCACCTTCCACCGCATGTTTACTAAGGGATGGTGGATCACTGACTTTCCAAGCCTCGATTGGTTCAACTGGGTACGCATCTATGTTGTGGGATTGTCAATCATCACCGTCTTACTTTTCTTCTCAAAAGTCCTAGATCTAAAAAAGAAACATCCAATTTCGCACAAGATCATCAGATCTGCTGTGCTCTGCATTCTTGGAATCTCATTCCTAGTGGCTTGGTTCGAGCCCCATCAAGCATTTCGAGTCTTCATGACCCTCTCAGCCATTTCCACCCTGTTTCTGCTGATTCCTTACAGGGCTTGGAGAACTGGAGACAAGAACGCCCTCTTCTATTCCCTGGGCTGGGGACTCCTATGCGTATCTACTTTGATAGGAGCTCTAAATGCCATGGGATTTCTGGAGTTTCCAACTCCTGTCTACTTTGTAATGGAATTGGGTGCTTTTTCAGAGTCCCTCCTTTTCTCAATCGCATTGGCATTTCGAGTTCCTCAGAATGTTCGGGAACGCCAGAGAGCCCAAGAACAATTGTTGAAGCAAATGCAGGCGACGGAACGCTTCAAAAATCAATTTCTGGCTAACACCTCTCACGAACTGAAAACACCCTTGCATGGCATCATGGGACTCGCAGAAAACCTGCTTACTGAAGCTCGTCAGCAAGGCATGCAGCAGATGTCTGAAACGCTCCATTTGATGATCCAAAGCGGAAGGCGCTTGAATCTGCTCATCAATAATCTACTGGATCAGGCAGCACTAAGAGAGAATCGATTAACAATGCATCCAGAGCTATGCTACCTGCAGCCGCTCGTGCGCTCTGCGGTGGACCTGGTCAACGTCCAATTTTCTACAAAAAAGCTCCGCGTCGAAAATCAGGTGTCTGAATTTGTCCTCCCAGTTCATGCGGACCCATCAAGGATTGAGCAGGTTCTGCTAAACCTCCTTTACAATGCATGTAAATTTACCTCGCAAGGACGAATTCAAATTCGATCCGCAACAGATGATGAGAGTGTACGAACCGAGATTCACGATTCAGGACCAGGTGTTCATGATGCTGATCGTAAAATGATCTTCGAAGCCTTCGAACAACAAAACTCGGCTGTGACAGAAGGCATCGGCCTGGGCCTTTCAATCTCGAGAGAAATCATTGAGGAACATGGAGGTCAAATCGGAGTAGAGCCTTCTCCTCTGGGCGGGGCGTGCTTCTGGTTCTCTCTGCCACTGGCTCAACCCACTCAAATCCCTTTGACGGAGGAGGGGCTCAATGAAAAAACCAGTGATGAAATTTCTTTTCCCTCCAGAGTCACATCAAATTTAAGGACTAGTGGGAGTATTTCCATTTTGATTGTCGATGATGATCCCGTAAATCTGCACATCCTCACAGGGATGCTCACTGAAACTGACTGGACCTTCACCTGTTGCAGCTCTGGTCAGGAAGCCCTGGAGTTAATGAGTCAAACCTCAGACTTTGACTTAGTGTTACTGGACTTGATGATGGATGGAATGGACGGCATTGAGCTCTGCACAACTCTACGCCAACGATTTACCAAGGAGGATTTGCCGATTCTCTTTCTGACTGCACTGAGTCGGAGTGAGGAGTTGACCCAGGCTTTTGAAGCGGGTGCAAACGACTATCTGACAAAGCCAATTCAGAAAGCGGAATTGAAAGCCAGAATTTCTTCACAGCTCGAACTCGCGCAATTGCGCCATTCAAATCCACCGGCTGTTCATGGGAATAGTAAATCGATGAGAGATCTGCTCGCCCAAACCATGCAGGTTGTAGTTCATTGCTGGGAACATTGCCAAGGGAAGGATCAAATTTCCTTGGCTCAGGAATCAAAACTTTGGGGGGCATACCTGGATAAGACCAATGGGGTCTGGCGATCACCCGGAATTAGACAATACCTCTCCGCCTCCTCCATGCCTCAAAGGCCACGCTGGCGTAAAGTTGCTCAGACTGTTGAGTTTCTTCAAGCTCGGCTTCCAGAGGATGACTCCCACCAGCAAGAACTTTCAGAGTTACTTGCAGAAATCTACGAGAAGTCCCACCAGGAAGGCCCCAATTCATCCGAGCCCTAAGGCCCCAAACTCCCACTAAATTCCCACTGTTTCCCCTATTCCTTCCAGTCTGCAAAGCAATTTTGAATCTGAATTTTTCCAATTGAGCTGATTAAATTTTCATATATATTCAATGACTTGTTCTAAATTTACTCAAAATGCTCTCAATCTTTGCTGGCAAAAATTTGGGGGCAAACTACTGTCTCTCCCAGCGTTTCAATCCAAATCAATTGTTTTTCCTCGCAGTCACCCCATGGTTGTTCAATACAAAAGAACCGATAATCAACATCAATTCAGTATCCAGGGGGAAGCAACTGAAAAGGAGGTAGAGGCACTTCTGCAACGATTCCAGGAGTTGCTTCATCCTGAACCGGACTTGCAGGTCAATCTTGTTTTGGATTGTTCAGACTATTTAGGGAGACGTTCTGAAGACCCTGCTCCTCCCGAAGGCAGCGAATCCTGACTTTGCTTCCGTTAGGGGAATCCAACGTCTCCTCCTAGTCCGATTTACAAAGAATTCGGAACCAGATGGTTCCAGACGTAACAGGCGGGATGCCCATGAAATCATTGCCATATCGGGTTTCTCGCCACCACAAAATAGGATGCTTGCTCGTTGAGCAACAGTGGTGTGAGAGACCGTGACACCTGAACCTCTCTCAGCATTGGAAAGGAGAGCACCATGTCATTTTCTCAGCCTTTGAATCCAACCAAGAAATTCGCAACACACCCGATGTCCTCTCGACTTCGTGATTGGGAAGACCTTAAAGTTCATTTGATCTTCTCGGCAGGTCGCCTTTCGCCAGAGTTGTTTGATTTGTTGCTCCGATGGCTGGGTCGACGAAAGGAAGAGCCTCAAATCTGCTTGTTGTTCTGGCTCGCCACCTACAATCCAACTTTGTTTCATTTGACCCTGGCCGTTCGTCGTTTCTTACTCAGCCCTATGCAGTTGATCAAATAGACTCTGGAACATCACTGAACTCGTTCTGAGCAAGAAATACTATCAGCAGCACCCCTCTCAATTAGACTTACTTTTTAAGCAGTGACAACCATGATTCACTTTCCTAGGAGGGTTCTCCCCAAACAATCTCGTAAAGCTGAGAGCAAGCGGCCAACTCGTGAAGAGATTGAAGATCAAGTGGCCAAGTTCCTACAGCAAGGAGGAGTGATTCAGCAGCTTCATCCTGAAACAACCCAAAACACTGGGCTAGCAGAAATCGGTTCGCAAATTGATTTGAACATTCAAGGGTTGAACGAGGAAGCTCGCTTGAATCTGGATAATTTCAGCAAATAATTGAACGGTGCAAAGATTGAATCCAAGAATATTACTCCTGGAAAATGCTAAAGAAAACGCTGCTCCATTCGTCAATAATTTAGAACAACTAGGCTGGCAGGTTGATTTTGTTCAGGATGGTATCGACGCTCTGGTAATTGGCCTAACAACGCATTTCGATACTGCATTGCTCGACCTCGACATCATGGATATCGATCCACTACGCTTGGTGCAGCATCTCCATCAGCATTCTGCATCCCTTCAAATCATTGGAATGAGCCACTTTACTAGTTCAGAGGATTTTCAAAGAGTGATGAAAGCAGGAGCGGCCCACCTGCTAGCAAAGCCACTTTCGCTTGGTCAACTTGTTCAGTTGTTACCTCCACGAATTCGAGTTGCTCCATCGCATCTTGCCACTTCCAAAACTACAGTCCCCAACTTTCAGGCAAACTCCTTTCGCTAACTCCTCCCGTAAGCTCATCGCTTTCATAAGTTTACTAAATCCAAAAACAAGCATTGCACTTGAATTACCACTGGAGGATCGTCAATTTGTCATGCGGTTTACCGGGCGGTTTCTACTTTTTAAAGTATTTCGGTGCTTTACTCTTCTTAGCCTGGATTAAAAAAAGTGATAACTGGTCATACAGATTGAATGCATCAACGAGCTTGAACACCTATTCATCAGAAGACTTTAACTTTATCCAAAATATTAATATTATTAATTAAATTTAGAATCATCAATCCTCTCTAAAATTTTCCTCCCCCCGCTCTCCTCTGAATTCAGCATCTCTTTTGATAAGACATTAAGTAGACGGTCGGTGCAACGGTCACTGACAAATTCGAAAATATGAACGCTAGAGGAGATTTCCATGAATGCGCTGAACAACCTCTTTTTTGGATTCATCAAGGTCGGTATCCTCTTGGTCATCGTATCTCTGATTGTGGCAGGAATCATGTCGGAAGGTACGGGCTTCGTACTGGGGATTGCGTGCGCTGGCTTGGTGAGTATGGTCTTTGTGGTAGCTCTGCTGGAACAGAAGTCCTGATTGGTCAATTCCGCTTAGTCTCGTTTTGTGGCAGGAGAGCTTATATCTTCTGCCAGATCCTCTCCACTCCGATAACACGCCCATTCCCGTTTAAAGCAAGCATCACCTCAAACTTTCTACTTCCCTTCAATGGGCATCCATCGTCCAGCAATCCCTGAAAGACCTTCGGACATTTGGCAAGATCGAGTAGCATAATTTCGCAGCTCGCAGCTCTGGAATAATGTAGCGACCATTTGTGACGATGGCCCCAGTGAGATTAGCATGAAAGAGGTTTGCTTCTTCAAAGTTCGCCTTCACCAAATTCGTATCTGAGAGATTTGTTCTTGTAAGCGTTGCCCCCAAAAGAGTTGCAGGAGAAAGGTTGGCCTTTGCCAAATCAGCATCTGTCAAGTTGGCTCCCGAAAGATTGGCGCCAGAGAGATCTGCTTCTTTCAGTAGGGTTCCCTTGAGGATCGCATTACTAAGGTTAGCATCCCTAAGGGTCGCTCCAGTAAAATCTGCGTTGGAGAGATCAGATCCCGAAAGATTCGCCCCTGGCAAATAACTACCAGACAAATCTGCTCCTTGCAGATCCACTCCTGATAGATTTGCGCCCTCCAGATTGCAACCTGTCATACTCGCTGAGAACAAGTGAGCCCCTTGCAAGTTGACCCCAGTCAGATTGCTATTGTTCAAATTCGAACCCTCTAAATGAGCATTTGCCAAGTTGGCATTGCTCAGATCAAAATTGACGAACTGGACCCCCGCCAAATTTCCAGCTGCCAGGTTACAACTCCGGCACTCCCGATCTTCAGCGAGTCTCTTGGTCATGCTGTAGTCCATTGAGAGTCCCTGACCTGAATGGAAGGCAAAGAGAGCCACAAGCATGATCATTCGATAATTTGCCATTTTAATCTCCGTGGCCTAGTGGGAATGGAAAGGGCATCCAACTGCTCAAGTCACCACCTGCCCCTGAAACCTAGATTGGGCAACTCTCTTGACATAGCTAGATTTCGAATAAGGGCTAGACTTAAGATCTGTATCCTACCACGATCACATAATCAATTCAGCTATTCTCATGAGCTTGGTACGTCGTTCAAGCGGAGATCTTTTGCATGGAAAGATAGGGTAGGTTTCAGGGAGATGAGAGGATGATCCTTGGCCCATACTGATTTGCTGACAAGCAAGCCAGGGAGAAGCTTCAGGCATTCACAGTGGATTTCAGTCCATAGGTTCGCAGGCCCAAAAGACGAGTTTTGCCCCCAACCGTGCTGATGGAGAGGTCGTTACTTTCTGGATTGGAGAAAATATTATTGGTCATAGTGGTCCGACCGTTATCCGTAAAGACTTCAATCGAAATACTGTCCAAAAAAATCCTGACCGTTATCTGAGATTGGCTCGCTGATTCCAGCAGGCACGTGCGTTTGAGAGCAGAGACATTCCCTGAGCGAGTACGATCAAAGATCATCTCACCTTTCGCTAGGTCAAACTCCAGCTTTGTCTCCTGCTCAGCAGAACCACGCAGGTGAAATGCAATTCGCTGAGCATTGGTTTCTGACAAATCAAAGCTAGCAATGATTTCACAATGTACTCCGTCGCCAGCAGTGAATGAAAAAGGTTTTGATTCTTCAATCACGCAGGGAGCGTAGTACTGTTCTTGCTCTCGGAGTTGTTCCACTTCCTGGACTGGTTCACTTGCCAGCTTTCCATCCGGACACAGACGGATTTGACGCGGTAGCGTGAGACTACCGCACCATCCCAACTGTTCTGTCTCATAGCTGCCACGGTACCAAGGCATCCAAGGCCATGCACCTACCCAAGCCATAATCAGATCCCGACCCTTTTCATCACGAAAGTGCTGAGGAGCATAGAAGTCAAAACCCAAATCGACTGACCCCATTGTCTGCCACTGGAAATTCCCACTCTGCTCGTCAAAATCACCGGTCAGGTAAATCACCTGGCGATCCGGCAGACCCATCGGCGAAAACATCAGCACCCATTTACCGTCCAAGGGGAAAAAATTGGGACACTCCAACATAGTCCCCAGTTCCCCACTGCTCTCAACAAGGTAATTGACAAATTCCCAATTCTTGAGGTTCGTGGAGCGGTGCAGGGAGACCTTGCCTTGATTCCTGATCTGGCCGCCCTTTGCTGCCAAGGAATTGCTTTTCCTGGTGGAGACCCCAGTAACCATGTACCAGGTGTTCCCCTGTTTCCAGACTTTGGGATCTCGAAAATCATTTGGATCGATTTCAGGGGGAGGTTCAGCAAGTACTGGATTTTGTTCTGATTTTGAGAAGGTTAAGCCATCAGCTGAACTCGCCATACACTGCACCTGTCTATCTTTCGTGCAACCTGTATAGAAGAGAATCAGTTCATCCTGATGTTCAATCGCGGATCCGGTGAAGATGCCCCCACCTTCCCAGTCATCATAATCCTCACTCGGTACCAGTGCTTCTAGCTGATGCTCCCAATGCATCAGATCAGCGCTGATGGCGTGTCCCCAGTGCATCGCACCCCACTTCCCACTGAAGGGATTGTGTTGGTAAAACAGATGAAACTTGCCCTGAAACTGAATCAAGCCATGGGGATCATTCATCCAACCCACAGAAGGTTGAAAATGGTAGTGTTCTCTCCATGGATGCTGTGCAAATGCTGCTTTGTGTTGGGCGACATGCTCTTCTACCCGGTGAATTTTTTCTTGGTGCCGCTTCGCATCGAAACTCAAAACATGACTCATTGATAAGTGAAACTCAGTGAAGCCCAATAGCTTTTCCAAACAGCCCCGTTCTTCTGTTCGACTTCCAGCATTTGCACGGCATTCAGCAGGAAAAAGCCAGAGGCCGTCAGTGGGATTTGAGCTCGTCCTTCAGTATCCGTTCTGACCGTGGTCTCTTCTATGTCACCACCTCGATGAAAGATACGAATCTGAATGTCGGGGAGTGGCTCCCCTTGCCAGAACAGCCGTACCGGAAGGCTATTTTTCTGAGTCACATAAGGGTTCTCCTCGGCCAGTAATTCCAACGGCATTCCCACCAGCTGATCCTGTCCTTCGGCGGTACCACCCACCGCCAAAGCCTTGGCACATCTTACATAGTCTTCCCGAAAACCGAACTCGGGCAGACCACGCTCCTGGTGGCGTTCCAACACACCTGTCAGACCTTCGTATTCGATAAATCGCTCAAACTGTTCCTTTGAGCGGTAACGCATATCATCTGTGCTCGACAAGTAATTGACGACTTGTAATCCTGGAGTACGGACCTTCATCGCAAAAGCAGGCATGTCGCCCTGCATTCCCTTAACAGGACGCATCCCTTCTGCATCTCGGATTTGAAACTCTTCAAACCAAGATTTGATGTAAGGTTGTTGATTGCCCTTGAGATGCTGACCGACTCTTAGTTTAATCTTCAAGGTATCACCCACAGATACCGATGGATTTTCTGGTTCCATCCAAAACTCATGAGCTTGGAGGGAATTGGACACGATCAAGGCTGCGAATAAGCCCAAGCACACTCGTTGGAGAATTTTCATGAGATTCCTCTGTTTTTCAGACGGACTTAAAAATAATTGGGGGCTTGGAGAGAGCCCTCGGGGGATAAAGCAAGTATTCCATTTTCTGATGTCCACAGTTTGCTTGATGCTCCTCCCTGGCCTACTGATGGCCCATGAAATTCGCCCAGCAATTGCGACCTTTGCAATGCAGCCCAACGGCAACTACTCCATCACGATCAGTCTGAACTTGGAAGCGATTCTTTCCGGCATCGGTGCCGAACATGAAGACACCGATGACTCCCCTAATGCAGAGCGCTACAACACTCTACGAGCACTGTCTCCGAATGAGTTGCGTTCAGCATTTCAACCCTTTGAAAAAGAGTTTCTCGAGGGAGTAACCCTGCGCTTTGGTGATGACATTGCGGAGAGTCCACAGCTTGGACAACTCACAATCCCAGAAATTGGAGATTTGGAACTGGCGCGGATTTCTGAATTTGTCTTGACCGGAGTAGTGCCTTACGGTGCTGAGAGTTTTGTTTGGCAATGGAAAGAAGCCTTCGGATCAAGCGTTATTCGGGTATTACCGCAAGGCGAAGGGGACGGGGTCTCCTTCTGGCTTCAAAATGGAGATCCAAGTGAGCCGATCTCTATCGCAGGAATTGACCAACGGACCCGCTGGGAGCAGTTTCTGGATTACATCATCATTGGCTTTGAGCACATTGTCCCCAAAGGTTTGGATCATATCCTATTTGTGATTGGCATTTTTCTGTTGAGTTCCCACTGGAAACCTCTGCTGACCCAGGTCACTGCTTTTACAATCGCCCACTCCATCACACTGGGACTGAGCATTTATGGAATCGTTCAGTTACCCTCCAACATTGTGGAGCCCTTGATTGCAGCTTCCATTGTTTATGTGGGAATCGAAAATCTCTTCACTCAGAAACTTCAGAAGTGGCGAGCGGCCGTTGTCTTTGCCTTTGGATTACTCCACGGCTTAGGCTTTGCGAGTGTTCTCTTTGAAATCGGTCTCCCTCGCGATGCATTTCTGGAAGGACTTCTCGCCTTCAACATAGGCGTAGAATTGGGACAACTGGCAGTGATTGCGGTAGCTTTTGTTCTCATTGGCGTCTGGGGCAGAAACAGAGAGTGGTATCGGCCCTGGGTAATTGTACCTGGGTCTCTGGCGGTATCAGTGGTTGGGGGTTGGTGGTTTCTGGAACGTACAGTACTGGCAGGTTGAAGAGTATTTAAGCTAACTCGATTCGTTAGATCTGACGCCGTGGCAACTTTGAAAATCGAAACTCTGGAGCTGACAAGCGTTCGGGCGGTCCAATCCAGGCATAGGCCAATAAGCAAGGTTCACGAATACCTACCGTGATCCGATGATGCTGAGTGGAACGATTCAAGATCAAAGACCCTGGGGCATAGACAGCATTATCATTCTCTGACCAAGCCCCCGCCAAGGAGATATAGCTCTCCTCAATCTCATCATGACGATGCTGGGGATAGGTAGTCCCCGGCGCAAAGAGCACCAAGCCCAGTATCAATCCTTCCGCTTGAATCGGACCCTGTGGTCCCATCATCTCGCAATAGGCGTAGCGCTTGGCAAGTTCCCTTGGAACTTTCTGATAGCCGTACTCCCAGGTGAGTTGGCTCTCCACCCGATACAACACTCGTGACAAATGGGCCAAGGGACCCGAATCTGCCAGATCAAGCGCCCGGCCCCAGTGTGCATTGACCGGCTTGTTCTCCGGTTGTCTTGGAGTGTAGTAAGGGTTGCTCTTCGTGATTTTGCTGATGGCCTCTCGCACACGCCGCTGATGGCTCCTGATGATGGCACTACCTCCCGCAGAGCCTAAGCGATAGACCTGGTCAATTTCCTGGAAAACGTACTTCCAGTCGGGTACGTCATTTAATCGAGTTTCCATCTGGCCCATAGCAGGGGTAAGAGGATTGACTGCTGGCAATTTTGTCGCCGAGGCCAGCTCTTCTTGGCTCAAGGCCTAGCAGGTCGCCTGCCAGGCTCCGTGCAGAAAATGAGTTTTTTGCCT
>DJYX01000045.1:11529-12367 GCA_002450295.1 Deltaproteobacteria bacterium UBA6967
TTTTCTGCTAAATTACAATTTAAGTTGCAAATAAATGAAAATACTTGTCGCAACTTTTAGTTATTTCTTGAATTTTTGCAGGAGAGAAAAATGGATTTCAAACCAAAGAAAAGATTTCCCAAGAAGGAGTTGAATTACTGGCTTCGCAGAAACTTCACCTGGGATCATAACAAGTGGAATGAACTACTGACTGATCTAGAGCAGCAAGGCTTCACGGAATGGGTCGGTAATGCTGCGGGAAGAGATGCCCTTGGCTTATATCTGGAGACCAATCGCCAGCCCGCCTGAAACACTCGTAAATGCCGACATTCAACACGGGAAAGGTTCTTTGAAATCAGGCTTGTTTCTGGGCCTGCTCTTGATAAAGACAACCAATCACCCGCGGCACACTCTCTAAATAAAAGATTTGGATCGGCCTCACTTGGAACGGCTGGGAGCATATAATCTGATCCATCGGACGGTTCAGATGACAGCCATCCCCCAAAATGGGCTGAATCGGATTCAGACGAGATTGCCAGTTCGCTACATTTGGATCCGGCGATAGTCCGTGCTCCAGAAAACAGAGCCGTCCACCCGGACGCAGCACCCTCCAGACCTCTTGCACTGCCTGGTACACCTTTGCAATACTGCAGAGCGTGAAGGTACTCACCACGAAGTCGAAGCTTTCATCTTCCATGGGCAAGGATTCGCCTGAGAGCACATGATGCTGAACAGGAAATGGTTTTTCCTCAATCCGTTGCAAGGCTTTCGGAGCCATCTTTGGATTCACATCTACCGCATGCACCTCCACAACATCCTTGGAATAAAAGGGAAGATTCAATCCGGTTCCAAAGCCAAT
>DJYX01000045.1:12748-19405 GCA_002450295.1 Deltaproteobacteria bacterium UBA6967
CACTTTGCTGGACATTGCCCAATCGCAGAGGCAGGGGAAAACGTGTTGAGAGTAGAGTTCTTGAAGTGACATGAAACTCGATGAAGCTTCATTCCTTGCTTGTGAGGCTCAAGCGTGTGGAGCAGACCTCAATCACGGGATCCACCAAAGTATTCATGATTTCTTCAGTATTGGCCAAGAAGTCTTCGTAGCTAAACAAAAAATCCAGCACTTCTGCATAACAGACACACGATTCCTCCAGATTGGCTAATTCACTGGCGTTGAGACGACCCGTGCTCTCCAGTGCAGACTGAATACAACTCGCATTAAATTCTTCGATGTCCGCCTCAGGCCAATCCAATTCATAGTCCGCCAGCACGATCATGGGCATCAGCAAAAATGCGATCATTAGGAAAGACTGTTTCATTCTGTTGTCTCCGAAACGGTTTAGATGAGCTGGCAAAAAGATGAAACAAGTGTCTGCTCTCCTTCCCTCTCCAGTTTCAATCTTTCACCTTTAATTGAACCTCGTTCTTTCGCAGAAACGGCAACGTCCAAGGCGGATCATAGCGAGCTGTGCGGACTGCCCCCTGGACTTCAATCTGTTGGTTCGCTACCCACTGCCTCAATTGTTGCTCTCTTTCTTTCATATCATCTACCCCCATCAGTCCGCTAAACTGCAAAACCACAACTTTTTCAGCAGGTACTTCTCGCAATTGTACTCGTTGATCATTTGGAATCGGCACCGTCTCCAAGTTCCACTTGGAAGGCAGACTGAAGGCCATTCTCCATTGATTTGATTGCTCTCCCTGATCCATCTGAACAGGAGCGGTCATCGCGATGCTTTCGCTCTCTTTCTCTGCTTTCCCAGCCATTTGAACAGCTGATGAACGCGAGAGATTGTTGCCAAAGATGTAGTCAGCCAGAATTCGGAACCCATCCCCTGAAGCCTGTTCAAAATCTTCTCCCTCCATGTAGACTTCGGCGACTAGGTAGGGTTGGTATTCACGAATTTCAAATTTCCCATCATGCAGTTTTGTTTGATACGCTGGTTCTTCCCAGGCCCTTACTCCAACTACCGAACAGGCAGATAAAATCATGTTGAACATCAGCATCCACCCCAGCAAGCGTAACAATTGATTAGACCACTTTGATCGATTTGCGCACATTTCAACAATCACTTTATAATGTTTTGCCATAACTCGGGATCTTGTAGCACTCCTGCAATGCCTTCGGAGGCAACTTCCAGCAACAACTCTCCTTTGGCGGCTGTTGCGACAGAGGGACTCCCGATTACACCATTTGCAGAAACTTCCTTGAAAGAAACCCAGCGGGAAACCCCGGATCCATAAAAGGGAATCTCTGGCGTCCCATCAGCCTGATTGAGGATGGACTGATCGACCAGTTCTGGTTCCAAGGCCAACATCATCGACGTTTCTGCTTCACCAGCGTGACGCACATTCTGCTGGACTTCAAGGATCTCGGCAAACTTCTCAGCCACCTCAGGTAGCGTCCAATAAGTGCCAGAGACTACCCTCAATCCGTCCAACTCTCTGACCAACTCCGAACAGATTACGTTCAGAGCAGCAATGTTTCCACCATGACCATTGAGAAGGAAGATTCGTCGAAACCCATGGTGGCGAATGGAGCGACAAAGATTTCTTAACAGCGCATGAAAGGTCTCAAAATCAAGGGTCAGCGTGCCACAAAAATCCATATGATGTTCAGCAAGCCCACACCAAACCGTTGGTGTCACCAATATTGGTTGATGTGTCTGAACTTTCAGCGCAGCCCGCCGCGCCACCTCTGTCGCTAGTAGTGCGTCTACCTTGACCGGGAGATGCGGTCCATGTTGCTCTATCGAACCCACCGGAACAACTACGATGGCATTGGCATCTGCTAGTGATTTCAATTGAGGAGACCGCAACTGCTCCCAATAAATTTGCTCGATCATCACTTATTTCCTCAGCACAATTGAATAAAGATTTTTGAACCCATTAATCATCTTGCTGCATTTTCTAACAAACGCCAATCACTTCGAAAAAATCTGTTTTTTGATTGACACAAAATATTTCTCTGGTTATATCTCGCCCACTCACTATCCCTTAGGCTATTTTGGTAAAACCAAATTTTTTGTTTTGTCACTCCACGAATAGCTGGCTGAAAAAGTGTGAATGGTCTCCCAAGAGAGAAATTCATTTCAATGAAAGCCCGATTCACATAGAAAGTGAGCCTTTCGGGGGATGCTGCCCCCCAAGTTTCCATACTCTTTAAAAGGATAAGATCATGATGAAGAAATGGTTGACGATTGCTGCGCTTGCCTTGGTTGGTTGGGCAGCCCCTGCGTCTGCTCAGGATGTTGATGTAGAATTGACCGGGTGGCCCTATCAAGTTGATGTGGTCCGGGAAAACCTTGAACGCTTCACCAGTCAGTCTGGTTTGAGTGCGACTTTCAACCCCTTCCCCAGCAACGAGTACCACACCAAGATGGTTTCGAGCTTTGCCTCGGGAACCAACTTTGACATTGTCTATGTTCGCGATAGCTTCCTCGCAGAGTGGGCTGCTGCTGGCTGGATCGTACCCTTGACTGGCTTACCCGGTGTGGATGAGTACATGGCCGATCTCCCTCAGGGGATCATTGACCAGATGTCCTTTGAAGGTGAAGTCTACGGACTACCCTACTACTCTGGAAACTCCGTGTTTGTCTACAACGATCGTTTGATGAAACAAGCCGGCATTAGTTCACCACCCAAGACTTGGAACGAATTGATGCAGCAAGCCCAGACAATGAAAGACAAAGGGGTCCTGGCAAGTCCCATTGTGATTGGTCTCGCAGCGAACGAAAATTCAATTCTTCGAACACTGGAAATTGTCTCAGCCGGCTTTGGTGGTCGCTTCTTCAATGACAAGTTGGAACCTGTATTCCAGGAGCCCAACAGCGGTGTTCGCAAGGCGCTTGCCTGGATTGCTGATGGCATGAAGAGTGGGTTGATCAATCAGGCCTCCATGAGCCAAGGGGACGGTGAGATCGATCAGTTTGTCCGCTCCGGTACTGCAGCATTCAGTCTTGTTACTGACTACGAGATGAAGGTGCTCAACGACTCTGAGCAATCCAACGAAGCAGGCAACATCAAGAACGCCTTAGTCCCAGGCTCTGCTGATGCCACCAGCGGTACGATTGGTTATGTGCGCCTCTATTCCATCACGTCGGAAGCCGATAAGGAGCAGGCCTGGAAACTGGTTCAGTTCCTTGGAGGTAAGGATGCCACTGGAGTGTACTACGTGCCCAAGCGCTGGGCCTTGGAGTTTGGACTCGGCTTCTCCCCAGCTCCACTCTACAAGGACGACGATGTCCGTAATTCAATCTCTGGCTGGATCAACCCAGACCTGCTCCAGGAGCAAGCCAAGTATGCGATCAACCGAGGTTATCGCTTCGTACCCTATTTCTCTGACTGGGAGATTGAAGCCTGGGCTGGTTTCCAGGAAATCATCAATGGTGGAGACGCCGACCCGATCCTTGAAGAATTGGCGGAGAATTGGAATGAGTTGCAGTCCGAGTACTGATGCACTGCTGCTTCCATTGATCCTATAACAAGAGGAGGGCATTCGTTCAGAATGCCCTTTCTACAATGACCAAGAATTCCTCCTCAGAAATCCCCCAAGGAAGACTGGCGCTGATCTTCAGTGCACCAGCTTTGCTAATCCTTGCGGTGACCGTCCTGGTTCCACTGGCTTACGCCATCTATCTCAGTTTTCATCGCTATAACCTCAAACGAGCCAAGCGACCTTTTGCGGGTTTTCGGAATTACGAAAAAATTCTGACAGATGATAAATTCTGGGATTCCCTGGCAACTAGTTTTATCTTTGCGGCGAGTGCCGTGGCAGTTATCACCGTCGTCGCTTTCTTCCTCGCCTTGCTTCTGAATCAGGATTATCCTGGAAGAGGGATCCTTCGAGCACTGTTACTGATCCCCTGGGCGATACCTGATGTGGTCAATGCTCTTCTCTGGAAGTGGCTGTTGCATCCAGCTTTTGGAGTAATGAACGCTCTATTTCAAATGGGGGGCATCATCGATCAGTATGTTGCTTGGTTGACCACGATGCCCAGCGCAATGATCTGGGTGATCATTGCCTATTCCTGGAAGAACATCCCCCTGGCCACATTGCTTATTCTTGCAGGACTTCAAACGATCCCCAAAACACTGCATGAAGCCGCAGAATTGGAAGGTGCAAATGCCTGGAAGCGGACCCAATACATCACACTGCCTTTACTTCGTCCAACACTCACCGTCGTGCTGATCTTTGAAACCATCTTTGCTCTAAAGGTATTCGACATCATTTATGTATTGACTTCAGGAGGCCCGGGCAAGTCCACCACTGTCCTCGGTTGGAGCATCTATATCAACACCTTCAAGAAGCTGGATTTCGGAACGGGCAGCGCGCTGGCCATGATTCTGGGCTTGATCACCCTCTTCATCGCCATCGTCTTCTATGCCTTCCTGGACCGTGGGGAAAAACAGTGAAGCGTAATAACCTCACTCGCTATATTCTCCTTTATCTTGCGTCTGCGCTTTTCCTGCTGGTCTTTATCGGTCCTTTCGTCTGGCTCGTCAGCTCCAGCCTGCAACTCGAACGGCAGCTCGTCAAAGTTCCTCCTGTTTGGTTGCCCGATCCTGTTAGCCTGGCAAGCTACAAGGAGATCTTCATGGGGGCTTTTTTCGATGAAGCAGAGGTTTCCTCATACGGTGTTAGTTCTTCCTACCAGTCACGGATATATCTCGGCTCTTTCCTCAACAGTGGAATCATTGCCCTCAGTGTCTCTTTCTTCAGTGTGGTTTTTGGGGCCTATGCCGCCTACCCCATCGCTCGCCTCAACTTCCGAGGTAGATATACTCTGCTTTTTTCGATCCTGGTCGTACGACTTATCCCTGCCCTCGCTCTGGCGATTCCCATTGTGCTCTTCGCCAAGAAAATGGGGATGAATGACAACCTGCTGACGCTGATCTTCATCAACATGTCTTTCGTCCTGCCGTATTCGATCTGGTTGCTGCAGGCCTACTTCAAAACCATTCCTACTGAATTGGAAGACGCAGCTCGAATGGATGGCTGCAACCGCTTCCAGGTAGCCAACAAGATCATCATTCCCTTGTCGATCCCCGGGATGACTACTGCAGGAATTCTTGCCTTTCTTTTGTCCTGGGGGGAATTCCTCTTTGCTCTACTGATTACAGAGACGGAACAGTCCTACACGAGTACCGTGGTCGCCGCCATGTTTGCCAATGACGTCGATGTCAACTACGTCACCATCATCGCAGCAGGGGTACTGGCCGTGATCCCCCCCGTAATTTTTGCTCTATTTTTCCAGAAGTACATCATCAGTGGCCTGCTCTCCGGAGCTGTTAAAAATTGAAAAAACCACCTAGCAAAACGGCCACTGGCCAAGCTACCGATCTTAGTGTGTGCAGCGATGCTCGAACTGGCCCTTGACGTAAAGCAAGCACTCATCACTGGCCAAGTCCCAATCGCGGTCTACCAAGACAAGCTTGCTCAGTTGAAATTGGGAGAATCTAAGTGAAGAGCAATCGGATCATTCGCTACATACTCCTCTATTTTGCTTCTGCGCTGTTTCTGGCTGTCTTCGTCGGCCCCTTTCTCTGGATGATTGGTGCGAGCTTACAACTAGAAAGACAGTTGATGCAGGTTCCCGCTTCCTTGTGGCCTGATCCTGTGAGTTTTGCCAGCTACAAGGAAATCATTTATGGAGCCCTGTTCGATGAAGCCGTGATTTCAACCGAAGGGTATAGCTCCTCGTACCAAGCTCGCGTCTACCTCGGTTCCTTTGTAAACAGCGGAATCATTGCCCTCAGTGTCTCTTTCTTCAGTGTCGTTTTTGGGGCCTATGCCGCCTACCCCATCGCTCGCCTCAACTTCCGTGGTCGCTACACCCTGCTTTTTTCCATTCTGGTTGTCAGACTTGTGCCAGCCCTATCCCTGGCTATTCCAATTGTGCTCTTCGCCAAGAAAATGGGGATGAATGACAACTTGGTGACTTTGATCTTCATCAACATGTCCTTCGTCCTGCCGTATTCGATTTGGTTGCTGCAGGCTTACTTCAAAACGATTCCCACTGAGTTGGAGGACGCTGCCAGAATGGACGGCTGTAACCGCTTCCAGGTAGCCAACAAGATCATCATCCCTCTCTCCATTCCAGGCCTAACGACAGCAGCCATCCTCGCCTTCTTGCTCTCCTGGGGGGAATTCCTCTTCGCTCTGCTGATCACCGAGACCGAGAAGTCCTACACCAGCACCGTGGTCGCTGGGATGTTCGCCACAGCTCTAGATGTCAGCTATGTCACCATCATCGCTGCTGGAGTACTTGCCGTAATCCCCCCTGTTGTCTTTGCTTTGTTCTTCCAGAAGTACATCATCAGTGGCTTGCTCTCTGGGGCTGTCAAGTGATGTGACCTGCCTTGACCCCCAGGTTCTATCCTAGGCCTAAAACCTCCCCGCTCCCTCATTCTTGTGCCTGCACGACTGGAAATCCTCCAGAAATTCATTTTTTCCGATAAATAAATTTTTTTTATTGTTTTTTGACTCTCTATTGAGGTCTCTCCCTCTTTCGTAGCCACTCCCCTTTTTTCATTTCTACCTCCGATTTTTCCAAAAGTTCAATTATTT
>DJYX01000045.1:19742-24292 GCA_002450295.1 Deltaproteobacteria bacterium UBA6967
ATATATTACATCAATCTTTTGTTCTACATTCTGGGGTGTTCATGCCATGAATTGAAGACTGTCGAATGGGATTTCAGTACAAATGCCAGAATACTGTAACGTCTAATATAGGTTCTATTTTTGATTTTACAATAAATTTTCAATGATTATTAATTTTTATTATCAATAAAAACAATAATTTATTAATTTTCATCTATAAAAGATAAATTTTCTTATTGACAGTTATTGCTATTTATTTGTAACATTAAAGCAACACAAACATCGGCGCGGTTCACAAGTGCTATTCGCCACTCTCTAAAGAGGAAACATGAAAGCTCTTCTCATCATCTTCACAAGTCTGATGCTCTTCGGCTGTATCGAAGAAGGAACCATCGTCTACGATCAAGACTACCCAGAAGCTCCTGAGAATATCGGGGGATCCGGCTCAGGAGCAGATCGAGCTCCAGGTGATGGTGCTGGAAGTGCCAGCGGAACCTCTGATGGCTCTGGATCAACCGGAGGCTCCTCAGATGGAAGTGGGGTAGATGGTGGAGCTACGAGTACCGGATCGGATGGCAGTACTACCGGTGGTGATGGTAGTGGTGATGGCTCTACTGGTGGTTCCACAGGCGGAAGCACAAGCGGTGGAACTGGCACAGATGGTGGTGATACCAGCACTGGTTCTTCTGACGGATCCGGAAGCACAGGTGGTTCAACAGATGGTGGCTCAGGTTCCGGTGACACAGGTGGGGATACTGGAAGTAGCTCAACTGGTGGGGATACCAGCACTGGTTCCGATGGTGGGGAAACAGGTAATGGTTCTTCTGACGGATCCGGAAGCACAGGTGGTTCAACAGATGGTGGCTCAGGTGACGGCTCAACGGGAGGCTCTGCAGACGGAAGCGGTAGTGATGGCTCTGGATCAACTGGAAGTACAGGTGGTACTGACGGGGGAACAACTGATGGTGATGGTTCAGGTACAGGCGGAGGTTCCTCAGGTGGTACAACTGACGGTGCCGGAAGCACAGGCGGTGGAACTGGCACAGATGGTGGAGACGGTGCTGGTACTGACGGTGGCGATAGCGGTAGTGGTACTGGTGATGGTTCAGGTACAGGCGGAGGTGATGGAGCAGGTGACGGTGGCGACGGCACGGACGGTGGCACCGAGCTTGATGCCCCGACTGTAACACTTACTGCCAAAGAGCAGAAGATTGTTGTTACCTGGAGCCCAGTAGATAACGCAACGAGCTACAATCTAACTTGGGTTTCATCAGATGGAACTGAGAACATTATTGACGTGTCCGCTCAGCAGGTAGCCGATGGTGCTAATCCAATCGTGTTTGCTCATGCTCCATTGGTAGCAGGACAGAACTATACCTACACTGTAACGGCAGTGGCTGCTGATGGTACAGAAGCAGTCGGCACTCCACTTACTGAATCAGCACTGGCACTTGGTTGTACTCCTTCCACATACGAACCTGAAGGATTAGTTGCTTACTATTCCTTTGAAGGTGACTTGAGCGACTCTGCTGGCTCATATGACCTAACTCCAACCGGTGATTCGATTGCTTATTCAAATGGTTGTGTAAATGGTAAAGCAGGTCACTTTGATGGTGATGGAGGTTACGCTTACAACTTGGACTTCAACGACGAGAATGTTGATGAAGTTGCTGATGGCAGATGGAGTATTTCAGTTTGGGTTAATGCTGATGAAGACATGAATAAGTGGTCTTCAGTATTTTCAACCACTGCTGTTAAAGATGAATTTGATACAGGAGCTGATAGTTGGGGTGAAGGTTTTCAGTTGAATGTGACTGATAATATGAGACCTCAACTGTATGGTTGTCGTGAAGATCATTGTGATGGAAGCCAAAAATTAACTGCTCCAAATGCACTCGAGCTGAATACTTGGACCCACTTGGCTGTTACAATGGATAATGGCACTGCCAACTTGTACGTCAATGGTGAGAACGTTGGTACATACGAAGGGATGATTACGGAGTTTAACCGGTTGAAAGTAGGCTTGAATAGAAGAGGCCAAGAATCATGGAAAGGTTATATAGATGAGCTGATGGTGTTTGGTGAGACACTGAGCGCTGATGAGGTTATGAGCATTTACAACAACACACTACCAGGCACACCTCAGAACGCCACAGCTACTAACTGGGTTGGTGATACTGTAGTAGTTGGCTGGGAGGCTGTAGAAGGTATTAATGAGTATAATGTTTACTACTCAACTGGTGGAACTGTTAATGAAAACTCACCATATATTACTGTAACAGGTGGAACTGTTGTTAACTTTGACAATCTTACACAAGGACAAGACTATACATATGCAGTAGCAGGTGTAAGTCCACTTGGTGTAGGCGAACTTTCAGTTCCTACTACAATTACTGTTGATGGTATGTTGTTAGCTGACGAGCCAGCTTTTGAGACAACTGTTGATAATACTATTAACGGCACTGCTCGTAAGGCTGAAGCAATTGAGTTCAGTCCTGATGGATCCAAAATGTACTTGATTATTGCCACTTGGACTGGGGAAGGTAGTTTTGTACAATATGATTTAGCTACTACTTGGGATCCAAGAACAGCTACACGAACAGAACGATTCCAATTCTGTAACGCTTCACTCAATTTTGGGAATACTTGTTTCACCAATAACCTCAAATTTATCGCTGATGGCAGAAAGTTGATTGGATTGAATGATGCCAGTTACAACGGTATTCAGAGTAGTATTAGAGTATGGGACTTGGATGTCGCATATGATATTAGTACTCTTAATTCAGAAGTAGATTATACTCTTGAAACTTATGATAATACTAGAGTTACACATCCAGCTGCGTTTGCATTCAATCCAGAAGGCACAAGGATGATTGTTGGTGGATATACAAGAATGGGCGACATTGGAATTAGTCAAGAGTGGGAATTAGCTGGTTCATATGATTTCTCAACAATGACTAAACTTGCTGAAACAGACGGAAGGTACTTTCGTCAGGGTACTTCAGCAGACACTCATCAAGAAATTATTTGGAAGGCTGACGGAACTAAGTTCATTATACTACAAGACGAGGGCTCCGTTCGTACTTATAATGTGAGTGTACCATTTGAGCTTTCATCATCAGTTTATGGTACTGAATCAGCATTAACATTAGATAAGGAGGTAATTAAGTTTCCTTACCAAAGCGTAAGAGCAATTCATTTCAGTCCAGCACAAGACAGACTGTATTATGTTAAAGATGAAGCAGATGGTACTGTAACAATTGGTTCAATGCCATTCAGCTGGTAATCCAACCTAATACTTAACATTAACAGGGAAGCGTGAAATACCGCTTCCCTTTTTTTGTGTCCTCCGCTTGCTTCTAACATATCCTCTTCCGCTGCTCTCATTATAAAATTTCTTCCGCTGCGTTGCTTTTCACTGAAAATTCTCTACTGCGCTACTTTCTCCATCAATCAGGTCTTCGGCTTCTCCATCAGGGAGAAGGTGGCCGACAGGCCAGATGAGGGGCTTCGAAAGCCTTCCCATCAATGCATGATTTCTCTGGCTTCCTGCTCGCATTTGGTGTCAAACTCAAGCACATCATCATTGGATTGTTGATCGATCCTTGCGTTTTGCCTCCTCATGAAGTTTGAGAATTCATGAATTTAGCTCCTGAAGCCCAACTTTACCTGCAATTACGTGCTTCCCTGAATCTGCCTGATCTAACGACCCTGGCCCCTCCAGAGGCTCGAAGAATCTCAGAAGAAACCAGTCGCCGATGGCAACTCAGCGAACCTCAAGCTGTTGGCTCTGTGGAGCAGCGGCACTGTGAGGGCCCAAATGGTTCAATTCCCCTGCGGATCTATCGCCCCACAGTTGCAACAGCCACCGGATTGCCGGTGATGATCTTTTTTCATGGAGGTGGATGGGTTTTGGGGAGTCTGGATGGAGTGGATGGTTTCTGCCGAGCACTTTGCCAGGAAGCTCAATTGCTGGTGGTCTCGGTAGACTACCGGCTAGCCCCTGAACATTCCTTTCCAGCTGGACTGGACGACTGCTGGACAGCGACCCAATGGATTGCAGAAAACGCGGACTCGCTTGGAGGAGATTCGCACAAACTGTTAGTTGGAGGAGACAGCGCTGGGGGGAATCTAGCGGCAGCGGTGGCCCTCCGAGTCAAAGATCAGGCTCTGTTCAAATTGGCAGGGCAGGTCCTGATCTATCCAGTGACCGATCTCACCCAAAGTCTACCCTCCTACGAATCCTTTGCTGAGGGCTACCTGCTCACTCGGGCATCCATGCGTTGGTTCATTCAGCAGTATCTGCCAACCGCCGTAGATCCCAAACACCCCGAGGCTTCCGTACTCTTTGCTGATTCCCTAACTGGTCTGCCTCCTACCATACTGTTGGTGGCCGGATTTGATCCGTTACGGGATGAGGGGCTGGCCTATGCCCAACGCTTACGCGACGCAAAGATTCCTGTGGTGGAGCGAAACTGGGAGGGAATGGTGCATGGTTTCATCAACCAGCGCGACCTGTTGCCCCAGGCCAGAGAGGCCTCTCAGTAGATTGCCCAGGAAGTGAATCGCCT
>DJYX01000170.1:0-135 GCA_002450295.1 Deltaproteobacteria bacterium UBA6967
CTCGCGTAACTTGAGAAGTCATTCTCACATCCGTTCAGGGGGCTCAATCCCCAACAAATTTAATCCAGTTGATAACGTTGCCGCTACAGCAGAAAATAGGTTTAGTCTAGCAAGCTGAAGCTCTGTAGATTCAGC